>JBKJQZ010000248.1:0-5138 GCA_046594835.1 Acidimicrobiales bacterium | reverse complement strand
CAAAGCTCTCCGAGGATCGTTGTTGAGATCGGCGAGCTAATGGCAAGATCGAGCGTCTGCGGGTCGTCAGTGCTGATCGGTTGACAGAAGGTCGCTCGCTCACTCGCCGACGGTGCCGTCGATCGCCTCGCGAAGGAGGTCGGCGTGTCCGTTGTGGCGCGCGTACTCCTCGATCATGTGGGTGAGGATCCAGCGGAGGGTGACGGGGCCGTCGTGGGGATGCTTGAAGGTCCGGTCGAGCGACTCGCTCTCGGCGACGATGCGGCGGGCGTGGTCAATTTCGTGTCGCCAAGCCTGGAACGACTCGTGGACGTCGGCTGTTTCGACCTGCCAGTCGGTGTCGCTGCCGTCCGGACCTCGGTGCCAGTAGTGCCACGACGCTGTCTGCCCGTCGAGCGAAACGCTGAACCAGTTCTGTTCGACGTCGGCAAGGTGACGCACGAGCCCGATGAGCGACATCGCTGACGTCGGGAGCGATCGCTGGCGCAACTGCTCGTCGGAGAGACCGTCGCACTTCCACTTAAGCGTGGCCCGCTGGAAATCAAGGAACCCAGCGAGCGTGGCGCGCTCATCGCCGGTGTAAGGCGGATCAGGCCGCTCGTCGTCTTTCATGTCGGGCGTACCTTGGTATGTCGCGCTCGCCCTAGCAACCGATTACGCAACGGTGTCAACGCAACTGTCTCGTCCCGGGCGCTCACCAACCAGTGGATGCGACTGCTCGCGACCCGATCCGACTGCGACGGCGTCTCGACTCGTCAGCACAACGAGCCGGCCGGCAACCAAGATGTTTGGCACTACAACCTGCACGTCTTTCCGAGCTTCGCGGTACGGACGTCGTCCCTCGGCATCGACTTGTCTGGAGGCGGTAAACCTCGGTGATGGCAACCCCGGATGAACTGGCGCAGTGGTACGCGGAGGCGTGGAACGAGACCGACGCGAACAGGCGGCGCGACCTTTTGGAGGCCGCTTGCAGTCCTGGGATCCGGTTCCTGCAGGAAGGCTTTGAGCACGAGGTGGTCGGCATCGACGAACTCGATCAGGCGATCGCCGACTACCAGTCGACGTGGCCAGAAGGAGTCGCCGTGCGCGTGGAGATGACTACTCCGATTCAGTCGCATCATGGCGTCGGCCGCGGCGGTTTTGTCTGGATCGTCGGTCACGAGCGTTCCTATGGAACTGATTTCGCTGAGCTAGGCGACGACGGTCGGATGAAGACGATCTCGGTGTTCTTCGATCCACCGCCGCCCGGCTTGTAGGTCCTGGCCCACGGCTGGCTTGGCGTGCCCTTCAACGTTGACTGCGTGCAGGCTAAGCGGCGGCCGTGCTGATCCAGCCGGCGACTGCCGCGGCAGTCGGGAGGCGCACGACGTTGAGGTGGCCGAACTCGCCTGAGTCAAGACGTTGGCGAATCGCGCTGCTATAGGTGGGCCAGAGGCGCCACAAGGCGATCAGCGACTGCGGGCTCAAAACCGCGATGTTCTGCCGGTTGCCGTTCCATAGCGGTGCTCGCGTGAGAATTCGTCGAACGGTTCGGAAGACCGCGCGGCGGTAGCAAATGTGACGAGGAAGGTCGAGCCACACCAAAGTGTCAGCCTCTTGCCACAGAAGAGCGCCATCGATCTGGTCTAGGTAGTTGCCGTCCACAACCCAGTTGTCCAAATTCGCCAAGCTTGCTCGCAGTGTGTGCGCGAGTTCCTCAGGCGCAACGTGGGCCCAGTCTTGTTGCCACCACAAGCCATCCAACTCGATGTGGGTGTGACCGAGTCGTGCGGACAACGCGGTCGCCAGAGTGGTTTTCCCCGAGCCCGTGCCGCCAACAACCACGATGCGATTCACGCACGCAGCGTACGAGGACCTTCGTCGTCCGACGGATCCACAACCGGCGTGGTGTGCGTCCGGCCAAGGGTTTAGATCCATCGCAACGCATGCGACCCCGCTCGACGAAAGAAGGCCGCTTATTGGTCCCGTCCCCGAGCGAAAAACGTTTCAGCCTTCGGCCTGGTGTCCGACGAGCGCACGTACGGGACCGACTTCGCCGAGATCGGCGACGACGGGCGCATGCAGATGATCGCCGTATTCATCGATTCACCCTCTTAACAATCCGTGCGTCACCGACGCCGCGTCGCTACGGATCTCGTTCGTTGACTTGAAGTGCACTTGAGGTCGTGCCGACGGGGTTCAGCTGCGTGTCAGCAGCTCCGGTAATCTGATAGCAGGTGATAGCACCGGAGGTGGAGTTGTGGCAGACGTACTTGTTCGTAACCTCAGCGATGAGGAGATCGCCGCGGTTGACGCGCGCGCCAGCCGGCTCGGGATCTCCCGAAACGAATACCTGCGTCGGCTGGTTCATCGCGACGTCGAGCCCGTCGCTGTCACAGAACACGACCTCGCTGCCTTCGCTGCGGCCTTCGTTGACCTCGATGATCCGGAGATCATGCGGGGTGCGTGGGATTGAGTGGCTGGCTGATCGACAAGTCCGCATTGGTCAAGCTGTCCGCCAGCCCCGACGCAGGTCAGTGGGCAAATCGGATTGAACGTGGGCTTGTCCGGATTGCTGTGGTTACGCGGCTCGAAGTGGGTTTCTCGGCGCGGAACGGCGACGACCTGCGCGAGTCAGTCCGGCGGCCGCCCCTTGTCTCAATGCCGGTCGAGTATCAGACGCCAGCCATCGAGGATCGAGCGATGGCCGTACAGCTCGAGCTCGCGGCGACAGGGCGCCATCGCGCGCCCTCCATTCCCGACCTCATCGTTGCGGCGACGGCAGAACTCAACGGCCTCACCGTGCTGCACGTCGACAAGGACTTCGCCCTCATCAGTGAAGTCACCGGTCAAACGGTGGAGAAGCTAACTGTCTCGTGACAACAACGTGTTGAGAGCACACCGCTAGGTCGGCGGCATTTGACGGAATCCCGATGGACCCTCTCGGTCCGCCGCAGCGAACTCACACGCGCGAGTACAGCTTTCGCACGACGACGTCCGCAGTGCGGCCGGGGCCGGGACCAGTGATGATTTCGGCGAGGCCGTCACCGTCGACGTCGGCGACGGCGAGACGCACGCCGCCGGTGAAGGTCGGCTCGTACGCCATGAACTCGGTGAGCACCGCGGGTGAGTACTGGGCGATGTCGTAGACCTTCACGTGTGGGCCGCCCTCGCCGGCCGGCGCGACCACGATCTGATCGGCGCGGCCTACCCGGCGGATGTGGCCCGCTGCGATCTCGACGCCGCCGTAGAAGTCCCAGGTGTAGGGCTTGGTCCACCCGTTGGGGTAGCTCTCGAGCACCTTGTCGGGATCCCATTCGAGGCCCGCCGGGACGTACTCGACCACTTGAAAGGCGTTGCCGTAGATCCCGCCCATCCCGACGGCGACGCCCGCCTGCCCATACGCATCGGTGTCGATGCCGGCGACGGTCGCGCCAGACCTGTAGTCGTCGCCGAAGGGACGGATCGAGATGAGCTGGACGGTCCGCATCTCGTCGTCGAGTTTGCGGGCAACGACTGAGTAGCTGCCGGTGCCGTCGAGCATGGTGACGAGGTCGTCAACGCCGTCGTTATCGGCGTCGGTGCTGGTCACCGTGACGCCGCCCAAGAAGGTCGCCGGACCGGCGAGGAACTCGGTGACCTTCGCTAGGCGGCCGTTGGCGAACGCGAACACACGCACCACGGGGAAACCGCCCGACGCTGGCGCCGTGACGACTTCGTCGCGACCGTCGCCGTTGATGTCGGCGACGGCGACGCGTACACCGCCCGTGAACGTCCCGGCGTAGGCCATGACGTCGGCGACCGGACTGAGTTGCCCGTTCGCGTAACGGAACACGCGCACGTGGGGTCCGCCGCCCTTGCCCGCGCCGGTGATGATTTCCGCGCGACCGTCGCCGTCGAGATCGCCCGCTGCGACATACGCGCCGCCGCCGAAGGTGCCGTACGCGTTCGTCCGCGCGAGCTCCCGCGGCGTCGCGCGCGGCGTGGGGCCGTCGTCGTCTTTGATCGTGATGGTCGCGTCGCCGTCGGCGATCACCGCGCCCTCGGCGTTCGAGAGCACGAGGTGCATGGTCTCGTCGGGCTCGGCGACGGAGTCGTTGTGTACGACGATGCGGAGGTAGCCGCTGCGGATGCGCGGGCGCCCACCGAAGTACGTGCGATGTGGGTCGGCGTCGGGGCCGACGTCGCCGGGCACGAGCGCGGTTGCTCCCACCAACTCAGCGTCGAAGGTGACCGCCGCGTCGGGCACGCGGTCGAACACGTACCGGATTGGATACTCCTGCCGCGTGCCCTCGAACACGGCGCGGTCGCGTTGCACGCGCAACACGGCCACGCCGCCGCGGCGCGCAAGGTCGCGCGTGACGACGCCGAGGTCGGCGGCGCGGGCCACGTGGTCGCGCCCACCCACGACGGCGCCCGCGAACTGCAGCCGATCTCCGGCGAGGGCAGCCTTCACCGCTGACATGTTGGAGTCGATCCGCATGCCGGTAGGGACGAACCCGTCGTCGCCGAAGGTTGAGTCACCAAGCCCCGACGCGAGGTAACGGTAGGCGCGGCCTTCGCTGATCAAAATGAAGTTGCCGATCGCATCGGCAACGAGGTCCTCCGCCACCGGCTCCGGCGTGAGGAACGCAGCATCGATCGCGCCGTCCGCCAGCACGTGCAGCACGCGCCCTCGCACAACGAGGAGGTAGCCGGTCGCGGTCGAAACGAGGATGGGGTCGTCCTGGCATCGATCGTTTGGCAGGTCGAGGTCGTACGCGACAGAGCCGTCCACGCCGAAGGTCGCATCGGGCGCACCGGGCGCCGTCGACGCCGCGAGCACGAGGTGCGCCGGATTCGTCGAGTACGGGTTACATGCGCTCACCCCCGCTTGCAGAAACCCAGCACCGCGAGGCGTCACCGCCTGACGGCCGGGTACGCCATCGCCGGCGTAGACGATGGTGCCGAGCGGCGAGATCTCCGCGAGCCGATCGTGCGTCGCCACCACAATGCTGCCATCGATCAACTGCGTCGGGGCGAGCGTCGTCGGCGGGTTGTTCGGGTCCGAGAAGTCGACGCGGACAGGCGTGCCGCCGTTGAAGGATGGGTCCGTGGCACCCGTCGTGGTGAGCCGCGTCACCGACGCACACGACCCACAGTCGCGCGTAGCGCCGCGC
>JBKJQZ010000190.1:0-3826 GCA_046594835.1 Acidimicrobiales bacterium | reverse complement strand
CGCCGCCCGGTCACGCTGGTCGGCGTCACCCGAACTAAGCGGTGGTGATGCGCGTCGACAACCCAGGACTCGATTACAAACTCGTCGCCGTCGAGCGCCTCGGCCGGGGCAACGGGTACTCCGCGTCCGGCGATGAGCACGCTCCACCCAGTGCGGTGGAACGGATCGATGAGGTCGACCTGAAAGCTCAAAGGTTCGCGGAGCAACGCATCGAACTTGGTGCCGGGTTCGGTACGAAACAACACGGTGTCGTGGTCGACCACGTAATTCACCGGCACGACGAGCGGCGGCTGATCGGGACGGTTCACGGCAACTCGGCCGACCGAAAGGGATCGAACGAGCAGCAGACACTCGGCCGTGTCCAGTTCTTCGAGTACGCCGCCCTCATCCATGTGCGGCTCCTGAAGGGACTCGGTGGCCCCACGTCGTGAACTCCCGGTTCATAGTTGCATCGTGTCCGTCGGGTGTGACGCAGCCAACGTGATCACGCGCTCGCGGCCAGCGCGTCCAGCGGTGTCGCTCCGTAGTTGAGACGCAGGATCCCACCCCGCTGGTCCATGCGTTCCTGCGCGGCAACGATGACGTTGAAACCGCTTGACGCAACGCCTTCGAGGTGCTCGAGGTCGATGATGACGTCACGGTTGCCCTGATCGTCGATCAGATCGATCAAAACGTGCTGCAGCAGATCGGTCATCGAGCTGTCGAGGTTCCCGCGGAGAGTCACGATGACGATTCCAAGAGCCCGAGTGACTGCAATCGGGGTACCAGCCGTCGATTTTCCGGTCACCCCGACAGCGTGCCCGGCGCCCGCACGTGGAGACAAGGGCCGTTGGTCCCTATCGATCGACGCGTCGCGGCGCAGGCCAGTTTTTTGGTTAGGTGCATACCAGTACCTCCAGGGTTTCGGTGCCCGCGTTGTGGCCCGCGTCAGCGTCGTGGCGCCCCGTTTCGGTTCCGCTAACGCAAGCGGGACCGATGGGGCAGCCCAAGTGGGTTGTGGTGCCGACCAATTTCCAGTCGTGATCCTGCAATGACTCGTCAATGATCCGGACGATTTCGTCGCATCGCTTACCTGGTGACATTCGCCTCACCTCCGTGATGCTTGGGTCGTCCGGGTCAGCGTGCCCGGACGGCACAGCAGCCAACAGGGCCGATGGTCCTAACGGTGTTTACCCATGTCCCCGAATATTCCCGTTCCGCCTCGACCTTGGTTGTACGGATCTGGGTTCACCTCGCGCCGTGCGAGAGCAGATGTCGGACGCGTCCGGCGGAGGACGGCGATCGCGCCACGAACCCGCCGTCGATGGCGATCGATCGCCTGGCCGGTGACGAGGCTGTCTGGGGCGAACACAGCCATACCACCCTGCCGCTCGCCAGATCGTGCAACCCGAGATGCCTAACGGCGACACGTTCGGCGCCGAGGTCGAGCCGCCACCCGAAGCCAGTCTGCTCGAACAGATCGTGGCCTTCTCTGGCCGCGCGATTCCGAGGACCTGAGCGCCGCTGAGTGCAACTGACCCGTCGGCGATACTTGGCCGGTGCCACGTCTGGTCGACGTCGAGTCGGGCCAGGCGGTCGAGACCATTGACACCGCCAGCCCAGTACAGACGGTGCCGTTCCCCGCGCCTGGCTGGAACGCTGACTTCTCCGCCCATTCGTTCTCCGGGTGAGTCGCAACCACCCCGCCTTAGGGGCGCCGGTGAGTTTAATAGGGCTATGATAGGCCTATGGCTCGAACCCAGACGATGGTGCAGCTGAGCGACGATTTGGTAGCGGCGCTCGACGAGATGGCGCGCGCCACGAAGTCTTCCCGATCGGCGCTGATTCGGGAGGCGATCGAGAACCTCCTAGCCAAGCGCCACCAAGACGCGGTGGGGCGAGCGATCGTCGCCGGGTATCGAAGGGTGCCGCAGGCAACACCCGATAAGTGGGGCGATCTCGCCGCGCTCGGGCAGCGGTCGTCGCGCGAGGCGCTTGAACGCCTTGACGAGGAGGACGGCGGTTTCCCCCGATGAAAGCGCGCGGCGAGGTGTGGTGGTACGAATCGGAGGGAGTCAAACCACGGCCATTCGTGCTCCTGACGCGCACTGAGGCAATGTCGGTTCTGAATCAGGTGCTCGCGGCGCCACTCACGACGACTGTCCGCGGCATCCCCACGGAGGTCGCGGTCGATGAGACCGACGGGGTTTCGTTACCGTGCGTGATCTCGCTGGACAACCTGCAACTCGTTCGCCCGGAGCTGCTCACTACCAAGATGTGCGAGCTCAGCGTCGACCGTCTCGATGACGTCTGTGAGGCCCTGCGCCGTGCCGTCGGGTGCTGAACAACGCGGTCGGACTTAGGCCCACCCGCCGGCGTAGGCGACGAATTGGCCGGTCGTGAACCGGCTGGTGCCGTCGAGGAAGGGCATGCAGAACGACGCGAACTCTTCCATGGTGCCCAGCCGGCCGAGCGGGACCTGCGCTTCGAGCTTGCGGCGGACCTCTGGGTCGGTCGCGCCGCTGGCGTGCAAGAAACCCGGGAAGTCCATGAAGTTGGTGCCCACCGCGTTGACCTGGACGCCGTTGCGGGCGACTTCGCCCGCGACGTTGCGCGCCAGCATTGTGGCGCCGGCGCGCGCTGACGAGTACAGCGGTGCGCCCGGTGTCGGGCGGGCGGCCGACGCGCTCGTGATCAACAGGATCTGGCCGTCGCCCTGCGCGATCATCGGATCAACCACAGCCTTGAGGAAGTGATACGGCGCTTCGAGACAGCCCGCCACCACCGTTCGCAGGTCCTCCACGGTCGAGTTCACGAAGCGACCGGTGACGATTTGCCCGGTGGCTGCTACCGCGGCGTCGATGCGGCCGAAGCGTTGCAGGGCCGCGCTTACCAGCGCCGGAGCGGAGTCGGGCTCGGCCAGGTTCCGGACTCCCGTGACGACTTCGACGGAGGCGCCGAGCGCTTGGAGTTCGTCGACGAGTCCGTCGGCGGGGTCGCCGATCACGAGGTCGTGGTCGCGTCGCGCCAACGAGCGGGCCAAGTCGGGCCCGACGTAGGACGAGGTGTCGCCGATAATCGCGATTCGTCGAGTCGCTTCAGACACGGGTGGTCTCCTTGTGTGGATTGGGTACTGGATTGCTCACGGCGATTCCGATCGCCTAGAGGGGAGAGGCGATACTCGCATTACTGCGGGGATCGATGACGATCTTGGCGTGCTGTTCGGGATCGGCGAGCGCGTCGAAGGCGTCGGCGACGCCGTCGAGGCCGACGGTTCCGGTAATGACGCGGGCGGCTTCGAGTTTGCCGTCGGCGAGCATGTGCAGGGTGTCTCGGAACTCGAGCGGTCCGTAGCCGACGACGAATCGGAGGTCGATCTCTTTGTTGATCGCCATAACTGGGCGGAACTTGTCGGGTTCCATGCAGACGCCGGCCACGACCACTCGGGTGTTGAGGGGCGCCGCGCTGATGATGCCGTCGATGACGCCGGGCACGCCGACGCACTCGAAGATGATCGGCCGCTTCGGCGCGGTGAGCCCCACCATGCCCAGGCCGCGGAACACCAGGTGCCAGGGGACGGGGAGCTTCTGGAGGCTCTTCATGGCCTTCAGCCCGCCCGCGGCAGAGTCGGCGATCGAACTCGAGTAGCCGCGTTCTCCAAGGGCTTCGTAGGGAGAGACGTCGGCGGGGTCCACGACTGCGGTGGCGCCGCAGGCGGCGGCGAGGGCGCGCCGGCCCGGCGAGAAGTCGCTGGCGACGATGTGCTCGATTCCTTTGGCCTTGAGCATGCAGATGATGGCGAGACCGACCGGTCCGCATCCGATGACGACGGCCGCATCTTTCTTGG
>JBKJQZ010000044.1:0-4184 GCA_046594835.1 Acidimicrobiales bacterium | reverse complement strand
GGTCCGGTAGTAGCCACCGGGTAGATCGATTTCCTTGACGCCCGCGTACGCGAGGTCGCGCGCTTCGCGCAGCGTGGCGGCGCGTCCGGTCACCGCGAGAATGCGGCCGCAACCTGCGGTGAGGAGCGCGCCCTTCTCGGCCTTGGTGCGCGCGTGCAGCACGTCGACGCCGTCGAGCGCGTTGGCGTTCTCGACGCCGATGATCACGCCGCCCGCCGGTGCGTCGCTCGCGATCATCACGGTGACGCTCGCCTGCGCGCCGCCTTCGATGTGCGAGCCGTCGACTTTGCCGTCGGCCGCGCTGGCGAGGAACGCGGCCACGTCGCCCTGAAGACCGGGCAGCACCGCCTCACACTCGGGGTCACCGAAGCGCACGTTGAACTCGACGAGCTTCGGGCCCTCGGGCGTGAGCATGAGCCCGGCGTAGAGCACGCCGCGGTAATCGATGCCCTGCGCGGCGAGGTAGTCGAGCGTCGGCTGGATGAAGGTGGGCCCGATCTTGAGTTCGTCCACATCGACGTTTGGCACCGGGCTGTACGCGCCCATGCCACCGGTGTTGGGCCCCTCGTCGTTGTCGTGCATGCGCTTGAAGTCCTGCGCAGCAGGGAGCAGCACGTAGTTGGACCCGTCACACACCGCGAGGACCGACAACTCGGGGCCGGTCATGCACTCTTCGATCACGACGGTCGTGCCCGCGCCGGCGAAGGTGGCGCCGCTGAGTTTGTCGGTTACGTCCGCAATTGCTTCGTCGAGATCGGCCGTCACGAGCACGCCCTTACCCGCAGCGAGGCCGTCGGTCTTGACGACGTAGGGGCCGGTCGAATCCTTGAGGTAGGCGACGGCTGCGTCGGCGTCGGTGAAGGTCATGTAGCGGGCGGTCGGCACGCCGGCAGCTGCGACCGCTTCTTTCATGAACGCCTTGGAGCCTTCGAGGCGGGCGCCGTCGGCGTTGGGGCCAAAGACCCGCTTGCCTTGGGCGCGCAGGCGGTCGGCCAGCCCGTCGACCAACGGCGCTTCGGGCCCAATAACAAACAGGTCGGCGTTGAGTTGTTCGGCGTCGGTATCGACGCAGGTCGCAACCGCAGCCATACCGGGCGAACCGGGCGTCACGACGACATCGGCCGTCCTCGCCAGCGCGACGCACAGCGCGTGTTCCCGTGCTCCCGAGCCAACTACGACGACCTTCATCGTCGCCCACACTAGTTGCCCCCCCACGCTGCTTGCAACTAGATTGCAGATGTGGGTTCTATCGATGCAATGTCATTGCAGCTTCCGCTGGAGCGTCTCGGAGCGGAGGCGTTGGAGTTCCCTCCCGCCGAGCGCCGGGCCGCCAATGTGCTGCTCGCCCACTTCGACCACCTGGACGGCGAGACGACGGCCTCGATCGCGAAAGAGGCCAGCGTCGACCCCGCCACCGTTGTACGGACAGCACGCCGGCTTGGATTCGACGGTTTTGAAGCGCTCAAGCTGGCCGCGGCGCGGGCGAGTGGAGCAAAGCTCTCGAGCCCGAACGCCGACGACCTCTCGGACCTGAGCGAGGAAGCGCGCCTCGTCCGCCGCTCGATGCTGGGCGACGCGCAACACATCGCCGCCGCGGCCGACTCCATCGACGCCGAGATCCTCGCGTCGGTCGCCCGAAAGTTGGTCAATGCGGAACGGGCCGTCTTCTGCGCTGTCGGCGGGTCGGGAACCTTGCTCGGCCTCGCTGCTTTGCGTTTCCTCGCCCTCGGTCTTCCCGTCGGCTGGTACGCCGACTCCCAAGCACAACTGATCGCAGCGACGCTGTTGGACGACTCCGGCGCCGTGCTTGCACTGTCGCGGTCGGGACGCACCCCCGAGGTCCTGGCCGTCGCTCGGGCGGCCAAGGAACGGGGCGCAGACGTGTCGGTCATCACGTCGGCGCGCAAGTCGCCGCTCGCAGCGATCGCCGATCGCGTCGTCATGATCGCGCCGGACGCGCTGACCGACGACGAGCGCTACGTGTCCCGAGCGGTCGACGCAGCAGTTCTCAACGCCCTCGAGGCGCTCGCCTACCGCCTTGCTACGCGCGACTGAGGACCGTCATCCGATCTTCTTAGTGATGAGGGGCCGGACTTTGGCGATCCGCTCGTAGTGCCCGTCGTGGTGCAGTACGCCGTATCCGTGCGCGAGCGCAGTCGTTGCAATAACGAGGTCCGGCAGCGACACGCGATGCCACATACCGTGATGGTGCGCGAGATCACGCTGCAACTCGAGCGCCGCCTCCAACACGTCGGGCGGCGACTGAATCTGGATGTAGCGGCGTCGAATCTGTTCAACCCGAGCGTCGTAGTCCTTACCCGAAGTTGCCGAGTAGAGGTTCTCCAGCCGAGTCATCGAGCACAGACCGATCGGCTCCACGATCCGAAGCAGCTGATCCGTCATCGCGACATCGCCAACCCGCGACGCGACGCTGTTGTCGAGTAACCAGCCCGCTGGGCGGCCTCGCGTCAACGCCACATCTCGTTGCTTGCGAGCACTTCCAAGTCAATGTGCTCGTGCATCGTCTCAAAATCACGAATTATCGCGGCGGCAGACCCGCGAGGCGGGTCGCTTTCCTCAAGATCGGCGCCGTCAAGGGCGCGCCGCAACGCCTCGTGAATCGTGGCCCGCGCCGTATCGCACTTGAGCACGCCCTTCGCGCGTTCAAGGAGGTCGTAGTCAAGCTCAATCGTTGTACGACGGATCATGCATACACATTACATCGTCTATGCATACGCATATCGCCCGTTAGCCGTGCGGCAAATCACGAATACAAATTGGATCAGTGATGCACAGGCACACCCTACGAGTGAGGGCGGTGGGCGAAGCCGAGCGGGATGCTCTTGATGTCCTGGGCGCTGACGGATTGGGCCGACTGGGCCGTCGTGGTGAAGGTCCGGGAGAAGGCGCCGCCGCACACCACGTGGATCCCGTTGGTGAAGTTCGACGCGTAGGCAAGGAAGCCCCTGCGCTTGGGCTGACCGTTGAGGCCGAGGATCCGGACCAGCGGCGCGTAGTTGTGCGCCGGGGCCGTGATGATCTCGTCGTCGCCGCCGTCGGGGTTGCACGCCGCAACCTCGACGCCGCCGGTGTAGCTCGACGGATACGCGTAGAACGCCGCGATCGGGTTGAGGGTCTTGCTCTCAGCACCACGCTGGGCCACCTGCACGACCGGTCCGCCACCCATACCGGCGCCGGTCACGATCTCGTCACCGAGGATCATGTTGGAGTTGCCGTTGACGCCCTTGAACTCGCCTCGGTCCACCGACACGCCACCGTTGAACGGGGTGCCGTAGGGCGCGTACGCGTTGTATTGCGGAGCGGGCGTGCCGTCGGCCTCGTACGCGCGGACCACGCCGGCTTCACCATCAGCAGCCGAGACCAGGATCTCGTCACCGCCGAAGGAACCCATCTGCGCGCCGCGCGCGACGTGCAGGCCGTGATTGCCGAAGCCCGCCGCGTTCCACTCGGTGATGAGTTGTCCGTCGCCGGTGAAGATGCGCACGAGCGGCGCGCTGTTCTTCGCCGGGGCGGTGACGATCTCGTCGAGGCCGTCGCCGTCAACATCGATCGCGGCAACGCTCACGCCGCCGTTGAACGACGGGTCGTAGGCGTAAAAGCTCACGCCGGTGTCGGTGCCGTCGGAATAGAACACGCGCACGTGGGGGCCACCGCCGGGGCCAGCCGCGGTGATGAGCTCGTCGTCGAGGTCGCCGTTGAGGTCCCCCATGCCGAGGGTGACGCCGCCCATGAACGCGGGGTCGTAGGCGTAGAAGTTCGCGACCTGCGTGCCGTCGATTCGGAAGCTGCGCACGTGCGGGCCGCCGCCGGGCGTCGGCGCGGTTGCGATGACGGTTTCGTTGAGGAGGTGGACCTTCTCGGTGTTCTTGTCGGCGTTGACCACCGCGGTGCCGGTGATGAGCGGGATGGTGACCTTGCGGATCGTGTTGAGAGTTTCGACCGTTGCCGTGGCCTGCCAGGTGTCGACGAACACTTCGTCGGTGCCGAGGCCGCCGAGTACGCCGACGAGCGGGAGCGCGCTGGAGACGAACGCGGCGTCATTGCCGTCGAGCATCGACAGCTGGGTCCGCTCGATCGTCTGGGCGTGGTAGCCGCCGGCGGGGTTAGCGGCTGCGAACGCGTAGAAGTTGTCGGGGTAGCCGACGAGCTCGCGCTCGTGGGCT
>JBKJQZ010000043.1:0-15054 GCA_046594835.1 Acidimicrobiales bacterium | reverse complement strand
GCACAGGTCTGCGACGCGACGCACCAGCGCCTCGTGGCGCACTGAGGTCAACGCGAAGCGGTATTGCTGTTCTTCCTGCGGGGTCGACGCGTTGCGCATGCCGTTGAGCAGCGTGGTGAACGCGGCTTCGTCGGCAGCCGCGCCCACGGTCTGCAACGCGGCGCGTCGAATATCGCCGGTCAGCGCCGTGGCATCGCCATCGGCGGCGGCGGCGGCGTCGACGCGACGCTTGGCTTCGGCTTGCACCACCTCGTCGTGGCCGTGGGTGCCAAGCAACTCGAGCACGTAGCCGCGCACCATGCCGACCGTCTCGCCCTCGCCGGCGGCCACGTCCCATCCGAGCCTGGTGGCCGCGGGCCCTGCAAGCTCGCGCAAGTACGGCGCCGCCGCATCGCCCACGACGCGTGCGAGCACGCCGCCGATCTCGAGCAGCAGCGCCCAGGTGGAGGGGTTGGTCTCGTCCTTGTACGCCGCAAGCAGGTCGAGCGTGGTGTTCACGTCGGCGAGACCCGCGAGCGTTGCCGCCCACGCGTCACCCGCGAGGTTGTAGCGCTCCAACTCGTTGAGCTCGCTGAGTCCTTCGGCTACCCGCGCAGCGAGCGCGTCGTCGTAGGCGACGCGGAAGAAGCCCCAGCCGCCCGCGTTCACGACAACGGGCCCGTCGGCCGCGACGGTCATGGTCGCTGAGTCGGCGCCGAGCACCACGCGCTCGGTGCCACTTCCTGAGCGCACCACGACTGGGACCTGCCACACGGCGTCGTCGTCGGCGCCGTCGTAACGGAACCGACGCTGCGACAGCGTGAGCGTTGCGCCGGACGCG
Source organism: Acidimicrobiales bacterium (assembly GCA_046594835.1). Classification (GTDB taxonomy): domain Bacteria; phylum Actinomycetota; class Acidimicrobiia; order Acidimicrobiales; family JACCXE01; genus JACCXE01. The sequence goes on along the minus strand of JBKJQZ010000043.1, from coordinate 14,234 downwards.
TCGACTGCGGCCGAAACCAGCGGGTAACCGCCCTGGTAGATCCAGCTGTCCATGATCGAGCGGGCCGGTTCGCCCGACGCGGTTTCGATCGCATCCCACAGGTCGGTCGTCTCAGTATTTGAGTACGCGTGGGTCTTCATGTAGAGGCGCAGGCCGTCGCGGAACTTGTCGGCACCGAGGTACTGCTCGAGCATGCGAACGATCGACGCGCCCTTTTCGTAGGTGAGCACGTCGAACATTGCGTCGGCTTCTTCGGGGCGTTCGACGGTGATCTCGATCGGACGCGTCGACGCGAGCCCGTCGACCTTCATCGACGCGGCGCGCTCGCTGGCGAACATGTCCCAGCGCTTCCACTGCGGCCGGAACGAGTCGCAGCACAACATTTCCATGAACGTGGCGAAGGCTTCGTTGAGCCAAATGCCGTTCCACCACTTCATGGTCACGAGGTCGCCGAACCACATGTGGGCTATCTCGTGCGCCACCACGTCGGCCACGCGTATCTGCTCGGTGGTCGACGCGGTCGACGGATCTATCAGTAGCGCGGTCTCGCGGAACGTGACGCACCCGAGGTTCTCCATCGCGCCGAAGGCGAAGTCGGGCAGGGCGACCAGGTCGAGCTTGAACGACGGGTAGGGGATGCCGAAGTAGTCCGCGAAGAAGTTGAGGGAGTGCTCGCCGACGTCGAGCGAAAACGCGCCGAGGTGTTCCTTGCCGGGCACGCAGGCCACCCGCAGCGGGACACCGTTCGCATCGACGTCTTCGGTGAAGGTCAGCGGTCCGACGATGAAGGCGACGAGGTAGGTCGACATCACCATGGTGTCGGCGAAGCGCACGCGGCGGGCGCCGCCCGGCAGTGGATCGTCGGCAACAACGTGCCCGTTCGACAATGCGGTCAGGCCCTCGGGCACGTCGAGGGTGATGGCGAAGCTCGCCTTGATGTCGGGCTCGTCCCAGCACGGGAAGGCGCGACGCGCGTCGGTCGATTCGAACTGCGTCGTCGCGATTACGTGCTCGGCGCCATCGGCGTCGGTGAAAGTGGACCGATAGAAGCCGTGCAGCTTGTCGTTCAGGATGCCGGTGAAGGCGGTGTGCAAGGTGTAGTCACCCGGCGCTACGACCTCGGCGAATGCGAAGGTGGCTTGCTGTTCGGCCTCGTCGTAGGTGATGGAGCCGTCCTGGCGTTGGCCGGCACCGTCCTCGAGGCTGACGCTCGCGATATCGAGTTCGATCGCGTTCAACGTGATCGACCGCACCGGTTCGTGCACCACGACCGTGGTCGCGGTGGATCCGGTGAAGGTGAAAGCGGACAGATCGGGCGCAAGCGCCACGTCGTAGCGCGTAGGCAGAACCGAGCGCGGCAGTCGGTACGAAGGCTGTTCAGGCACGGGTTAAGTATTGCCTGTCGAGCGAAGGCTTCTGACCGCCTGCCCGTTACGTAGGCTGGGCCGTCATGCCCCGCCGAGCATTTCTTGCCACGTTGATAACCGCGGCCGTTGGCGCCCTCATGGGCGTGGTCCTCGGCGCGATCGTCGGACGCGTCATCGCCTTATTTGGCGATGAAACCGTCCAGACGAGCGTGCCGATGATCTTTTGCGCGACGCTCGGCTACTTCGTCGGTGGCGCCTCTACCATCAAGGGTTCGCTCGAACGCTTCGGCGCCCCGCGCGCCTCGCTGGCAACGTTTGTGGCGACGGTGATTCTGGTCTTGGTGGTCGGCGGCGTGAGCATCTCGGCTCAGGCCGGACTCGTCGTCGTGCCGACGGCTCTGATTGCGTTGGTTCTCGCCTCGGCCGCTGGCGTGCTGATCGGCAAGCCGCAGGGGCGTCCCCAGCACGGCATCAACTCGCCACGGACACCGAGCGCGCCAAAGGTGGCGAAGGAACCCAAGCCCGCCACGGAGCCGAAGGCTCCGAGGCGGTCGAGGTTGGCGCGCAAACAGAAGGCCGTCGAGCCCGACCCCGAAGAAGAGCCCACGCGTCCTCCCGCCGCACGCGCCGCGCGCCGCGTGTCGACAGACCGTCTGTCGGAGCCCCCGCCACTTGCCGCGCCCACCAACGACGTCGACGACTCGTTGCCCGAAGACGAACTGCACGACGCGGCCAACGAGTCCGAAGGCGCAGCCGAGCCCGTCCGTCCGCGCCGCGACCGCCCCTTGAGCCGACGCGACCTGTCGCCTGAACCTGAGCGGAAACCGGCGACTTCGCCCGTAGCCAAGAAGGCGCCGGCAAAGAAGACTGCGTCGGCCAAGAAGGTGTCGCCGTCGAAGAAGGCAGCTGCGGCACAGAAGGCGCCGGCGTCGAATCGCGCACGCGCGGCCAAGAGGTCCCGATGAGCAACCCCACCTCCGACGTCGTGTGCGTCGGCAACGCAATCGTTGATGTCCTCGCGGAAGTCGACGAGTCTTTCGTCACCAACCTCGGCGTCGCCAAGGGCAGCATGCGCCTCGTCGAAGCCGATGAGGCGTCGGCGATCTACCAGACCTTGTCGAACACGGTCGAAGCTTCGGGCGGTGCCGCCGCGAACACCGCGTTCGCGGTTGCGCGCCTCGGTGGTGCGTCGTCGTTCGTCGGCCGTGTCGCGCGCGACGAACTGGGCGACACCTTCACCCTCGACATCCACAAGTCGGGCGTGTCCTACACCCTCGACGCGTCGCCCGACGGGCCGCCCACCGCGCACTGCATGATCCTGGTCACGCCCGACGGTGAGCGCACCATGAACACCTACCTCGGCGCGTCGCAGAACCTCACGACCGCCGATATCGACGGCGCGCTCATCGCGGCGGCGGCGGTCACCTACCTCGAGGGCTACCTGTGGGATCCGCCCCACGCCAAAGACGCGTTTCGCGTGGCGATGGAGGCGGCCCGCGCCGCGCAGCGCAAGGTCGCGTTCTCGCTGAGCGACGCGTTCTGCGTCGACCGCTATCGCGACGAGTTCGCCGAACTCCTTGCCGGCCCGGTCGACATCGTGTTCGGGAACGACAGCGAAGCCCGTTCGATGCTCCAGACCGAGGACCTCGACGCTGCGATCACCGAACTTGGTCGACTGTGCGAGGTTGTCGTGATCACCCGCGGCCCTGAGGGCTCATCGATCGTGACCAACGGCGAGCGCGTCGACGTGCCCGCAGAACCCGTCGCCAGGGTCGTGGACACCACCGGCGCCGGCGACGCCTTCGCTGGCGGCTTCCTGTACGGCTTCACACACGACTACAGCCCGTACCAAGCGGCCTCCCTCGGCGCCGCGTGCGCCAGCGAGACCATCGCCCATCTCGGCGCCCGGGCCAAGCGCGACCTCCGCGAACTCCTCGTCTAGAAGGGGCCCTCAGTCGACCATCTTGCGGCCGCGCTCGATGATCGACGCGCGGCGCTTCTCGACCTCGGCGGGGTCGAAGCCGCCCGAGCGCGAGTTCCAGTCCTTGGCCTTTAACGCTTCGATGCGCAGGCCGTCGTCGTAGATGGAGCCGGTGATCTCGCGGTACTCACCGAGCAGCGCGCGCACCGAGCGCTGATCGTTGCCGGCGATGTCGGCGGCAACGGAGAGGGCCACGGGTAGAAGGTCATCGTGGGCCACCACGCGGTTCACCAGGCCAAAGGCGAGCGCCTCGTGGGCGTCCATAAAGTTGCCGGTGAGGCTCATCTCCCGCGCCCGACGGATGCCGACGGCCTGGGGTAGCAGCACCGAGAGCCCCCACCCGGGCAGGAGGCCGACCCTTGCGTGCGTGTCGCCGAACTTGGCGCGCTCGGATGCGATGAGGAAATCGCAGTTGAGCGCGATTTCGAATCCACCGGTCACCGCAGCGCCGTTGATGGCGCCGATAACGGGCTTGGTGATGTCGGGCCAGGGCGTGCCCCACTCCTTCTCGGCCGACGGGCCGCCGGCGAGGTTGCTTCCCGACGAGCCGAGCTCGCGCAGGTCGAGCCCGGCGCAGAACGCGGGGTCGGCGCCGGTGAGCACGATCACGTCGACGTCGTCATTTGCGTCGGCCGCGACGATCGCCTCAGGCAACGCGCGCAGCAGCTCCGACGACAGCGCGTTGCGCGCCGCGGGCCGGTTCAGTGTGATGAGCGCGATGCGCTCGTTGAGCTCTACCAACAGCGTGTCTGACATCAGAGTTCCTCCTCATCTTTCGTGTGCGGACTCATGATCGCGATGCCGATCGTGGAGCCGGCGCCCTTGTCGAGCGTGGCGATTCGGCGGCCGGGTTGCACGGCGTCCTTGGACGCGTGCAGTACGTCGCCCATTGTCTTGCCGGTGAGCTCCAGATCCTCGGACGTGAAGGCGAGGCCAAAGAACCGTGCGGGCTGATCACCCGTTGGCTCCTTCGGACCGATCAGCTCAAGGATCGGCTGACCGAGGCGGAAAAAGGTCTGCAACATCGGCGCGCCATAGGTACCGGTTTCGCGCTGACGGCGCGCCGGGACACCGAGGCCTTCGAACGCGTCGATCGTGCGCTGGTGGTCGGGCGAGGTGAGCACCACGTGATCGATCTCGAAGATGCCGTTCGGGTGCACGACCGCAGCCTCGAGGCCCGTCTCTGACCAGGCCGTCGGCACGCCGTCTACTGCGTCGGGGCCTTCGCCCACGAGTGTCCACTTGCGGATGCCCTTGCCGACCGTCGGATCAAACACGACGTCGACGGCGCCAACGCGACACCGGCCGTCGTCGACCACGAACCCCAACGACTCCCACACTGCGGCCTCGTCGCCGACCACCAACTCTTTGAGCACGCTCATGGATCAGCACCCTACGTTGTCCCCCTGATGCCGTTCCTGCCCAGTCATACGCCTCACCCCGACGGCCACTACGCCGACGCGGTGCACATCCTCGTCGGAGCGCAAAGCGTGCAGATCCTCGACCTGTCAAAGGGCGACGATCCCTTCGACGTGCCCGACGCGGGCGGCCTCTACCTCGGCGCCTTCGAGGCCCAGCACGTCTATGGCCACGACCAGGAACCCGACGCGGGTATGCCGCTGATGGCGCTTTACGGCAAGGTGGACGACGAGCGTTGGACCGTGGCTGGTCGTGCCGTGCAGATGATCGAGTGGCGCCGCACGCACAAGTTCTGCGGCCGCTGCGCAACCGAGACCGAGCCGGCGGGCCCGCCCAACCACTGGGCCATGCAGTGTCCCGCGTGCAAGCTGCTCGCGTTCCCGCGGTTGGCCCCTGCGATCATCGTGTTGGTCACCCGCGCTGACGGCAAAGCGTTGCTCGCCCGGGGCGCCAACTTCCCGGTGCCGATGTATTCGTGCCTCGCCGGCTTCGTCGAACCGGGCGAATCTATGGAGCAGGCCGTGCACCGCGAGGTGCGCGAGGAAGTGGGCATCGAACTGGCCGACGTGCGCTACTGGGGTAGCCAACCCTGGCCGTTTCCGCACTCGCTGATGCTCGGCTTTCGGGCGACGTACGTGAGCGGCGATCTCGTGCTCGACGAGAACGAGATCATGGACGCCCAGTGGCACAGCGCCGACGACCTGCCGATGATCCCACCGGGCATGTCGATCGCCCGGCGCATCATCGACGACTGGGTGCAAAACGGATAGCTAATTCGTACGACAGCGAGGTGTGATCCGCTGCAAGCTGTCGGAATGGCTACGGACTGGAAGGTCGAAACGCTCGACCTCGACAACGCTGACGACACGCTGAAGGCGGCGTACCTGCGCGTCGCGCAGCACTCCCACAACGAGGCCATCCCCGACGATGGCCACGTGCCCGAGGACGAGTTGTGGCACGAGGTCCACAACATCAACGCCGGCGCGCCGAAGCACTACTGGGGCGCGTGGAGCGACGACCGCAGCGAATTGCTCGGCGTCATGTGCGTGTCGTGGGAGGACTACGGGGATAACCGCGAGCTCTCGTGGGTCGAGATCGACGTCATGCCCGAAGCCCGGCGCCAAAAGCTCGGCGTTGCGCTGGCCCGCGTCGGTGTCGACTTCGCGAACGAGCAGGGCCGACCGTTGGTTGGCTTCGACGCCAACAGCCACGTCCCCGCGGGCTGGGACTTCCTCAAGGCCATCGGCGCCGAACACAAGCTCACCGGTCGCTTCAGCATGCTGAAGTTCGCGGCCGCCGACCGCGCCCTGCTCGAAGGCTGGGTCGCCCGCGCCGCCGAACGCGCCGCGGACTACGAACTGGTCCGCTGGGACGGCCCGTGCCCCGACGAGTACGTCGACGCGTTCGTCGCCGAGCAAGCCGTTATGAACACGGCGCCGACCGAGAACCTCGAACTCGAGGACGAGGTGTTCACCGTCGAGCGTCTTCGCGACCGCGAGAAGATGCAGGCATTCCGCAACATCGACGTCAACACGATCGTCGCCCGCCACAAGCCAACCGGTGAGTTCGTCGCGCATACCGACGTGTGGCTGCCACAGCGCTGGCCGAACAAGGCGTACCAGAACGACACCGGCGTGAACCCCGCCCACCGCGAGAAGGGCCTCGGCCGTTGGGTCAAGGCGCAGATGCTCCTCAACCTCATGAACGAGCGCCCCGAGATCGACAACATCTCTACCTGGAACGCGGGCTCCAACGAAGCGATGCTCGGCATCAATTACGCGATGGGCTTTAAGACGGTGACGGAGTTCGGCGAGCACCAGGTGCGTGCGGATCTCGCGCTCGAACGCATCGCGGCGATCCTCGGCGCGTAGCGATGTACGAAGTCCATCGCCTGGAAACACCGCTCAGCGACGAGGTCGCGTGCGACGTCAATGCGTTTGAGAACAGCCTCGCGGCCGCACTCGATCCCGAGATGGCGCCGTTGCCCGTTGCGTTGACCAAGGCCTACGCCGCGCTCCACGACCCCCACGACGTCGTCGACGCCTACGCGGTGCGCGCCTCGGACGGCGCGGTCGCGGGTGTGGCGTGGATGTCGGCGCCAACCAAGGACAACCTGCGCCTCTGTTTCACTCGGATGGGCGTTGCCGAGGCGCACCGACGTAAGGGCGCCGGCACCAAACTGCTCGCCGCCTACGTCGAGTTCGCGACAACGCACGACCGCACGACCCTCCTACTCGGCGCCGACATTCTTCACTCGGGCGGCGAAGCGTTCGCAGCGTCGCTCGGCGCGACCCTGGCCCTGCGGGCGCACGTCAACCGGCTGGTCATCGCCGACGTGCCCGATGGGTTGGTCGACCACTGGATCGCGACTGCGCATTCGGCCACCGGCGCGGTGCACGACTACGAACTGCAGTGGGTGCCCGACAGCGATCGTCCCGACGAGTGGCTCGCCGATCTTGCTGTGGTGAGCGACGTGTTGATGAACGACGCGCCGATGGAGGACATCCCGCTCGATGAACGGCGCACCACGCCGGAGCAGCTGCGCGCCCACAGCGAGCGCACCCGCGCGTTCGGCCGCGACTGGTGGACGCTTGTCGCACGGCACCGAGCGACGGGCGAGCCGGTCGGCTACACCGAGATGTACTTCCCGAACGAGAATCCGAAGCTCGCCTCGCAGGGCGCAACCGCCGTGAGCGCGGCCCACCGCGGCTACGCGCTCGGACGCTGGCTCAAGGCCGCCATGTTGCAGCGGCTCATCGCCGAGAGGCCCGACATCACGAACATCCGCACGTTCAACGCCGACTCGAACGATCCGATGCTCGCCATCAACAACGCAATGGGGTTCAGACCCCTCCACGCCGCCGCCCGCTGGATGATCCAACGCGACGACGCGCAGACCTGGCTGGAGAAACAATCATGAACATCGAAACCTTCGACGTCCACTCGGCGTCTGATACCGATCTGCGGCAACGCTATGACTTCGGCTGTCGCATGGACGCCGAGATGGATCCTGAGACCCCGCCCGTGCCGTACGACGCGTGGCTCAAGCACATGCGCACCAAGTCGGAGTTCGCCGACACGCCACGGTGGATCGCGCGCGACGGCGACGCGATCGTCGGCTCGGGCTTCGTCAGGCTGAGTCGCACACCCGACAATCTGCACTTGTGCCGGGGTGGCTTGGACGTCGCTCCCGAGTACCGTCGCCGAGGACTCGGGGCGATGCTGCTGGGGGCGATCGTCGATACCGCCGAGGCCGACGGCCGATCAGTGCTCGGACTCGGCACTGTGCAGGGCCACGACTCCGAGCACTTCCTCAAGGCGATGGGGTTCGAGCAGAAGTTGCTCGATCGCCGCAGCCGCCTTCACGTCGACCAGATTCCCGAAGGGTTGCTCGACGCGTGGATGGCCGACGCCACGGTGAAGGCGCCGGGCTACTCACTCGTGTTCATCGGCGAGAAGACGCCGGAGGAGTACCGGGAGCGATTCATCGACGTCCTCAACACGATGAACGATGCGCCCCGCGAGGGCCTCGACCTCGACGACAGCTTCGTCACGCTCGCGCAACTCGACGACTGGGAACGCCAGGCCGCCGAGACGGGCAGTCGTGAGTCGTTCTTCGTTGCAGTTCACGACGAGACCGGCGAGTTCGCCGGGTTTACGGGCATCGACTGGGAGCCGTCGCACCCGGAGGTGATCTGGCAGGGCGGTACCGCAGTAAAGGCCGCGCACCGCGGGCACGGGATTGGCCGCTGGCTGAAGGCGGCGAACCTCCTGCACGTGATCGCGGAAAACGGCGAGGCACGCTTCGTCGACACGTGGAACGCCGGGTCCAACCAGTGGATGCTCGCCATCAACGACGAGCTCGGTTTCGCTCCCTACATTTGGTACACCGCGTGGCAGGCCCCAACCGCCGATATCAAGGCGGCGCTAGCTACTAAGTAGCCTCCATTTCCCCGTGGAACGCATTGGCATCGTCGGTCTCCCTAACAGTGGCAAGTCATCGCTGTTCAACGCGCTCACGGGCGGCAACGCGGTAGTCGCATCGCACCCGTTCTCGACGACCGAAACAAGCGTCGGCATCGCGCAGGTTTACGACCACCGGCTTCTGGCTCTGGCCGAGATGTCGAAGTCCAAGAAGGTGGTGTCGGCCACGATCGAGTTCGCCGACCAGGCCGGCCTCGTGGCGGGTGCGTCCGGCGGCGAAGGCCTCGGCAACAAGTTCCTCGCCGGCATTCGTGAGGTCGACGCGATCTGTCTCGTGCTGCGCGCCTTCGAGGACGACAACATCGTCGGCGACACCGACCCGCTCAGCGATCTCGAAACGCTCTCGCTCGAGCTCGTGCTGGCCGACGCGACCACGGTGTCGAACAACCTCGAGAAGCGCCGCCGCGCCGCGAAGGGCGACAAGTCGCTCCTCGGCGAGGTGGAAGCCCTCGACGCCGTGAACGCGATCCTGCAGGACGGCACGCCGCTGTGGGCGGCCAAGGTTGACGAGGCGCACATCGCTGCGCTCGCGCCGTTTTGCCTCCTCACGGCTAAGCGCGTGTTCGCGGTGGTCAACATCAGCGACGCCCAGCTCGACGACGCCGCCGCGATCGTCGCGCCCGTCGCCGCCGGGTTCAAAGGCCCGGGTGAGGTGCTCGCCGTGTCGGTGCAGCTCGAAGCCGAGGCGGCACAGCTCGATCCCGCCGGCAAAGCCGAGCTGCTCGAAGGCCTCGGCCTCGGCGAAGGTGCGTTGCCCCGCGTGACCCGCGCCGCGTACCAGCTGCTTGGTCGCTCGACCTTTCTCACCACGGGTGAGCAGGAGAGCCGGGCCTGGACGTTTCGCACCGGCGCCAAGGCGCCTGAGTGCGCAGGCGTCATCCACTCCGACCTCCAGCGCGGCTTCATTCGCGCCGAATGCATCCGTTGGGACGAGCTGCTCGAGTTCGGCACGTGGTCCAAAGCCAAAGAAGCCGGCAAGCTCCGCGTCGAGGGCAAGGAGTACGTCGTGCAAGACGGCGACACCCTCGAAATCCGCTTCAACGTCTAACAATTCCGCAACCTGTCCCGCGAATCGACGCGTAGAGCGTCGTTTTGTGGAACGAGTTGCGGGAGAATGGCGCTGTGCCCTGGCTCCTGCGCGGTGAAGACGTGCTCGCGACCCTTGAGGTGGCCGACTCCGCGGGGTCGCGCTTGAAGGGTCTTCTCGGTCGCGACGGGTACGAGGGCGCGTACCTGATCAGGCCTGCCGCGTCGGTCCACACGATCGGGATGAAGTTCCCCATCGACGTCGCCTTTTGCGGCAAGGATCTCGCCGTGATCGATTGCATAACCATGCGGCCCAACCGGGTCAGCCTCCTGCGTCCACATGCGCGGTGTGTGATCGAGGCCGAGGCCGGCGCGTTCGAGCGCTGGGGCTTGCAGCGGGGCGACGTGCTCGAGATCCGCACGTGACCCCAGGGCGACTCATCGTTGTCGCCACCCCGATCGGCAACATGGGCGACCTCTCGACCCGCGCCGCCGCCGCGCTGGGCGCGGCCGACGTGGTGGCGTGCGAGGACACGCGCCACAGCCGCAAGCTCTTCACGGTGACGGGCATTCCAGCGCCGCAGCTGATTGCGGTGCACAAAGACAACGAAGCCCAGCGCTGTCACGAGATCGTGAAGATGATCCAAGACGGCAAGGTGGTTGCGATGGTGAGCGACGCCGGCACGCCGGCCGTCTCGGACCCCGGCCAGCGCGTGGTCGAAGCAGTTGTGGCCGCGGGCTACAACGTCGAGTCGATACCGGGGCCGAGCGCGGTGACCACCGCGCTCGCGGGGAGTGGCTTCACTGCAGACCGGTTTGTGTTCGAGGGATTCCTGCCCCGCAAAGGGCCAGACCGTAAACACCGACTCGCGCTTCTCGCCGCCGACGAACGCACGGTGGTGCTCTACGAAGCGCCCACCCGCGTGGCCGCCACGCTGCGCGAACTCGCCACCGCGTGCGGGCCTGAGCGCAGCGCCGTGGTGGGACGCGAACTAACCAAGGTGCACGAGGAATACTGGCGCGGAAGCCTCGGTGAACTAGCCACGAAGGCCGCCGACGGATCACCGCGCGGAGAGTTCGTGATCGTCATTGAGTCCGCCCCCGACGACATCGCCAGCCACGTGCACGACGACGTCATCATCGCCGCGCTGCAGGACGCGCTCGAAGTACCTGGCACATCCACGCGACAGGCTGCGGACGACGTGGCCGAGGCGCTGCGGGTCGCGCGCAACCGCGCCTACCGCCTCGCCGTAGCCCTCCGCAGAAACTGACCCGCCGCCGTGTCCGCACTACTGATCAGCATCGCCGTCATTTTCGTCGCCGAACTCGGCGACAAGAGCCAGCTCATGGCCCTCGCGTTCGCCACGCGCTACCGACCGTTGCCGATCTTGATCGGCATCACTCTCGCAACGGGTTTCGTGCACTTGTTCTCCGTGTTGATCGGGGCACTAGTTGGCGAGTCGTTGCCTACGGCGGCGATCAACGTCGGTGCGGGCGTCGCCTTTCTCGGCTTCGCGGCCTGGACCTACCGAGGCGACGCGCTTAGCGACGACGAAGCGCAACGAGCAAACGTGTCGGCGCGTTCGGCGGTCCTTGCAGTAGCGGTCGCCTTTTTCCTGGCTGAGCTCGGCGATAAGACCATGCTTGCGACGATCACGCTGGCGACGACCAACGGTGTTGTCGGCACCTGGATTGGTTCGACCATCGGGATGGTCGCTGCGGACGCGCTCGCCATTGTCGTGGGCGCCGCTCTCGGCCGAAAGCTTCCCGAACGAGCGATCCGAATTGGCGCGACTGCGTCGTTTGTCATCTTCGGGCTGGTGCTGATCGTCGAAGGGCTTCGCTGAGCCCACCCCGATAATGGGTCAAGGACCCTGCGGTCTCGCCGCTACCCTCAACGCCCATGACGCAGACCGGTCGCTTCTACATCACGACGCCGATCTATTACGTCAACGACGCGCCTCACATCGGCCACGCCTACACAACCGTCAACTGCGACGCGATCGCCCGCTGGCACCGCCTGATCGGCGACGACACCTACTTCCTCACCGGCACCGATGAGCACGGACAGAAGATCCAGCAGGCGGCGGAAAAGCAGGGCGTGACCCCGCTCGAACTCGCGACGCTCAACGCCGAGCGGTACCAGCAGGCGTGGGCCGAGCTGCAGATCACCAACGACGATTTCATCCGCACGAGCGAGCCGCGGCACTACAACGCGGTGCAGGCGCTGCTCACCAAGATTCGTGACAACGGCCACATCGAACTCGACACCTACGACGGCTTCTATTGCGTCAGCTGCGAGGACTACTACACCGACATCCAGGCGCCGGACGGCAAGTGCCCGATCCACGACACCGTGCTGACCGTCCTCACCGAGGAGAACTACTTCTTCCGTCTGTCGCGCTTCGAAGACCAATTGCTCAAGTACTACGAGGACAACCCGGGCTTCGTTACCCCCGCCGGTAAGCGCAACGAAGCGCTTGGGTTCATCAAGCAGGGCCTGAAGGACATTTCGATCACGCGCACGTCGATCGACTGGGGCGTGCCGGTGCCGTGGGACGACAACCACGTCTTCTACGTCTGGTACGACGCGCTCATCAACTACTGCACGGCGATCGGTTACGGCACCGATCCCGAGCGCTTCGATCTTTGGTGGCCCCACGTCAACCACGTGATCGGGAAAGAGATTCTTCGCTTCCACTGCGTCTGGTGGCCCGCGATGCTGCTTGCGGCCGGCATCGATCCGCCCAAGCACGTGCAGGTGCACGGGTGGCTGCTCATCGGCGGCGAAAAAATGAGCAAGACGAAGCTCAATCAAATTGCGCCCGGCGACCTCATCGCCGACTTCGGCGTGGATGGCTACCGCTATCACTTCCTGCGCGACGTCAACTTCGGCAACGACGGCGACTTTTCGTATGAAGGAATGGTCGATCGCTACAACACCGACCTGGCCAACAACTTCGGCAACCTAGCGGCGCGCGTCGCCGCCGTGGTCACCAGCAAGTGCGGGGGAGTAGGCCCCGCCCCGCAACCAGACAGCCCGCTCGCACTCTTAGCGGCGCGCGCCATCGAAGCAACCGCCGCCGCGTGGGACGGTTTCGCTCCTCACGACGCGCTCGACGCGACGTGGCAACTGATCCGCGACACCAATGCCTACCTTGAGACCAACGAGCCCTGGAAAGCCGAACCCGGCCCAGCCGTAGACGCGGTGCTGGGCGACGCGCTCGAGGTGCTGCGCATCGTCGCGGTCTTGGCTAGCCCGGCCATCCCGAACGCGTGCGCCGAGTTGTGGCGCCGCCTCGGCTTGTCTGGCGTTCCTGAAGACGTACGCGTTCCTGACGGACTGGCCTGGGGCGGTTACCCCGGCGGCCTGCCTGTCACCAAGGGCGATCCGCTCTTCCCCCGTCTCCAGAAGGCGTAGCGCCGTGTGGGCTGACAGCCACTGCCACGTGCCGTGGGAAGGCAGCGACACCGCTGCGTTTGACGCCGCCCGCGCCGCGGGCGTGGGGCGGTTCGTCACGATCGGGACGGGCGCCGAGACCTCGCGCACTGCCATCGCTGCGGCGGAGGCGAACCCCGACGTGTGGGCGACGGTCGGCCTTCATCCCCACGACGCGAAGGACGGCCTCGATGATCTGCCCGATCCGCGCGAGCACGAGCGCGTCGTGGCAATCGGGGAGTGCGGTCTCGATTTCTTCTACAGCCATTCGCCGCATGACATCCAGCGCGAGTCCTTTGCGCGTCAGATCGCGTGGGCGAAACAACTCGATCTTGCGCTGGTGATCCACACGCGCGGCGCGTGGGACGACACGTTCGCCGTCCTCGACACCGAGGGAATGCCCGAGCGCACGATCATCCACTGCTTCACTGGCGGGCCCGACGAAGCACGTAAGTGCCTCGACCGCGGCGCGTTCATTTCGATCTCCGGGATCGTCACGTTCAAGAACGCGAACGACGTGCGCGCCGCTGCCGCACTCGTGCCGCTGGACCGATTGTTGGTGGAGACCGACGCACCTTTCCTCGCGCCGGTTCCGCACCGTGGCCGTCAGAACGAGCCCGCGTTCGTAACTTTTGTGGGGGCCGCAATCGCCGTCGCGAAAGGTGCAGACGTGGCCGAAATCCAAGCCGCAACCTGGCAAAACACCGCAAAAGCGTTCAAACTTCCCCTCTAGCGTTCCTGTCTGCGGAACGCCGTTTCAGCACCGGCTTGTTCGCGCGGACGCGCGTTGTCTACGGTCATCGGTCAAGAAACCGCCGAGACGCAACGCACTCCAGCCAGGGGAAGGGACGGAGCACTGCAGAAGCAGCCTCGTGCGGCTGGGAAGGTCATTGCTGGGCTCGTAGTTGCTGCCCTTGCCGTGATCTCTCTGGCTGCCGTTCGTAGTAACGCAACACCAGAGAGATCACGGCAAGGGCAGCAACTACGAGCCCAGCAATGACCTTCCCAGCCGCACGAG
>JBKJQZ010000225.1:0-3677 GCA_046594835.1 Acidimicrobiales bacterium | reverse complement strand
CAACGGCGTCATCAGCGTCGAGGGTGAACTGCCTCCCGGCGTACCGCTCGACCAAGGCATGCTGGCGGCAATTGAGGCGATCCTCGCCGCGTACCGGTCGCCCGAGTTGGACGACCTCCCCCCGCTTCACGGCGGTGTCGTTGGCTACCTCGGCTACGAGATCGTGCGCGAGGTGGAGAAGCTTGAGAATCCACCGCCTGATGATCGCAACCTGCCCGACGCCGTGATGTCGATCATCGGCTCGGTCGCGGCGTTCGACCACTGGCGTCAGCGAGTCGTGCTGCTGGCCAACGCGTTCGTGCCGGCCGGCGCGACCGAGGCCGAACTCGATGCCGCGTATGACGAAGCGGTTGCGAAGGTCGAAGGCCTCTTGGCCGACGGCGCCCGCGCCCTCGACGAGCCGGTGTTCGACCCGCCCGATGCGACCGCGCCGCTGCCCGAGGTAACGCGGACCATCTCGAAGGAACGCTTCACCGACATGGTGGCCGTAGCCAAAGAGCACATCATGAACGGTGACATCTTCCAGGTCGTGTTGTCACAGCGTTTCGACTTTGATCTGCACGCCGATCCGTTCGACATGTACCGGAGCCTGCGCCAGGTCAACCCGTCGCCCTACATGTATTTCATCCGGCACCCCGAGGTCACGGTCGTGGGCTCGTCGCCCGAGCCGATGGTGCAGCTCCTCGACGGACGCGTGATCAGTCGTCCGATCGCGGGCACGCGTCGCCGCGGTCGGACCGAAGTCGACGAACGCCGCATGGCAGCCGAGCTGATGGAGGATCCCAAGGAACGGGCTGAACACATCATGCTCGTGGACCTCGCCCGCAACGACGTAGGTCGCGTCGGCGTGTTCGGTACCGAACGGGTTGACGAGCTGTTCACACTCGAGCGTTACAGCCACGTGATGCACCTCACGTCCCAGGTCTCGGCCGAGTTGCGCGCGGGTCTCACACCGATAGACGTGCTGCGCGCCACGCTGCCCGCCGGGACGGTGTCGGGTGCGCCCAAAGTGCGAGCGATGCAGATCATCGACGACCTCGAAGCGACGCGGCGCGGGCCGTACGCGGGCGTGGTCGGTTACATCGACTTCACCGGACAGCTCGACACCGCGATCGCTATCCGCACGATGTTCGTGGCGCCAAATGGCCGCGCCTACGTGCAGGCCGGTGCCGGGATAGTGGTCGACAGCGACCCGGCGTCGGAGGACCTCGAGTGCGCGAACAAGGCCGCAGCGTTGCTCGCTGCGGTGCCCGCGGCGCGCCGCATGACCGCGCAGCGACGCGATGCCGCGGCAAGATGACCCTATG
Source organism: Acidimicrobiales bacterium (assembly GCA_046594835.1). Classification (GTDB taxonomy): domain Bacteria; phylum Actinomycetota; class Acidimicrobiia; order Acidimicrobiales; family JACCXE01; genus JACCXE01. The sequence goes on along the minus strand of JBKJQZ010000225.1, from coordinate 2,370 downwards.
AGTGTGTCGGCCGATCGCGTCCGCGTCTTTGGCCCCGATGCCGAGACGTACCTGCAGGGGCAGCTGTCCCAAGACGTCCTCGGGATGACCGACGGTGACCAGCGCTGGTCCTTTGTGCTTGCGCCCAACGGTCACATCGACGCGTTCGTGCGCGTGTTGTGGGTTGGGCCCGAGGAGTTCGCGCTCGACGTCGAATCCGGCTCGGGCGAGCAGTTATTGGCCCGACTCAAGCGTTTCCTGCTTCGCACCAAGGCCGAAGTGACGCTCGACGCCGGTGCGGGCACTCCCTTCGCGGTCGACGAACACGCGCGCATCGAGGCGGGCATTCCGTCGATGGCACAGGACTTCGACGACCGGACCGTACCGGCGGAGACGGGCTGGGTCGGGCGGTCGGTGTCCTTCACCAAGGGCTGCTACACGGGCCAGGAGTTGGTCGCCCGCATGGACAGCCGCGTCGCGGACCCGCCCCGCCGGCTCGTGCGCCTAAGCGGTCCAACGGTTGCCGTAGGCGCGGCGCTGGCCGTCGACGGCGTCGAGGTCGGCGCGGTGACGAGTGCAGACGCCGGGATCGGCCTCGCGTACGTCAAGCGCGGTACGTCGCTTGAGGGCGAGGCCCTCGTAGGTGGCGAGCCCGTGCAACTCCTCGGACCCGTGGATGCGTAGAGGCGCGCTCGCACTCGGTCTGGCCCTGCTCGTGGTGGGCGCGACGGCTGCGTGCTCGAGTGATCCAGGCGCGCTGCCCAAGGTTCCCGATTTCACGCCGGCGAAGACCACGACCACCGATCTCGACTACAGCAACGTTGCCCTCAAGGGTGTAACCGGTAAGACCCCCGGCACGACCGTGGTCATCCAGCCCGGTCAGGCGACGCTCAACGGCGCCGTGATCGGCGACGCAGGCCCGGTAGCGGGAGCCAAGGTCAATGTCGAACGGATCGTCAATGGCCAGACCGGTCAGATCGTGCTGCTCACGCGTGAAGACGGCACCTGGAGCCTGCCGCTGGTGCTCGGGGGCCGCTACCGGATCCGCGCCTGGCGGGCCCCCGATTTGGCCCAGACCGTCGCAACGACGCTGTTCCTCGGGCAGACCGAAACCAAGACGCTTGAGCTCAAGGTCCGTTCAATCGGTGGCATCGGCGTCACGTCGTCGTTCGCACCGTCGGTGCCCCGCACCGATCGGGACACGAACCTGGTTGTACGGGTCGCGCAAAAGACCGTCGACGACAACGGCATCGTGCGCGCCGAACCGATCCCAGGTGTGCGCGCGGAACTGATCGGCTCGACCGGCTGGCTGGTGCGCTCGACCAACCCCACCACAACCGACGCGTCTGGCCTCGCCGACTGGCAATTGCGGTGTCGTGAAAGCGGCCGCCAGCCCCTCGCCGTGACGGTCGGCACCCAGACCGTGCCCCTAAGCGTGGAGAACTGCGTCGATCCCGACGAGACGACTACCACCACCGACGGCAGCGGCAACGGGGGCGGCCAAGTGACCACTACGTCCACAACACTGGGCTAACCCCGCCGGACGCGTAACCTAAGCACCACGATGGCCACGTATTTGGACGACATCGTGGCTGCGCACCGGAGTTACCCCGAGCCCGTGGTCACCGACGACGCACTCGCTGCTGCGCCCGCGCCACGCGGCTTCGCGGCGGCGCTCTCCGCTACCGATGGCCTCGCGGTGATCGCCGAGATCAAGCGTCGCTCGCCGTCGATGGGTGATCTCAACGCCGAGCTTGATCCCGCCCTGATGGCCAAGGCATACGCGGACGGAGGCGCCAGTGCGCTCTCCGTCCTCACCGACGCCGACTATTTCGGCGGCTCGGCGGACGATCTCGTCGCGGCGCGCGCGGCCGTGGAACTGCCCGTCATCCGAAAGGACTTCACCGTTTCCGAGGCCGACGTGCGCGCCGCGCGTGCGATGGGCGCCGACGCCGTGCTCCTCATCGCCGCGGTCTTGAGCGACGACGAGTTGCGCCGCTGCCACGACGCGGCCACCGCCCTTGGCCTTGATGCCCTGGTTGAGATCCACGACGAAGACGAACTCGCGCGAGCGCTTGCGGTGAACGCGCGCGTCGTGGGTGTGAACCAGCGCGACCTGCACACGTTCCAGGTCGATCACGCCCGTGCGCTGCGCATGGCTGCGCAGATCCCTGCGGGTGTGGTGCGCGTCGCTGAATCCGGTGTACGCGACGCCGTCGACGCTCGCAGCCTGCGCGACGCGGGCTACGACGCGATCCTCGTTGGCCAGACCGTCGTTACCGCCGGAGATCCGGCCGAGACCGTTCGGAGCCTGCGATGTGGGTGAAGATTTGTGGCGTCACAACCGAAGAAGACGCCCTCCTTGCGGTCGCGATGGGCGCGGACGCCGTT
>JBKJQZ010000212.1:0-2834 GCA_046594835.1 Acidimicrobiales bacterium | reverse complement strand
ATCGAGCACGGCGCGATTCATCGGGTTGAGCACCGCTCCCCCGCCCACCGAGATCACCTTGTCTTCGGTTAGGTGAAGCGCGCGGATCGCGTCTGTCTCGTGATCACGAAAGGCATCGATGCCGTTCGCTTCAATGAAGGCGGGCACGTCGCCGACCGCACCTGCAACCACCTCGTCGACGTCAACGAAGCCCCACTGCATCAACTGTGCGAGCGCGCCGCCGACTGTCGTTTTCCCCGCGCCCGGCATGCCGACCAGGACGATGGACGCGCTAGTCAAGTGTCGCGATGAAGGCGGCGTGGTTGGCGACGAACTCGGGCACGGAGTCGCCACCGAACTTGCGTTGCGCTTCAGCCGCGAGCACGAGTGCGACCATCGTCTCGGCCACGACGCCCATTGCCGGCACGGCCGTGACGTCGGTGCGCTCCTTGAAGCTGACGGTTTCCTCCTTGGTCAAGACGTCGACGGTGCGCAACGTCGGGCGGTTCAGCGTGGCGAGCGGCTTCATCGCTGCGCGCGCCACGAGCAACGCGCCCGTCGACATGCCGCCTTCGACCCCACCAGCCAAATCGCTGTCGCGCCGGTAGCCCGCGTCCGCTTCCCAGAGGATCGCGTCGTGCGCGTCGGAGCCCCGACGATGCGCAACGTCGAAGCCTTCACCAATCTCCACGCCCTTCACGGCCTGGATGCTCATGAGGGCTTGGGCCAGCAGCGAGTCGAGTTTGCGGTCCCAGTGAACGTGGCTGCCGAGGCCTACGGGCACCCCATAGCCGAGCACTTCGACGATTCCACCGAGCGAGTCGCCGTCTTTGGCCGCCGCCTTGATCTGCTCGATCATCGCGGCGTCGGCGGTCGGGTCGAAACACCGCACCTGCGATTCGTCGACGCGGTCGATGTCCGCGGGAGTCGGGCGGGACGCGTTGGCCTTCACCTCGGCTGTGCCCATCGAGATCACATGGCTGATCACGTCGACGCCGATGTGGGCCAGTAACGCCTTGGCGCACGCACCTGCCGCGACGCGCGCCGCCGTCTCACGGGCGCTGGCGCGCTCGAGCACGTCTCGGGCGTCGCTGAATGCGTACTTCTGCATGCCAGCGAGATCGGCGTGACCCGGACGCGGCTTGGTAAGCGGCTTCGCGGTCGCGCCCTTCGCGGGTGACATTTCTTCTTGCCACTTGGGCCACTCGGTATTGCCAATCTCGATGGCAACCGGCGAACCGAGGGTGCGCCCGTGACGGATACCGCCGACGAGGGTGACTTCATCCTGCTCGAAGCGCATGCGGGGCCCCCGGCCGTAGCCAAGGCGACGACGCGCGAGTTCGCGCTGCACGTCTTCAACGGCGATTTCGAGCCCGGCAGGGAGGCCCTCGATGACAACAACGAGAGCCTTGCCGTGCGACTCGCCGGCGGTTAGGTATCGCAGCACGGCACGAGGTTACCGGCGGGCTCTGGATTTCTAAGAACGCTTTGCCGCGGTCGCTGCGTACGAGCGGCGATTTTTTCTTGCGCCTAGTGCCGGACGGCGAGCAGCAACTCGGTGGTGTGGCCGATGGTAAGCGTGCCACCGTGCGCGTCGATCACGACACCAATGTGGTCAAGCAACGTGCCGAGCGCTTCTGGCCGCAGCGTTCTGTGGTCGCTGTGGGTTGGGAGCTGGTCGAGCCACTCGTCGCGGCTATAGGTGTGCTCCCACTGGAACGACCGCTCCTCGACGGGACCGAAGCGTCCGCACGCGTCGATCGGACCAGCGTGCGCCGCGCCGAGGCTTAACGCGGGCCGCCCGAGCACGAACGTCTTGGCGACAAGCTGCGGTGCGTGCTGGCGGTACAGCGCGTCGAGCTCGTCTCTTAGTGACACTTGCTCGTAGCCGTTCGACAGCAGTGCCAGTCGGCCGCCCGGGCGCAGCGCGTCGGCGGCCAACGTGGGCCCGATGTTCTGATCAACCCAGTGCCACGCTTGCGCGGAGACGACGAGGTCGAACGGATCGTCGGGCGCCGCCCAGGTTTCGAATGGCGCGACGATGACCTTCACGCCGCGTCGGCGGGCCACCGCGGCCATCCGCTCGTCGGGCTCCACACCGACAACTTCGCACGCGCGATCGAGGAACATCTGCGACGCGATACCGGTGCCGCATCCGACGTCAAGCACCCGACGGACGTTCGCGCCCTCAATTACGGCATCAACCGCCGCCGCCGGGTACGACGGTCGCGCGCGGTCGTACTGCTCGGCGTCGTCGCCAAACGACAGGCGGCGGTCGTCGTCCACTCGCAACATTCTCCCATTCGCCGGTTAGGACGTCTATCCAGGGTCTAGGTGCTGAGCGATGAACTCCCACTTGGCTTGTCGGTACTCGGTCATGGGTGCGCCTTCGAGCCCGCGTTTGAGTTCGTTGTACTGCGCGATCAATTCAGGGGCGCCGGCGAGGCGGTCCCGCTGTGTGAGGAACTTGTCGTCGGAATGGCCGCGGACAGTGACCTGAACACCAACCGGCAGGCTGTAGCCGTCGTCGTCGGCGAAGCTTGCGTACCCGTCGGTCCAGTTCTGCGGCTGGTGGATGCGGAAGTGCTGTCCCAGGAGGTCAACCAATGGCTGCAAGTCGTCATGCGCGACCCTGACGTTCACGTCGACGTCGCCTTTGGTGAGCAGTCCAGGAATAGCGGTCGCGCCCATGTCCTCGACATTGGCCTCCGGGAATTGGCGGTGAACGAGCTTCGCAATTTTGGCGACGATGTCGGCCGCGGCGTGCCGATAGACCTCACTCGGCTGGAAAAACACTCGATCCACCGGATGAGCATGCCCGACTCCATCCACTGACGATTCGCAAGACGAGTTCA
>JBKJQZ010000185.1:0-6207 GCA_046594835.1 Acidimicrobiales bacterium | reverse complement strand
CGACGGTCTCGCGGAACGCGTCGGGGTGCGCGGCACGCGCGGCGTCGCCGCCCGCGAGTAGGTACGCGCGCGCCGGAATCAGCGCGATGAAGGGTGAGAGCAGGAACGCAGTGAACGCAATCAGCGTGATCGCGGCGCGGGCGCCGGGGTTCGCGCGCGCCGCGCGTGCGCCGACGCGAATGCGTTCGAGTAGAGGAGTGGTGTCGGTGCTGCGCGTGTGCTCGAGGCGGACCAGCGACATCGCGATCACGACGGCGAAAAAGCTGACTGCGTTCAACGTGAAGGCCCACTGGAAACCCCACAGCGCGATCACGGCGCCCGCGAGCGTCGGGCCCAGCACGCGTCCGAGGTTGTACTGGGCCGAATTCAGTCCGGCTGCCGCGAGAATGTCTTCGCGGGGGACCAGGTCGAGCGTCATGGCCTGGAGAAAGGGCAGCGCAATCGCCACGAGGCAGCCGCCGACGAACACGACCAACGCCACCGAACCGGGCGACGCGCGTCCGGTGAAGGCCAGCCACGCGAGCAGCGACGCCATCGCGGCTTCGCCGAGGGTGGTGCACAGCACGAACTTGCGGCGATCGAGTCGGTCCGCGAGCGCGCCGCCGATAGGTGCGAGCAACCCAATCGGAAGAAACGCGGCTGCCGCCACGAGGCCGGCCCATCCCGCCTGCCCCGTTTTAGCCGTGACGAACGCGCCAACGGCGACGGTCTGCATCCAACTACCCGCGTTTGAGATGACGGCGCCGAACCACACGAGCGCGAAGTTGCGGCTGCGCAGCGGTCGAAGCGAGGAGGGCAGCGGCACCGGCTGAGTCTACGGAGCAAGGTCCGCGTCAGGGAACGGTCATGAATGCGCAACTGTCGCGTGCGCGTTTGGAAATTTCGCCCTACGACGATGCAGGCATGAACTGGGGAAAGCGTATTGGAGTCTCACTCGTCGCGCTCATAGCGCTGGTCAGCGCGCTCGGGCTAGCGCTGCCACCGGCGCGCGCCGCGGACGGCATGGCGCTGAAGGTGGGTCAAGCCGTGTTCTGGACAGGCCCACACTTCGACGACGCGACGGTGGCGAACGGCTCGGCGTGCACGACCGCGACCTGCCCGACCTATTCGCTCACCATTGCGCCGGGCGCGGCGCGTCTGCGCGTGGCGATTGACCACCCCAACCGCGAAAACTCCTTCACCGTCGAAGCGCTTGATCCGACGGGAGCGGTGGCCGGTTCAGTAATGACTAGCAACCAGTTCGCCGGCGAGGCGTTGATCCCGAAGCCGGCCTCCGGCGCCTGGATTATTCGGGTCGTACCGAACTCGGTAACCGACTCGGCGTTTCGATTGCGAGCCAAGCTCGAGCGCACGCTCCCGCTGGTTCCCACGACGAAGACCGCGTTGCTGCCGAACTTGCGCACCGTGCCGCCCTTCGAATTTGGCTTCATCGCTCCGGCGAACCCGCTCAACGCGGTGTACCCGCCCGACACCGTCAACCCGCCGCTCGATGTTGCGGGCCTTCATCCCCTGTCGTGCGCGGCCGACGAGATGGCGCCGGTTGCGGCCGGTGGCGGTGGGGCCACCAAGTGCCTGCGTCTCACCAGCGGCCCCATGAACATCGGCAGCGGTCCGTTCGAGGTCCTCTTCGACTTCGCCTCCGACACGATTAGCGGCAAGATCGATCCCGCGCTGCTGCAGGGCCCGGCTCGACAGGTCATCCACTACTCCGACGGCAGCGTCAGCGAGCGTCCCGCCGGCACGTATTCGTTCCACAAGACCCACGCCCACTTCCACACCGATCAGATCCTCAGCTACGAACTGTTCTCGGTGGCCGACCCCAAAACCGGTGGCCTCAAGGCGGGTGGCGTCGGCACAAAGTCGGGCTTCTGCCCGGCCGATCAACTCTTCGGTGATTGGCACAGCTTCGCCCAGATGCCCTCGGGCACGTTCGGCGAGGGCGACTCGGCAACGGGTGGCAACTGCTTCTCACCCGACGGCGGCCGCATCGGTCTCAGCACGGGTTGGGGCGACGTGTACCGCTGGCAGCGGCCCGGCCAGTACGTCGAGTTCGGCGGCCAGCCCGATGGCCTCTTCGTCGTGCGCACCACTGCGGACAAGTTCAACCACATCCTCGAGGAGAACGAGACCGACAACACCTCCTACGCCCTTATCCGGGTGACAGGCGACAAGGTCGAGATCCTTGAGCGGGGTCAGGGCCAAGACCCGTGGGACTCTGCCAAGGTCGTCTTCCTTGGTCTTGGTCCGTCCGCGCGCGAGCTTGGCGGCCCGACGACCTACGTGGACGAAGCTCCGGCGGTGGGCGCCCCCGCCGCCGGTTCACAAGTGGCCGGCGTGGTGGTCGAGCGCGGCACGCTGCCTCGTACCGGCTCGACTAACGGATCGTTGGCTGGGGGCTTGGCGGTCCTCAGCGCTGCGGCGCTTGTGGTGCGGCGACGCGTACTAGGCGTGCCTGCACGCGCCCGCTGACCGCTGCGCCAAACAACGTGACGCCGATCATCAGAATGAACGTGATCGTCAGCGCCTCCTTGGTGGGATGGGCGCTGGCGGCCGCGACCGCCACGATCGCACCCGCAGCGCCGGTGCCGGTCGCGGTGCCGAGCGTGTCGAAGATCTGACGGGCCGCAACGATGAAGCCCGTCGGCGCGGTGTCGTCGTTGTCGTCGTCGGCCACGTCGGCTCCGCCGATGACCACGAGCGCGAGGCCTTGATACCCCAGGCCCATGCCGAGTCCGGCGAAGACCCACGCCAACGGGAAGATGGCGATCGGCACGCGGGGCTGGAGGCCGATCAGCGCGAGCGTGATGCCAAGCCCAACGCAAAGAAACCCGGCGCGCACGCGCAGGGTCACCGGCACGCGTTGCATGCGCGCGGTGAACCACGCGCCGGCCGTCCACGTAAGGGCGCCGGCGGTAAGCGAGAGGCCGGCGAAGCCGACGCCGCGGTGGCGTACCTCTGTCACCGCGAGCGGGAGGAACGCGTCGACGGAAAAGAACGCGAAGTTGATGACCGCGTTGAGCGCGATGGCGGCGGGCGGGCCAGCCGTGAGTCGGAACGTGCCCGCCGGCGTCAGGCGCACGAGCGCTGGACCGGCGAGCACACCGCCGACGCCGAGAAACACGAGGGGCCAAATGTCGTGTGCGTTCGACAGTCCGCCGATCACAAACGCGAAGCCCACGGCCACGAGGAGCGCGTCCGACGTGCGACGCGTGCGCGCGTGGGCGCGAGATTCTTCCGTCGGGCCAAAACGGCGTACAGCGGGCAAGGTCATAAGCGCTGCACTGGCCACGACGGGGATGAGTCCAGCAAAGACCCACCGCCATCCGAGCGACGACGTGATGAGAGCGGAGAGAGCGGGGCCCACGAGGGCGGGCACCACCCACGAACTCGACATCACGGCGAGCATGGCGGCGCGAAGACGAGGCGGATAGGCGCGGCCGATTGCGACGTTTGCGACCGACGAGATGGCGCCGGCGCCGAGTCCTTGCACGATGCGGCCGCCAACGAGCACGAGCATTGACGGTGCGGTTGCACCGATGAACAGCCCTACGCAAAACAACGGCGCACCAACGGCGAGCACGGAGTGCAAGCCTCGCTCGTCAATGGCGCGTCCAGACACCGCGATCGACGCGACCGTCGAGAGCATGAACGCTGCGAACACCCAGCCGTAGAGACCGAGGCCTCCGAGTTCGTCCGCTGCAGCAGGCAGCGCCGTGTTAACTGCGAGCGCCTCGAACGCGACGAGCGTCACGAGTAGCACCAACCCGAGGGTCATGGCCCGCCGGTCCGCAGACCACAGGCCATCGCTCACAGTTAGCCCTCGATTGTTATTGCGCCGGTCGGGCAGCGTTCCGCAGCCTCTTCGACTTCGGCGCGCATTGCCTCCGAGGGGTTTTCGTTCAGGACGTAGAGGTAGCCGTCGTCGCGCACCTCGAAGACTTTCGGGGCGGACTCCATGCACACGGCGTTGCTCTGGCAGATATCGAAATCAACAACAACCTTCATCGGGCCACCATGCCACCGTCGACCACGAACTCGGATCCAGTTGAATAGGACGAGTCGTCCGAGGCAAGAAACAGCACGAGCTTGGCCACCGTCTCGGGGCCGGTTTCCTTCCCCATCGGGATGCTCTGAAGGACCTGGTCCATCACGCCGAGGTCCTTGAACTGCTGGGTCATCGGCGTGTCGATGATGCCAGGGTGCACCGAGTTCACGCGCACACCGAAAGCCGCGTACTCGTTCGCTGCGCATTTGGTCATGCCCCGCACCGCCCACTTCGAGGCGCTGTAGGCGATGGTCCCCGCTGTGCCCTTGAGGCCCGCAACGGAGGAGATGTTGATGATCGAGCCGCGCTGGTTCTCGCACATGATCGGGCCGAGGGTCTTGATGCCGAGAAACACGCCGGTCTGGTTGATCTTCACGACGCGCTCGTATTCCTCGAGCGAGGTCATCGCGATCGGCCGGATGATGAACACGCCAGCGTTGTTCACGAGGATGTCGGGAGCGCCGAACTCGTCAACGGTTGTCGCAAGCGCGGCCTGCCAGTCCTCCTCGAGCGTCACGTCGAGGTGCACGTAGCGACACGCCGCCCCGAGGCGATCCGCCGTGGCCTTGCCCTCGTCGTCGAGCACGTCGCCGATCACAACCGTGGCGCCTTCGCTGATGAACAGCTCCGCTTCCGTGGCGCCCTGGCCGCGGGCGCCACCCGAGATCAGTGCGACTTTTCCTGCGAGTCGTCCCGCCATGGATCTAGCTCCTATGCCTTGTCGATGTGTCGCGCGTCGAGGTGACCGAGTTCGCTGCCGTTCTCGAACAGGATCCGGTAGCGGCGCCAGTTGAGCCCGTTGGCGAGCAGCACCTTGCCCTTGGTTCCGGCGGGTACGCCCGGAAGGTCGGTGTTGGCCACGACCTTGTCGTGCATCTTGAGCATGAGACCGGTGAAGTCTTCGGTTGCGTACTTATGAGGGGCGTATTCGCGGGCCACGACTCGCACTCTAGGAGATGGCCTCCCGGGCCACGAAGCTCTGTGGTCTCACCCAAGCCTCCGCCGCACCTCCACCAGTCGCGATCCCCAGGTGTGTCGCTGTCTAAGCGAAAGAGATGCCGAGCCAGAGGCCTGAGACTTCGACGCCGCGAACCTGTCGCAATGGAACCGGGCGCCCGCCGTGTCGTGGGGCGGTGCCACAGATACGGGGTTGTGGTCGCCCGGGGCCAATTCGCTTAGACAGCGACAGACATACGCGGGCGGCTCAGTAGAGCCGGGGGTAATTGTCGGGGCGGACGTATCGCTTGGTTGGGTCCGCGAGGTAGCGGTGCAATCGCACGCGCATGTAATAGGCCGTCGGCGATGACCTTGTTGGGCGACGGGCCCAGCACGAAGCCAAGCTGCGAGACCGCCAGAACCAGTTGCGCAACCGTGAGGGAACCACCGGCGTCGAGCAGCGCAATGCAGATCGCCGCACGAAGTCGGTCGGCCTGGCGCCCGTCACGTGCTTTCACCATCCGGCGAGTGTGCCGGGAGGGTGTCACGCCGAGGTCTTAGACCCCGGCCTCATCCAGCGCTTGGGTGAGCGTGTTCCAGCTCAGGGTGGCGCACTTAATGCGCACCGGGAACTTCACGACACCCTGAAGCGCCTCGAGGTCGCCCAGCTTCACGTTGGGGTCGACGGCCTCAACCTCGGCCTCGTCTGCCTCACCGCCGAGGTTGGTTTCGTGGATCGACATCAGCCCCTTGAACGCCCGCACGAGCGCCCGGACCTCAGCGGCCGTCTTGGTTTTGATCGCGGCCGACATCATCGACGCGGACGACTGGCTGATCGAGCAACCGGTGCCGCCGATCTTCACGTCGGCCACGGTGTCGCCGTCCATGAGCAGGTACAGAACGATCTCGTCGCCGCACAGCGGGTTGTAGCCCTCGACCTTGGTCGCGGGAGGCGACTCCAACTCGCCCTTGTTCCGCGGCGAGCGGTAGTGGTCGAGGATGATCTCGCGGTAGAGGTCTTCAAGCCCTGCCATTTGCCACTCTTCCTAACAGAACAGCGCGTCGGCGTCGGACAACGCGGTGATGAGACGGTCGATGTCGGTTTTGTCGTTGTAGACGTAGAACGAGGCGCGCGCCGTCGCGTTCACGCCCAGGCAACGCATCAGCGGTTTGGCGCAGTGATGACCGGCGCGCACGCACACGCCGTGCTGATCGAGGACCTGCGC
>JBKJQZ010000149.1:0-10223 GCA_046594835.1 Acidimicrobiales bacterium | reverse complement strand
TCTAGAAGTACGTTGTTACGGTCAAGGATTCGGTCAACCTCTATACGATTGGAGCGGTCAACTACTTCGCCCAGTATGCGGACGGCACCCCGTGTGGCGCGTCGACCAGCCACAGGGCGATCGGGTTCAACGGCACCAAATACGTGTCGGCTACGGGGGCGATTGTCCCGATCCAGTTCCGTATCTGTGACGCCAACGGCGTCTCGGTTGGTCCGCCGCGGCTCGCCACGGTGGCGGCCCCCATCGACAAGAGCAACAAAAATGCAGTGGCCACGGGCAGCTGCGAACCCCTCCTCGGGCTGCTGCCGACCTGCCTGCCGGTCCTCAACCCGGCTCAGGACAGGTTTGAGTGGCAGTCCAGCACTCAGATGTGGCAGTTCCGTCAGGACACGCGCGGCCTCACGCCCGGCTTCCACAAGTTCTGGGTGCAACTGAACGACGGCACACATATCGAATACGTGTTCAACGTCCAAGCAAAGGCGTAACTGCCTAGTGCGTCGCCCGCCGCCACTCCTCGGGGAGGATGGTGGTCGGGCCGACGTGCGCGTCGATCCACTCGGCCACCGGTGCAGCCCCCTTCAGCGCAGCCTTGATTTTTGTCACGACGGCTTTGGTGTGCAGCCACGGTTCGATCGGGAACGGCTTGCCCACGTAAAGCCCGGTGTGACGCAGCAACTCGACGCGAACGTGGTCACGCGGGTAGCCCCGCGGCGCGACCTTGAGGTGCGAGCCGTGGACTTCGTAGCCCTTCGTACGAGCTGACGCGACGAGGCGCTCGAGACTGGTGCCGGTCCCGTCGGCCGCTGCTGCTTCGCGATAACGAGTGAGTTGGTCTTTGGCGAAGTAGTAGTAGCCGGTTCCCGCGTAGAGGCCGTCGGCCGAAAAGCCGAGGTATACCGACGCGCCACCCTCGGTCTCGGCGCTGCACGCGATATTCGTCTTGTAGGGCGTTTTGTCTTTCGAAAAACGGATGTCGCGGTTGGGTCGGAAGATTGTGAAGGCGCCGTAGGTGGGCGCGAGCGCTTCGGTGAGGGCAACCATCGGCGCACGCACCTTCTCGTCGTAGATGGGCTTGTGCGCCGTCCAGAACGTCTTGGAGTTGTCCGCCGCGAGTTGGCTGAAGAACTCGAGTGCGTCGGGGGCAAAGCCGTCGAAGGAGGTCACGCGAGAACGTTATTGAACGAGGCGGCCACCACGTGTGTCCATGCCGGAGTTGCGACGACCCCCAATCGTTGCGCGTCTTCGTCCTCGACAAGGATGAGGCCTGCTGCAGCGCGCAACAGCAGGGCTCCGAAGGGGTCACCGTTTGCCGACAACTCCGGTGCCGCGAGGAGCAGTGACTGCCGGTCCGCCTCGCGTGCGGCCCGAGCCACGATCGTGAGCGCCTCGAGCTGCGCGACGTCGCTACCTTCGGCTGCTGCCGTCTCGGCAAGGCGAACTGCGCTCGTGAAGTCGCCCGTGGTGAGAGCGAGTTCCAACTCCGCTGCTGCAGCGATCCCCTCGACGCCATAGGACCCGACCAGGACGGGCAGCGGCCCGGTCTGCCGACCGACTCGTACAACCAGCTTCGTCCTAACGGCCGCAGCGATCGCGGCCGCGTCAATATCGGTTTGCCGGAGCACGGGCTCCGCGTTGTCCAGCACGGCGAACGCGTCATCCCATCGGCCCTGGTCGATATAAACCTCGGCCAGGTTCGCGTGTGCGACCGCCGCCAGTGAGTCGTTGCCGCGCCGCGTGTGCGTTCCACAGGCGTCGAGCAAGCTCTCTTCGGCGCCGTGGAAATCTCCGGAAATCTGAAGAAGCGTTCCGAGGTTTGACGAAAGGGTGGCGACGTTCCCCGCAAAGCGGGGCAGCTTGCGGCATTCGCTGATGGCGTACCGGCACGCGGATATGGCCCCCACAATGTTTCCTGTGGTCAACTCCGCCATCATCGCGAGACCGCCGACCAATCCGGAGAGCGCAGGATCGCCAGCGGATTCGGCAAGCCGCTTTGCGTCGTCAAGCGCGGTGATCGCATCCGCAACTCGCCCGAACTGAAGGTGCGTGCTCGCGCCCGTCGCCAGAAGCCGAACCGCAGTGTCCGCGTCGGGCAGGCGCGTCGTGTCCGCGGACGCGTCGGCGTTGAGCAACGCAATGCCCTCTTTCACAAGGCGGAGCACTCGGCGCTCGTTGCCGGAGTTCGCGAGCGCGGTTGCCATATGCATTGTGAGCAGCGCTCGCTCGCGTCCGCTATTGGCGTAGCGCTTGCCGGCCCGCAGCGCCTTGAGCGCGTCGTCGACGCGTCCTGCGTGGTACAGCAACCGACCATGGTTGGCGGCGGCTTCGAGCATCGACGCGTCCTCGATTTGAGCGAGGTGCTGGCCGGCCTCGCTACATCGTTGCCAGAACGTCGCCGCGACGAGCTTCGCTGAGGTTGACTCGGCCTCTCTTGCCGCGTGGCGCGAGTATCGAAACGATTCGTCCCACGCCCCCGCGCGATGGAAGTGGAGCGAGAGTCGAGCCGCGGCCTCGCCGCCGCCCGGCTCGGCCTCGAGGATTCGCCCCGCCTCGAGGTGCAGCCGTTGTCGGCGACGAAACGTCAAACCCTCGTAGGCGACCTCTCGGTACACCGCCTGCCGAAAGGCAAACCCGTCCTCGGTGGGCGTAAGGAAGTCGCGCAGCTTCGCTGCGTCGACGCGTTCGCCATGCAACAGCGCCCGTAGGTGCGCCGTTGCGAACCGACCGCCGAGCACGGAAGCGGTCCGAAGGGCGTCGCGATCGCGTGGCGCTAGTTCGTCGATGCGCGTAGACACCGCCGTTTCAAGAGAGTCCGGAAGTTGATCGTCTCGTGCCGATGCGACGAGCTCGCGAAGAAAAAGTGGATTGCCGTCACAGCGTCGGGCCAAGGCTGCGGCGACACTCGGCAGGAGGGTGACATCTGCAGCACGAGCGAGGCGAACGGCGTCGGCTTCATCGAGCGGTCCGATTTCTACTGTCTGCCCAGGGATTTCCGCGACCGGGCAGTCGACGTCGGGCCGATGCGCGAGCACCGCGGTCATGAGGTGCGGTCCGTCATCGGCGGCAATGAACGCGATCACTCGGCCCGAGGCCTCGTCGACGAACTGTGCATTGTCGATCAACCAAAGCAACCGGCGGCCGGGCCCAAGCCAGCCAGCAACCAGCGCCGCGACGTATTGCGCGAGTGCCGTCGGCATCTCGTCGCCATCAAAGCTGCGTGACTCGGGCGTCGGCTCGAATTCACGTCGTAGGACTGCACCCAGAAGCGGGAGTAACCCGCGGCGCTCGGGTGCCAGACGCGTGGCGGCGGCGGCGACTTCACCGTCGGACACCCGCGAGTCACCCAGAATTTGCTGGAGGAGGTCGTTGAGCACGGCGTAGATCGAGTTTCGCCCGAATCGCTCGGCGACCGTCAAGGCAATCTGGGTCGACGAAGGCGCCGTCGTCGCGAGTTCTGTGAGGAGTCGCGTTTTGCCCATGCCAACCCCGCCAACCACATGCACGATTGCGGTCTCGGTGTCGGGCCCGCTCATCGAGATCAATTCGTCGAGGACAACGTCGCGTCCAACCAAGGTCAGCGGTGCATCGGCAAGCCGCGGGCCGAGTGCGTTGCCAACCGCCATCGTCGTCAGCGGAAGCGCTTTGCCTTTCGCTGCGAAAGGTAGCTGCGGCTCCAATTCGAACCGGCTCGACGCCAGCTCCAGCACTTCTGGCATGGCTCGGATCTGACCGTCGACGTTGCACGACGCCATGACGCGCGCCGCGGTATTCACTGCATCGCCGATGATCGTGTATGTCCGTCGGAACTCGGCGCCAACGTCACCGGCAAATACGTAGCCGCGGTTGAGTCCGGTGTGAAGGTGTAACCCGTCGTGACGCCCGGCGTTGATATCCAGCGCTGCGCGGACGACGCGTTCCTCGTTGTCCTCGTGACTCACCGGTGCGCCCGCAGTGAAAAACACCTTGCCGCCGTTGCCGTAGATGTCGGCGTAGAGGAAACACACCTGGTAGCGATCGAAGGCCGCCTGGCACGCCGAGATGAACGCGTGCAGCACGGCCGCGGTGTGATCACCCCCACGAGCGTTGAGCAGGTCATCGACACCGCCGAACGCGATGAATCCGACCGCCACGTGGCGATGTTCCGCGTCGGCGCCTACGGCTCCTATGTGGCGGTGCATGCCGACCGGAATGAACCGAAGGGGGTCGACCTCCGGGATCGCACCCCACTCGCCGGCGAGTCGCGTCGGCGTGCGTGGCGCGCGCCGCAGTAGGAACCCGTCGCCCTTGGCTGCGCCGACACAACTCGGAGCAAGCAACGCGGCCGTCGAAGAGCTGATCAGGATCTGGCCGGCGTCGGCAGCAGATTCCATATCGCAGGTCGTCGTCGTGCCGACCCCGGTGACGAGGAGTTCTCGGTGTGAGTCGCCGACGAGGAAAAAATCGAACTCGCCGGAATGCACGCCGACGGACATGCGAACCCGGACCGTCCCGCGCGAGGTCTTCACCGTGCCGATGCGTCGGAGCGTGGCGCGCATGCGATGCGTCGCAGCCGCGGCCCGCGCCGCGTGATCGTCACCTTCGAAGAACAGCAGTACCGCGTCGCCGCCGTACTTGAGGAGACCACCGCCGAACGCAGCCGCGTCATCGAGCAGCGCTGCGAACAACAGGTTCAAGACGTCGGCGAGTTCTTCGGCGCCAAGACGTCCGAGCGATGCCAGCTTTTCTGACATCGCGGTGAAGCCCGACAAGTCGCAGAACGCGAGGGTGCCGCCGAGGCGGCGATAGTTGGCCTCGGGGTCAGACTCGCTCCACTGGAGCACGAGTCGCGGGACGTAAGGAGCGAGCGGGTGCGTGCGGGTCAGTCTTACGCGTCCGTCAGTTCAACGACGGGTCGCGCGGGACGCGCTTCACGGCCGCGTAGCGCGGGCCCTCACGATCGAGCACCCGGGCCCACATGCCCGTCGGCTCATCGACGGCGAGATCCTCGGACCGTGCGTCGAACACGAGCCACGAACCCCGCGCCAGTTCCCCTTCGAGTTGGCGCGCCGACCAACCGGCGTAGCCCCGGTAGACGCGCACGTCGTTCACTCCGCCGGGTGGGGGCTGGCGCGGATCAATCGAGCCCCACGTGTCGAGCACAGGCGCAAAGCCGGGGCGTTCTTCGGCGGACACGGCGCGGGCGAGGCAGATGATGCCGTCGGGCTCGACCGGGCCGCCGGTAAACAACACGCTGGGCTCCGCGGCTTCAAAGGCGAGTTCCGGGAACAACTCGCGTACAGGCACATCGGTAGGGCGGTTCAACACGACGCCGAGCGCCCCTTGCGGGCCGTGGGCCAGCATGAGGATGACGGTGCGGTAGAACTCGTCGCCGTTCAGCTGCGGCAGGGCGACAAGCAACTTTCCTTTAAGCCAGGGCGTAGGTTTTGCGTCCATGAAATTCGGGATCATCTTTGCAAACATTGGCCCCTGGCAGTTACCCGGGAACGCCGAGGCCATGGGCCAGATTGCTGAAGAGTTCGGCATCGAGTCGTTGTGGGCCGTTGAGCACGTCGTGGTTCCGAAGGGGTACCAGTCGCCGTACCCGTATTCGCCCGACGGTCGCATGCCCGGCCCCGAGGACTCGCCGATTCCCGACCCGCTGGTGTGGATGACCTGGGTCGCGGCCCACACAACCTCGATTCGTCTGGCCACCGGCGTGATCATCCTTCCGCAGCGCAACCCGCTGGTCCTGGCCAAAGAACTAGCGACCATGGACGTGTTGGCCAAGGGGCGCATCACGCTTGGCATCGGAGTGGGCTGGCTCGAGGAAGAGTTCACCGCCCTTGGCATTCCCTTTAGCCAGCGTGGCGCCCGCACCGATGAAGCCGTGGCGGCGTTACGCGCCGCGTGGACGCAGTCGCCTGCGTCGCATCACGGCAAGTACTTCGACTTCACCGAGGTGCACGTGGCGCCCAAGCCCGTGCAGCCGGGGGGCGTGCCGATCGTGGTGGGCGGCCACACCGAGTTTGCGGCGCGACGAGCGGGTCGTCTGGGCGACGGCTTCTTCCCAGCTCAGGGTGGGGTGGCGGAGCTGCCGGCGCTGCTCGAGGTCATGCGCAAGGAAGCGGCCGAACACGGCCGCGACGGCGACGCCATCGAAGTCACGGCCGGCGCATCGTTCGACCTCGACGAGATCCGTCGCCTCGGCGATCTCGGCGTCTCCCGCCTGATGATCCCGCCACTCGCGTTCGACCCGGACGGCCTGCGTGCCGCTCTCGACCGCTTCCAGAACGACGTCATTACCAAGGTCTAACGACCCTGCGGCCTGTGATTGTTGGTAGCAAAGACCGCTACCAACAATCACAGGCCGAAAGAATTCCGGCATTTTTGCAAGACAGGCAGCGCTCGGAGGTCTTGTCTATGTACGCCGGCAACCCGCTGGCGGCAGAAGGAAGACCTCCAATGCGCACCCGCCTCGTCACCATCACCGTTGTGAGCCTCGCCGCCGTGCTCGGGTTCGCCAACGCAGCCAGCGCCAAACTCACCGGCCCCGGCGCGATCGGGCAGAAGCCGACCACCACAACCACCGCCGCGCCGAAAGGCCCGGACAAGCTCGCTCCGACGCCGACCACCCAGCCGCCTCAGCCCGGCCCCAAGGGTCCCGGCGACATCGCCCAGCCCCAGCCCGGCCCCGTCGTCGAGCCCGGTCCCGACACAACGGGAAATGGTTCGGGTTCGGACAACTACGCCCCGCCGGCCGAGGATTCGACTGAGTCGGCGGATGTGCAGTCCGAGACGGTCGACTCTTCGACCAACTCCGACACCGAGGCTGCGGCCGACGAGACCAACTCCGACTCCGGCGTGTCGCCGTCGGTTCTTCTCGGCTTCGCAGTGATGACCGCCGGTCTGATCGCCTTCGTGATCGCGCGTCGTCGCAGCGAAGACCAGGACGCCGAGCAGCTCTGATGCGCAGGCGCAGCGCCCGGGCCCCTTACGCAGCGCCCGGGCCTTTGCCGCGCGTACAGAGGGTGCGCGTCGCTACGGTCTCGTTGTGGTTGGAGACGCTGAGCTCGCCCGTGCCGCCGCCGCAGGCGACCGCACCGCGCTGGGCGATATCTACGACCGCTACGCGGACGGGCTCTACGAACTCTGTCGGGCGATCCTCCATGATCCGCACGAGGCGAGCGACGCTCTCCAGGACACCTTTGTCATTGCCGCAACTCGTCTCGCGCAGCTCCGAGACCCCGAGCGACTCAAGCCGTGGCTCGCAGCGATCGCTCGACGAGAATCGATCCGTCGCTCCAGCGCGCGGGCGCGCATGCGCCCCTCGCACGACGCGGTGCTCGACGTGCCGGTGATGGACGACTCCGCCGGCGGCGCGATGGCTCACGCCGCCGCCGCCCTCGTGTGGGAAGCAGCTAATGCGCTCACCGAACGCGAGCGCTCCTTGCTTGTGCTCAACGTACGCCAAGGCCTGGAAGGCGCCGACCTCGCCGACGCCGCGGGTCTCCCCGGACCGCAGGCGTCGGTCATCCTCAGCCGCGCCAAGACGCAGCTCGCGAGCGCCGTGCGCTGCATGGTTCTGTTGCGCAACGGACGCGCTGGGTGCGCCGAGCTTGCCCACATCGTGCCCAAGGCGCATCACGCGCTCGACGGACTGACGCGCAAGCGCGTGGCGCGCCACGCCCAGAGCTGCGCAATCTGCGAACCAAAGTGGCACGCGTCGCCCGACGCGCTCGGCGTTCTCGCTGCCGCTCCTCTACTCGGCGCGCCCGCTGCGCTTAAGAACAATGTGCTCAATGACCCGCGCCTCATCAGCTCGAACAAGCCGCTGGGTGCTGGAGCTTGGCGTCGCGATGGCTTCCCATCGGGCGACGAGCACAACCGCCGTCGCCTCATTGCGAGCCTCGCAGCCGCACTGATCTTTGTCATCCTCGCCACCGCCCTCGTGCTCGCCGACAACGATGAAGCTCCGCGCTTGGCGGCGCCCGACGCTCCCGACGTGATCTCGACCGCGCCCAGTCTCGTAGCCGACACGACGCTGCTCGCCGGGGCCAGCGCCAGCTCCACCGTGATCAAACGCACTTCGACAACGAAGAGGGCCGCGACCACCACCTCGGCCAAACCCCGCGTCGTGGCCACCACACCACCCACCGCCGCGGCAGTAACAACCACCGCTGCAGTGCGGGTAACGACGAGTGGGCCCCAGCGGATGACGACCTGTTTGGCGAGCACGTTCAGCGCGCAGGTCGTGGGGGCTTCACCCTCCGATGTGTTTCTGGTCTATTCGAACAGCAGTGGCGGGAGCTCGACCAACCTCCCCCGAAACGGCAGCGGCTACGCGAAGGACGTGTCGATCCTGAGTGAGGGCACCTATTCCTGGTACGTAACCACCTCGCTGTTCGGAGGCGGGACCAGAAGCGACGCCAAGACCGTGACCGTCACGCCCTGTTAGCAATAGCGCGACGGCGTACAGTCGCCCCATGCGGGGCAAGCGGGTTGTACGACTACTCGTTGCGCTTGTTGTGCCGATGTTTGTGGTCGCGCAACCAACCGGTGCGAAGACCACGACAGTTGGACGCGTTGCGCTTGCGCGCATCGCCGGGCCAGCTGTGCCGGCGGTTCCGGTCCCCGCACTCGTTGCCGCACCAACAACAACGACAACCACCGCGACAACGCAGCCGCCGCCACCGCCGCCACCACCGTCGCTCGTAGTCCGGACCCGTTCGCGCGGCAGCGTCGCCCTCACCTTCGACGACGGCCCAAGCGCCGTGGACACGCCCGAAGTCCTTGCCATCCTGGCGCGTTACGGCGTACGTGCCACCTTCTTCGTCGTTGGCTCCCAAGCCGAAGTCAACCCCGACATTGTTCGCAGCATCGTGGCGGCGGGTCACACCATTGGCAACCACACGTGGGACCACGTGGCCTTGCCGACGCTTGACGACGCAGGTTACGAAGCCCAGATCGATCGCACCCAGACCCTGCTCACTGAACTGAGCGGTCGTCCGGTGCGCTGCGCGCGTCCGCCCTTCGGCAAGATCGATGCACGTGGCCGCGCCCAGTTGCGCGCCCGCGGCCTCCAAATGGTGCGCTGGACCAAGGACACCGAGGACTGGAAACGCCCGGGTGTGGATGCGATCGTGAGTCGCGCGCTCGCCGGGGCCGAGCCTGGTGGCGTGATCCTTCTCCATGACGGTGGGCCCGACATGTCCCAGACCGTCGCAGCGTTGCCTGCGATCATCGAAGGCATTAGCGCCCAAGGGTTCGCGTTCGCACCAATCTGTTAGCCGGGAGTAACCGTGCAGTAGACAGGCGCGATGGAACTCAAAGACAAGGTCGCGGTAGTCACGGGAGCGGCTACGGGCATCGGGCGCGGGCTCGCAGTCGCTTTTGCCCAAGAAGGTGCACGCGCCGTGGTGGTGGCCGATATCAACGCCGACCGCGCCGTCGAGTCGGCTGACTTCATCAACAACAACGGTGGCACCGCGCTCGCGGTGACGACCAACGTGGCCGACCAAGACAGCGTCAACGCGCTGGTGGCGGCGACGGAGGACGCGTTCGGACCGATCGACCTGTTCTGCGCGAACGCCGGGGTCCTCGTGCTCGGCGGCGTGCACGCGCCCGACGCGGAGTGGCGCCGCGCCTTCGACATCAACGTGATGAGCCACGTGTACGCAGCCCGCGCCGTTTTGCCGGGCATGGTCGCTCGCGGCGAGGGCTACCTCCTGCACACTGCGTCAGCTGCCGGTCTCCTCACGCAGCTCGGTGCCGCGCCGTATTCGATGTCGAAGCACGCGGCGGTTTCGATCGCTGAGTGGATTGCGATCACCTACGGCGAGGCGGGCGTGAAGGTCAGCTGCCTGTGTCCGCAAGCGGTGCGCACCGAGATCGCCGCTTCCCTGGGCGGGCCCACACCCGTGAAGGGTGAGGCCGCGGGAGGTGGCGACGTGTCGCACGCGTCGAACGACGGCGTGCTCGAACCCGAAGACGTGGCCCGCGTGGTGATCGAGGGCCTGCGCGACGAGCGCTTCTTGATCCTTCCCCACGCCGAGGTCGAGGAGTACGAACGACGCCGTTCCGGCGACCGCGAACGTTGGCTGCGCGGCATGCGCAAGCAGCAACGCTTCATTGGCGTCCCTACGAAGTAGCTACAGCAGACGGAACGCGGCGACGTAGTGACACGTCGCCGCGATCGTGACCAGCGCGTGGAAGACCTCGTGGAAGCCGAACACACCCGCCCGCGGGTT
>JBKJQZ010000116.1:0-4179 GCA_046594835.1 Acidimicrobiales bacterium | reverse complement strand
CGACGCCGCCTTCGGTGGCGCCCGACGCGACGAGGAGAAGGCCCGCGCCAAAGAGCGGTTCTTCAGCTTCCGCGATGAGTTCGGTCAGTGGGACCCCAAGAACCAGCGCCCCGAGCTGTGGTCGCTCTACAACGGCCGGATCCGCAAGGGCGAGCACATTCGCGCCTTCCCGATTTCGAACTGGACCGAGCTCGACGTGTGGCAGTACTTGCGTCGCGAGGAACTCGAGATTCCATCGATCTACTTCAGCCACGAACGCGAGGTGTTCGAACGCGACGGCATGTTGCTGTCGACTGCGCCGTTCATGACGCTGCTGCCCGAGGAGAAAGCCGAGCGTCGCATCGTGCGCTACCGCACCGTCGGCGACATGAGCTGTACCGGTGCGGTCGAGTCGACCGCGGCAACGCTCGACGCGATCATCGACGAAGTCGCGGTGGCCCGCGTTACCGAGCGCGGCGCGACCCGCGCCGATGACCGCTTCACCGAAGCCGCCATGGAAGACCGCAAGAAGGAGGGCTACTTCTAAATGGAACTCCTTCGCTTCTCCACCGCAGGCTCGGTTGACGACGGCAAGTCCACCCTCATCGGCCGCCTGCTCTTCGACGCCAAGGGCATCTTCGAGGATCAGCTCACCGCGGTTGAAGACGCGAGCGAACGCCGCGGCCTCGACTACGTGAACCTCGCGCTGCTCACCGATGGTCTGCGCGCCGAGCGCGAGCAGGGCATCACGATCGACGTGGCCTACCGCTACTTCGCCACGCCGCGGCGCAAGTTCATCATTGCGGACACGCCGGGCCACGTGCAGTACACGCGCAACATGGTCACCGGCGCGTCGACCGCCGACGTCGCGCTCGTGCTCGTCGACGCCCGCAATGGCCTGGTCGAGCAGAGCCGCCGCCACACCTTCCTCGCCACGCTGCTGCAGATTCCCCACATCGTCGTGTGCATCAACAAGATGGACCTCGTCGATTACGACGAGAAAATCTTCGACTCAATCCGTGACGAGTTCCGCAACTTCGCGAGCAAGCTCGAAATCGCCGACCTCACATTCATCCCCGTCTCGGCGCTCAAGGGCGACAACGTCGTCGACCAGTCCGAGAACATGCCGTGGTACCGCGGCCTGCCTCTGCTCACGCATCTGGAAGAGCAGGAGATCTCGTCTGACCGCAACCTGGTCGACACCCGATTCCCCGTCCAGTACGTCGTCCGTCCGCTCAGCGATGAGCACCACGACTATCGCGGCTACGGCGGACAGGTCGCGGGTGGTGTGCTGCGTCCCGGCGACGAAGTCTTGGTGCTCCCCTCGGGTCTCAGCACAAAGATCGCGGCGATCGATACCTTCGATGGCCCCGTAACCGAAGCGTTCCCGCCCATGTCAGTGACCGTGCGGCTTGAAGACGACATCGACATTTCGCGCGGCGACATGCTGTGCCGGCCCGGCAACCACCCGGTGCCTTCGCAGGATGTTGAGGCGATGGTGTGCTGGTTCGCCGACGCACCGATGCGTCTGAACGGAAAGTACGCAATTAAGCACACGACCCGCGAGGCGCGTGCCGTCGTCAAGGAACTGCGCTACCGCCTCGACGTCAACACGTTGCACCGCGACGAAGCCGCGACCGAACTCGGGCTCAACGAGATCGGTCGGGTGCAGCTGCGCACGACCCACCCGCTGATGGTCGACGAGTACAGGCGCAACCGCACGACCGGTTCGTTCATCCTCATCGACGAGGCCACCAACGCGACCGTCGGCGCCGGGATGATTATCTAGCTAGCTTCCTCACCATGATCGTCCTTGTGCATGGTGTGCCCGAAACCGCGTCGATTTGGGACGAGGTGCGCACCCATCTCGACTCACCGTCGATGGCGCTACCGTTGCCGGGCTTTGGCTGTCCCCGTCCTGAAGGATTCGGCGCGACGAAAGACGACTACGTGGAGTGGCTCGTCGGCGAACTCGACAAGATCGATGAACCGGTCGACCTCATCGGTCACGACTGGGGCGGCGGGCTGTCGCTGCGCGTCGGGATGACATACCCCGACAAGGTGCGGTCCTGGGCGAGCGACGTCGCGCCGCTGCTGCACCCCGACTACGTGTGGCACGACTTTGCAAAGATTTGGCAGACGCCGGACGAGGGCGAGAAGTTCTTCGAGGGCCAACTCGCGGCCGGGGCCGAGGCGAACGTGCCGACCTACCAACTGTTCGGCCTCGACGAAGCGGGCGCCCGGAAGCTGGCCAACATGGGCGACGAGACAATGGCGACCTGCATCCTCGATCTGTACCGATCGGCCACCCCGAACGCGTACAAGGACTGGTCCGACGTCTACGTCGCGTCGAGCAAGCCGGCGCTCGTGATCATCAGCAGCGAGGACGCGCTAATCGACAGCGACAAGGCGCGCGAAGTCGCCGGCGTCCTCGGGGCCAAGACGGCGTCCTTGCCGGCCGGACACTTCTGGCCGTTGCAGGTACCCGAGGCGGGCGCCGCCGTAATCAACGAATTCGTCTCCTCCGTCTCCTAAGTCGTGGGCATGCTTCGCGTCATGACGCTGAACCACTGGTTCACGGCCGGCGACTGGCGGGCGCGGCGCGTCGAGATCGTGGCCTGGATCGCGCACCTAGCGCCCGATGTCGTATGCCTCCAAGAGGTCCTCGAGTCGCCCCGCGGCGACAACACCGCGCGGTTGATCGCCGAGCACGCCGAAGGTGAGTGGCACGTCGCCTTCACCGGCCGTGACGTGTTCGACGGCGCCGCGTCGTTCGGCAACGCGATCCTGTCGCGATGGCCGATCGATGCAACCGCCGACGCGGATCTCCCGTCCAACCCGCCGGGGCGCGTCGACGAAGTCCAGCGTTGCGTTTTGCACGCGCGCACCAACGGTTACGACATCTTCAACACACACCTCGTGTGGCGTTACGAGGAAGGGTGCATTCGCGAGAAGGAAGTAGTCGAACTCGATGACTTCGTGAAGGCGAACGCGTCGGACGACTCCCCCGCCCCGCCGATCATCTGCGGTGACTTCAACGCAGAGCCGGACTCGACCGAAATTCGGTTCCTCACCGGTTCAGCCACCATCGACGGTCGCAGCACCTACTACCAGGATGCGTGGCGCGTGGCCGGCGGCCGCGGCGACGGGTTCACGTGGGACAACCGCAACACAAACGCCGCGGCTGAACGCGAACCCGACCGCCGCATCGACTACATCTTCAGTGGCTGGGGCACCGAGCGCCCCAAGGGCGCCGGACGCGTCGCGTTCGCAGCGGTGGTGTGCGATCGCGCGCTCAGCGGCGCGTTCGCGTCGGACCACTTCGGACTCTTCGCAGAAATCGAGACACCGTGACCACCGTTTCCGAGCTCTGGCGGTATCCCGTGAAGTCGTTCCAGGGTGAGCGGGTCAACCAGATCGAGATTGGTGCTGGCGGCACCGTCGGCGATCGCGTGCTCGCCGTTGTCGATCCCGCGGAGCGAAAGGTGCTGTCCGGCAAGCGGTACGCCGATCTGCTGATGGCCTCGGCACGCTACGAGGGCGACGAGATTGTGCTGTCGCTGCCCGACGGATCGTCGCATGCGGCCTCGGACCCCGGTGTGCACGCCGCACTGTCGGCGTGGCTCGACAGGGACGTGCGTCTTGAGGCTCCTCCGGCCGACGGCGTGTTCCCCATGGAGATGTACTCGGGGATGTCGGACGAGGACACACCTACGTTCGACTGGCCGGGGCCACCGGGCACGTGGCTCGACCTCGCCGACGCCCACTTCCTCACCACCGCCAGCCTCCGAGCCTTCGAGGCGATCTACCCCGAAGGCGACTGGGACGTCCGGCGCTTCCGCCCCGACGTGCTCGTCGACTCCGAGGCCGACGGATTCGTGGAGGACGCGTGGGCGACGATCACCGTCGGCTCGGCCGCGGCGAGCGTGATCATGGCGACGCCGCGCTGCTCGATGCCGTCGCGCGCGCAACCAGGCATCGACCGCGACAAGGCCGTCGGCACCACCATCCGCGACGCGCACCAGAACAACCTCGGCGTGTACTGCACCATTACCCAAGCCGGCACCATCACCGTGGGCGACGCCGTCACCGCCCAACTACGACCCGAGTAGCCGTGCGCATCGAGGGCATCGACCACGTGCAGATCGCGATCCCCGCTGGCGAAGAAGACCGCGCCCGCGCGTTCTACGCCGGGCTGCT
>JBKJQZ010000065.1:0-4232 GCA_046594835.1 Acidimicrobiales bacterium | reverse complement strand
TGACCGTTGAGTCAAGTACAGGGTCGCTGGTGCGGTTGTGGTTGCGAACAACCGCAACCGGAACGGGTAATCAGGCGACGTCGAGATGGCGAGCGAGCTTCCACATTGTCTGCATACCGAGTTCGACGGCGCCGAAGCTGATGCCGGCGTTTCACGCCTTCGCCACGGTTTACGCGACAACGTGTAGAAAGGAACCCCCAACATGGAGGCACCGATGGAACGACGCGAGATCAACCCCACGGATTGGCTGGGTGGATTCAATATTAACCACGGCATCGAGGTGACTGGCGCACAACGGGTCTTGTATCTGTCGGGGCAAACCTCGAACGGCCCGGACGGCACACCGCTTCCTCACGACGGCAACCTGGTAGCCCAATTCCGAACCGCGTGGTCGAACCTCAAGGACGCGCTGACCGAGGCCGGAATGTCGCCCGCCAATATCGTCCGCCTCAACATGTACACGACCGATGTCCCTGCCTTCATGGCCCAAGCGGGGGACCTCATCCCGATCTTCGCCGGTGACGGCTGCAAACCTGTCGGCACCCTGCTCGGGGTAACAGCACTGTTCGAGCCCGAAATAATGGTCGAGCTCGAAGCGACCGCCGTCGCATAGGGAGACCGTGGTCCGCGATTGTCGAACATCTCCTCCACTGTTGACCGAGAGAACCGCGCGGGCGCCAACGCGAGTGGTAGCCACGTCTGCCGGCTGTCGGAGGTTGTTGCAGCGGTTACGCCGCCGCGAAGGCGGGTGACCTCACCAGGAAGGGGTCGACTTCGCAGGCGAGGGTTTGCCCGGCGGGGCCGGTGAAGGTGGTTACGCCCGTGTGGTGGTTCCAGGTGATGGTCCAGTCGAGGTCGTGGACCATGTGGTGATGGCGTGAGCAGAGGGGTACGCCGTTTTCGATGCACGTTTCGCCGCCGTTGCGCCAGTACGTGAGGTGATGGATCTGCGTGATGCGACGGTCGCAGCCGCGTACGGCGCACTGGTGGCCGTGGCGGGCGCGGATGGCGCGTCGTTGGGCTCGGCTCCAGGTGCGCGTTTGTCGGCCGACGTCGAGGATTTCGGAAGCACCTTTGACGACCATGCGGCTAATGCCGGCGTCGCAGCAGAGGCGGCGCACGGCTGGGCCGGTGAGGACGGGTCCCCCTTCGATGATGCCGTATTTGGCTGCGGTGGCTGGGCCGAACAGGTTCTCGTAGGGGACCGTAACTGCGACGGCGGCTCGGTCGGGATCCAATTGATCGGCGCGGACGAGGGCGACCTCTTCGATGAGGTCGTAGAGCCACTCGAAGCGGCGTTGCGCAAGCGACATCAGTGGCTCCATGGGAGCCTCATCCACAGGCTCCGACCCGGACTCGCGTTCCGGTTCGTCCCATGCCCACCGAGCCTCGGGTTCGCCGGTCGCAGCAGCGATCGTTTCGGCGGGTCCGTCGGTGTTGTCGGCACAGAGCACCGGTGGCTCCTTGGGAGCCTCGTCCACAGGTTGGTCTTTGAAAGCTTCGTTTAGAGGTTGGTCTTTGAAAGCTTCGTTTAGAGGTGGCTCGTTGGGAGCCTTTTGTGAGTTGAAGAACAGGAACGACCCGTAGGCGTCGATCAGGTTCATGAACCGGGCCAGGTCTTCGTTCGCGCCCTCGATGATGATGCGTCCGTTAGCGCCGCCGAAGCCGGGTTGGTGTTCGATGCGGGGCGTGTCGTACGGGTCGGGTGCCGGTCCGTCCTGGTCGCCGTTGCGAAGGTTCCACCAGCGCACCAGGCGTTCCAACATGTCAGCGGACTCCGGTGCGTACTCGACGATGAACGCGGCGTCGCGGCCGTCGTCGAGGCCGTCGAGACGCGTGAGGATTCGGGCCTTCGAATAGGTCAATGTCCCGTCGAGAAACGCCTCGGCCACCGCCGGGCGACGCCGTAGTTCGCGCGCGACCCGCACCTTCTCCTTGGCGGTGGAACGACCCATCCCGCAGCGATCGACCAGCCACGCCACGATCGAAACATGACCATCGACCTCGTACGTGCCCGACGTGTCGAACTCGGCGAGCGTGACCAGCCACCTCGCCTCGCACGCGTCGAGAAACGCGCGCCCCTCGATCAGCTCTTGACCCTGTACCGACATCGATGAAGACACCGTCAAACCTCCGAAATGGGTGGACTGATGGCATCCGTCGACGCGGCTGCGATGCTGCCGATTTTACAGAAGGGGTGTTACATCCTCAGCTCGCGAGGAGGCGTCGTTTGAAGAGTTCCAACACCTCGTTGAGGGCGGCACGGGTGGGCTGACCCTCCTCGTCGATGAGGTGCTCGGTCACCACCGAGTGGGGGTTGGTGCCGAAGGCGTCGGGGTTGGCTGACTCGTCGTCGAGTTCTATGGCCACGAACCCGTCGCCGAGCTGTTCGCGTAGGAACTCGAAGCGGCCTGCCGGCACGAACTTGTCGCCTTTGAAGCGCATGCCGAGGACGGTGAGGCCCTCC
Source organism: Acidimicrobiales bacterium (assembly GCA_046594835.1). GTDB lineage: Bacteria > Actinomycetota > Acidimicrobiia > Acidimicrobiales > JACCXE01 > JACCXE01. The sequence continues at coordinate 1,765 of JBKJQZ010000065.1, read as the reverse complement.
GCCGCGCACCGGCCCTTCACGACCGCGAGTTCTTCAGGTGATGTGTCGATGTTGTGTGCGTTGGCCTTGCGCAGCGGCGACACGATCGGCATCGACGGCTGACTGAGGACCGGTGCGAGCACGCTTGGTTCCGTCGCCATCGCAAGGGCGAAGCCGCCGGTAAAGCACATGCCGATTGCGCCGACGCCGGGACCGCCGCACTTCGCGTGCTCTTCGCGGGCCAGTGCGCGCAGCCAGTCGATCACCGGCGACGACTTGCCGGTGGCCCAGACCGTGAACTCCTTGCTGATGCAGGCGGGCACGATCGAGGAGAGCATGTAGCGCGCGCCGGCGAGTTTGCCGTGATCGAGTGGGTCGTAGCCCGGGTCACCGAAGAGGTGGGGCAGCACGGCGGTGCAGCCGATGTCGACTACGCGTCGGGCGAACTTCGCAACGCCGGGCGTAATGCCAGGCATCTCGGCTATCACGATCACGGCGGGGCCGCTGCCCTTGCGGAAGATGTCGCGCGTCTTACCGTCGTAGGTGAAGCTGGACTTGTCGAAATCGGAAAGGTCGTCGTCGGCCACGGGCGGGACCGTACTCCGTACGCGTATTGTCGATGCCATGGAATCGTTTGCAGACAAGTTGGCTGTTGTCACGGGTGGCGGCACGGGCATGGGACGGGAACTGGTCATCCAACTGGCGGCCGAGGGTGCGTGCGTTGCGACATGCGACGTCAACGCCGACACGCTTGCCGAAACCTCCAAGTTGGCCCGTGAGGCGTCGCCCACGAGCGACAACAAGATCTCGACCCACATCGCCGACGTGAGCGACGAAACGCAGATGTTTATGTTCCGCGACGAGGTCGTTGCCCAGCACGACACCGACTACATCAACCTGTTGTTCAACAACGCGGGCGTGGGCGGCGGCGGCGGTTTCGTGGCCGGCGACCGAGCCTCGTGGGATCGCACCTTCAACATCTGCTGGGGTGGCGTCTACAACGGCTGCCGCGCGTTCGTGCCGTTGCTCGTTGCGAGCGACGAGGGCTACCTGATTAACACGTCGTCGGTGAACGGCTTCTATGCGTCGATCGGCCAGGGTGTACCCCACACCGCGTACAGCGCGGCGAAGTTCGCGGTGAAGGGCTTCACGGAAGCCCTGATTGAAGACTTCCGCGTAAACGCGCCGCACGTGCAGGTTGCCGTTGTCATGCCTGGCCACATCGGCACCGACATCGTGAAGAACAGCCGCCTCGTGCTTGACGGCGCCGGCATGTTCGACGTCGCGCAGATCCGCGAGACGATGCGTCAGCGCGGGGTGGACGACTCCGGCATGTCCGACGATGAGGTCGGCAATATCCGCACGATGATCGAAGACGGCTTCAAGAACAACGCGCCGACCACCTCGGCGCAGGCGGCGACGATCATCCTCGACGGTGTGCGTCAGGGAGAGTGGCGCATTCTGGTGGGTGACGACGCCATCAAGCTCGACGCCGCGGTACGCAAGAACGCCGAGACCGCGTACGACCCCGAGCACTCGCTCTTCTCGCTCATCAGCGGTTAGGTGATGGACGGCTCCGCTCTCGCTGCGGCGATTGCCGCGAGCCAAAGCGAACTCGCGCGGAGACTCCTCGCGCTTGACGACGGTGCGCTCCGGGCGCCGTCGCGTCTACCCGACTGGGACCGCCTGACCGTGGTGTGCCACGTCCGATACGGCGCCGAGGCCATCGAGCGAATGATCGCCAGCGCGTTGCGCGGCCAGGCGGCGTTGTTCTATCCCGGTGGGC
>JBKJQZ010000051.1:0-7143 GCA_046594835.1 Acidimicrobiales bacterium | reverse complement strand
GACCGTCGACCACGACACGTTTGTCGTGTTCGACGCGGCGCGCTCCAGGCAACCGGAACGCGGACGCAAGCACACCGGCCGGACGCCGCGCGTCCTCTGACACCATGAGCGTCTCCTCGACGCTGAGCTCGGGGTAGAGGCGACAGTCTTGGAACGATCGCACCAGTCCGAGCGAGGCGCGGTCCTCGGGGAAGTGGACTGCAAGATCGACGCCGTCGAGCACGACGGCGCCCGACTGCGTCGGGGTCTGGCCTGAAATCACGTCGAGCAATGTCGTCTTGCCCGAACCATTGGGGCCGACGAAACCCGCGATCTCACCCGGAGCGAGCGAGAACGAGACGTCGTCGACGGCGCGCACGCCGCCGAAGTCGACGCTTACGCTGCGTACCTCCAGAGCGGCCGTCACGGCGCGACGACCTCGGGTTGGGTAGGCGCGGCCGACACCGCAGGCAGGCGGTTCACCCAAAGCTCGGCGAGGCCGTCGCCGATCCGGTCAAGCACGGAAACCAGCCCGCCCGGCAGGTACAGGACGAACACGGTGAGGCCGATGCCGCCGGTCAAGAGTTCGACCACCTGCGAGTGCCCAAAGATCGCCGGTATGCCGAGCAAGTAGACGGCGCCCAACACGGCACCGCGGATCGAGCCCATGCCACCCATCACGACCATCGCCACGACGAATATCGATTGGAGCGGGCCGAACTGCCCGCTTCCGACACTCACGCTGCCGCGTGCCGCGAGTAGCTCCTCGTTGAACGCGAACACCACGCCGGCAAGCCCGGCAAAGAACCCAGAGATGGCGAAGGCCACCAGCTTGGTGCGCATGACGCGGATGCCGCTGGCCGCGGCCGCGACTTCGTTCTCGCGCACTGCGATCATCGCCCGACCCACGCCGCTGCGCCGGAGGTTGCTGATCAGCACGAGTACGACGAGCAAGACGAGCAGCGCGAAGTAATAAAAGCTTCGCTGGGGCGCCAGATCGATGCCGAGAAACGACGGCCGTCGCAGCAGCGTGGCCGCCGGATCGGGCAGTCCGATGCGGTCGTGGGTGAGGACCCACTCGTGCACGAGCACGGCAAAGCCCAGCGTGGTGACCGCGAGATACAGGCCACGGATGCGCAGTGCCGGGAGCCCCACCACCACCGCGGCCGCCGCGGCGACAAGGCCCGCCACGAGCATCAGGATTGGCAGCGGAAGGTCGTCGCCGGCGCGGGCGGCTACCAGTGCACCAAGCGCGGCGAGGCCGAAGTGTCCAAGGGAGAGTTGACCCGCCCACCCAGACAGCAGCGTCAGGCTGAGCGCGACCATTGCGTAGATGAAGATGCGAGAAAACAGATACGCCTTGGAATTGCTGAGCACGGCGGGCAAAAGAAGGACCGCCACGAGAACGAGCGCGCTGCCGAGTTGGCCAATCCGCGCGCGCACGGGCGTAAGCGAACGAAGCCGGGTGGCGCCGGCTTGCTGCCACGACGATCGCTCTTCGGTGCGGCTGGTGGTTCGCAGACTGCGGCCCCGCACTACGAGCGCGAGCAGGAGGACCACGAACATGGCCAACTCGCGGGCGGCGGCGTACCGCGGTTGATAGATCACCGCCTGTTCGATGATGCCCACGCCGATTCCCGCGATGAAGGCAACGCGAAGGTTGACCATCCCGCCGATCAACGCAGCGGCGAGAGCCCTCACGAGAAGCGTGGGGCCGAGGGCGGGGGCAAACACGTTGGGCAGAAACGGCGCGCCCATGATGGCCGTGGCCGACGAAAGAAAACCCGCCAGCATCCACGACAGCGTCGACATGCGTCTGACCCAGATGCCGCCGAGTCGCGCGCTCTCGGCGTTCTCGGCTGCGGCCCGCACCGCGAGGCCGTAGGGAGTGAGCGAGAAGAACACTGCGATGGCGCCGGCCACAACGGGAGCAAAGATCAGCACAACGAAATGCGCCGGGACCAAGATGAAGGTGTCGATAGTGGCGGTGAATCCAAACGGCACCGGGTACGGCCGGGCGCCCTGCGACGGCTGGACTAACGACGAGAGCGAGAGAACGAACAGCAATTGCGAGACGCCGATCGTGGCCACCATGACAATGAGGCGTGGACGATTGAACAATCGGCGCAGGAGCAGTTCGGTGCCGCCGCCGATCAACATGGCGAGCACGAGGACACCCGCCAGAGTTGGCCAGTACGGAAAGTTGTGGTCGTTGACGAGCTTCTCGAGCAGCGCGGCGGAGATCACGCCCAGTTCGCCGTGCGCGAAGTTAACCACTCGATTGCTCTTGTAAATGAGTACGAGTCCCACCGCGAGCAAGCCGTAAGTCAGCCCGATGATCAGCCCCTGGATCGTGACGAACAGGAACCCGCTCACAGGGGGCCGCCTCCGGCGGCGCCCTGCGACCAGGGCCGCGCGGTCTTTTCGGTTCGCTCGCTCACAGCTTGGCGTCTCCGAGAAAGACCGGGCGGAGCAGATCGTCGCGCTGGAACAACCCGACGGTCGGTCCGTCGTAGCGCACCTCGCCGCGCTCGAGGAACAGCGCGCGTTGCGCCAGGGTGAGGGCGAGGTTCACGCTTTGCTCGACGACGATCACCGTGGTGCCGGCCTCGTTGATCCGCCGCACGATGCCGAGCAGCTCACCCACCACCTTCGGAGCCAGCCCGAGAGTTAGCTCGTCGATGAGCAGGAGGCGGGGACGGTGGATGAGCGCCCGACCCAGCGCCAGCATCTGCTGCTCGCGGCCTGACAACGTGCCGGCCGCGTTCGACCGCCGCAACTCGAGCGACGGGAACGCGGCGTACACCTCATCGATACCTTCCTTGAGCCGCTGTTGGTTGCGAAAACGAAAGCTCCCCGCGCGCAGGTTCTCCTCAGTGGTCAGGCTCGGGAATGTGGCCTTGCCGCCGGGCAACATGGTCACACCCATCGCCATCACCTGTTCGGCCTCCAGGTAGGTCGCGTTGGTACCGAAAAGCCGCACCGTCCCCCGGGTCGGGTGGTCGAGCCCGGCGACGACGCGCAGCAGCGTCGACTTACCGGCCCCGTTCGTTCCAAGGAGGGCGCACATCTCGCCCTCGTCCACCTCGAGACTCATGTCAAACAGCACGGGCTGGGTCCCGTACGCAAAATCGAGGTTGTGAACCTGGAGCGCTTTGGTGGCGCCGCCGTGACTCGTGCGGCGCTGTTCCTGGTAGTCCTCGAGTACGTCTTCGATGGCCAGGGTGATATCGCCCTTCACATAGCGAGAGCCGACCACCAGCAGCACGCCGCCGACGATCGTGATCGGCCCCATCAGGGTGAGCGCGAAGCGCGGCCCGCGCGCGTCGCTGACCGCGCCGAGGATCACGCCGCCGGCAAAGCCGCCGAACACCAGTGAGTACACACCGAACATCGCGAAGGTGAGACTTCGCATCGCGGGAGGTGCGGTCGCCGCCACCGTCTGAAGGATTGCGGTGGCGAGCGGGGCGAGACAGGCCTCGGCGATGAAGAAGCCGACCACGACCATCCACAGTCGCGGCATGTACAGCGCCGTTGCGTAGACCACGCCGAACGCGGCGAGCGACACGCCGCCAAGGCGCAGGGGAAGGTCGGGGCTGCGCCGGTACAGCTTGTCGCCGTACCGCCACGGCAGGATGATCCCGAGGAAGGCGGCGAAGCTGACAATCACCGACACGGTGCCCCGCTCACCTGTGCCGAGACCCCATTGGCGGTCGAGGTACAGCGCGCCGAACAGCGGGATGCCGACAGCAGCGAAGCCAAGCACGGCCATGGCGACGAACTGGTAGTAGAGGCTCTTGATCCGAAGCAGTCGCTGCAACGCCGAGCCAAGCAAAACTTTCGGCGCCGCGTCTGGCGAGTCCGTTGTACGCAGGCCGGACGCATCGACGATGTGTGCTTGCTCGCGATCGCCCTTTGCGGGTTCACGTGCCCGCGTCAAGGCGAACGCGACCGGCAGGCCCAAGAGTCCCGTGAGCATCGCCCAGCGCCAGCCGGCGGTTCCGCCGGCGACCGCGGCGATGAGCGCAATCACCCCGCCGCCCGCGGTGCGGCCAATGGCATCCGCGCCGCGGTGCAGCACGAAGATCCGAGCCCGAACCTCGATTGGGTAGGCGTCGGAAAGGTACGAGAGGTGCGCGGAATTGGGCGCCGCCCGACCGACCCCTGCGACGAGGGCGACCAGCACGAACACCAACGCCGACGGGGCGAGACCGAGGAACGGAACCGCAAGCGCCCACAGCCCAAGCGCAGCGGCGGCGACGGTGGTGCGCCGACCGCGGTCGGACCACAGCGCAATCGGGATGCCGATGGCCAACGGCGCGGCGGCACCAGCGAAGGCAACCGCGCCGAGCGCGGTGTCGCTGATCCCAAACGTGCGCTGGATGTCGGGCGCGAGGAACCCGATGCCGGACTCGATCATCGCGGGTAGCAGCGCCGCGGTGAACATGAGCCCAATTGGGGCGACGCCGTGCTCGCGGAGGACGGGTCGCAACGGAGGCGGTTCCCCGTCGGCCACCCCCGGCATGAGTGCGAGGTCGGCCACGACCTGCTCCGTCTTGGCGCGGGCCATGGCGGTTCGCAGCAGTTCTTCGGGCACCGCCAACTCGAACATCGGCTGCGCGTCTGCCTGCGGCTTACTCACGTGCCTCCCAGCGCCCTACGCCCCCCAGCGCCGCGGCTGGCGCGACCCTACTTCTGGGAGCGTCTCCCGTGCATGGGACTGAGCCTTTGCGCTCCAACCGTCCGGTCCGGGATTACGTCGCAACTTGTGCGCCGCACTGTGTCGGCCCGACTTACGAGACGGATCCGTCGCGCCGGGGACGGCGAGACACGAGCCGCCACGTTAGGAGGACGAAGGCAACGAGCACGACGATGACGAGCCGTCCGGCGGCCTCGTCACCGGTCATCGGAAGCGACGACCCGGCGGCCGGTGGCGCTCCGGCAAAGGGAGCAACCCGCGGCGCAGCCGACGTATGTGATGCAGCAACAGCCGCGACATCGATGTGATCGTCGTCCATCGTCCCGCCGGGCTGATCGTTGGTGATCGCGACCAACGACCGACCGCCAGGCAGCGCCGCCATGCCGATGTCATCAAGCAGCGTGACGGCGCCAGCCGTGCCCCCATCACAGGCCGCGCCGTCGGTACATACCGCCCCGCGGTGTACGACGGGTCCCGAGACGCGCAACCCGAAGGTGGCTCCGCCGTCGAGCGAACGCGCGGCCTCGATCCTCCAGAGAGCACCGCCGGGTTGACCACCCGCGCCCATGACCTGCGGGTCATCGGATTGTCCCGTGCGATCGGTGCCGTACCAGGCAACATCGACGCTGCCGGCACCTGTCGACGACACGGTGGGCATCACCCCGGCGCCGGTGGGGTTGAGAACCACGGGCGCGCTCCAAGCCGCGCCCCCGTCTCCGGAGCGGGCCATCGACACATGCTGGCCGTCGTGCCACACCGCGTACACGGTTCCGGCGGCATCGGTGGTGACCGCCGACGGCCAGATCGGCTTTCGCCCGTTAGCGACCGTGGCGATATCAGACCGCTGCCAGCTACGTCCGCCGTCGCTGCTACGGATCGCGAACACCCGCGTTCCGGCGAGGCATCGATTGCCGAGGCGCTCACCGGTCGCGCACTCCTCCATCACCGCGTACATGCTGTGGCGGAAGGGCGACGCGACCGACGCGTCGAGCGTCGGCTTGCCCATCGTCACCAGCTCCACGCCGCCGCTCGTCCCCAAGGGTTGCGCTTCGGTCACTGCGATCGCCGCGCCACAGACGTCGACCTTCGTCACCCACCACCCGCCCGTGCCCGTGGTGATGTCTGGAGTCACCACACCGCTGAGGTGGAAAACGTATGCAGTGCAGGGCCCGTCTGCGACCACCCAGGGGCGGTCGACCGCATCGCCGGGAACCGCCACGATCGGGACGGTCAGCCACGACTCACCGCTGTCGCGGCTCACGGCCAGGTTGACCTGGGTCGGCGTCGGGAAGCTCGCATACAGCGCCGCGAAGAAGACCGCGGCGTGCCCATTGGATTGGACTTCGGGGGCAACGGCCACGTCGACGTCAGAGCCGGCGATGGGCACCTGGTTGGTGCCGTCGGGCAAATCGTACGGAGTCTTGACCCAGCTGAAAGTGACGCCATTGTCGGTCGAGCGCCACAGCGCGGCGCCGGGCAACACGCCGGCGAAGGGCCCCGTCGGCGGGGGCGAGCTGATCGATGCCACCCACACCGTGCCGTCGGGTCCCGCGGCGATCCCCGGTTCGGCCGTCGCGCGGCCCGACGGGTTCGGAAGCCTGGTCAGTTCGAGCGACAGCCCGTCAGCCTGCGCGGCCGGAACGGTTGTCACGCTGGCCACGAGGCAGGCCACCACCAACGCCGTCCGCGTCACCCGAGTCACCGCAGCAGTCTGCAGCGTCGTGGGACGCCGGCGCTCATTCGGCGCCCACTAGAGAGCTACGTACACTTGGCTCGCTACATAGGGATCGAGGCGCAGGAGGTTTTCTCCCACGTTTTGTTCCGGTCCCGGTCCCGTAGCTCAGGGGATAGAGCGTCGGTTTCCTAAACCGTGCGTCGCATGTTCGAATCATGCCGGGACCGCTGCGTTTATTGGGCCGAACACGATCCGTTGGTGTCGGTGTCCCACGAGTTGTCCCACGAAAAAAAAATGCCCTGAGCATCTCCGCGATCGCCGGCTATGCGCTAGCTAGGGTGCCGCCGGTGAGCGTTGTTATGTACCGGGCGTGGCTCACAGATCGCCGAATCGAGTTGGCGTCAAGACCGTCAACGAGCCAGCGGACCAAGGGGCTTGATGGATGACGACTGCGCTTCCGATTCCGGATCGGTTGGCGCACATTGTCGTCTCGGCGTTCGGCGATGTCGGACGCGACTGGCTGGCGCAACTACCGAGTCTGGTCGCTGACGCGGCGAGTGCCTGGGAGTTGCATGTGGGCGCCCCGTTCGAGCCGGGCGGGAACGTCGGGTGGGTTGCTCCCGTACGTCGAGCGGACGGCAGCGACGCCGTGTTGAAGGTGGAGTGCCCGGGTCATCGCAATCCGTGGGCGGCAAAGGGCCTGCAACATTGGGCTGGTCGCGGAGCTGCGCGACTTTTCGACTCCGACGAGGCGACTCAGGTCCTTCTGCTCGAGCGGTGCGTGCCCGGC
>JBKJQZ010000349.1:0-5409 GCA_046594835.1 Acidimicrobiales bacterium | reverse complement strand
CGACGGCGGCACCTGAAGGCGCGGTGATTCGAAAGTCGCTGCGGTCGCTGGCGGGGCGCGTCACACTGACGTTCCAGCCGTCTGGGAGCACCTCGCGGAGCCGTCCGGCGGCGTCGTCGATGCGAGCACGTCGAGCCATAGGGAACAGCGTACCTGTAGTTGTCTAGATCTATATGTTGTTTGTTGCAGACAATATGATGATCTAGACATTTCTTCTAACGTTTCTTCTAACGCATCGGTCGGCAGAGGCCGTCAGGGGCCTGGATCAGGCAACACCAGACAACAGCAAACCCGCAGGTCAGGGCCATGATCCGGCAGTTCCTGACACCGGGCGATACGGGTCGCAAGCGCCTCATAACCCGAAGGTCGCAGGTTCAAATCCTGCCCCCGCCACCAATTTGAGATGAAGGCCCAGGTCGCCGACCTGGGCCTTCATCGCTTGGGTGGTCGATCGCGTTATCGGTGACGATTGGATCGGTGCGAAGATCGTGGCGCCGCGGTCCGCAATCGGCGTTTTGCGCATTGCGCCTGCGCGCATCATCGCGACGCGGAGGGGGGGGTCTCAGTCGATGCAGATGGGCGACAACCGGGAGACACAGGAGGTCCTCGCCGGGCGCGAGCCGTCGGGCGCGCGGGCCACGAAGAAATCGTCGCTCCCGGTCATCGACGTCCGCCCGCTCGTCGAGGGCGGCGACGCGCGTGCCGTCGCGCAGGAGATCGACATCGCGTGCCGTGAGCGTGGCTTCTTTTACATCGTCGGGCATGGCATCGACCGCACGAAACAGGAACGGATGGAGGCGGAGGCGCGCAAGTTCCTCGCCCGCCCCGACGACGAGAAAGCGACGATCGCGATGGAGCGGGGCGGCCGCGCGTGGCGGGGGTGGTTTCCGGTCGGCGGCGAGCTGACTTCGGGCGTGCCCGACCGCAAGGAGGGGATCTACTTCGGGGCCGAGCGCGTGGCCGACGGACGCCCGTTGCACGGGCCGAATCTCTTCCCGGCCGACGCCGAGGGACTACGCGACGCCGTTCTCGCGTGGATCGACGCCATGACGTCGCTCGGTCACGCGCTCGCGCGCGGCCTAGCGCTGGCGCTCGGACTCGATCGCGACTGGTTTCACCGCCACCTCACCGCCGACCCAATGGTCCTCTTCCGCATCTTCCACTACCCGCCCGGCGCCGACACGTGGGGCGTGGGCGAACACACCGACTACGGCCTCCTAACGATCCTCTTGCAGGACGCGACCGGAGGACTGCAGGTGCGGACGCCCGCTGGGTGGATCGACGCGCCGCCGCTCGAGGGGTCGTTCGTGTGCAACTTGGGCGACATGCTCGAGCGCATGACCGGTGGGCAGTACCGCTCGACGCCGCACCGGGTACGCAACACGAGCGGCACCGACCGACTTTCGTTCCCGTTCTTTTTCGACCCGGGATGGGACGCCGAGGTGCGCGCGATCCCGGGGACACCCGCCGCCCGCGGCAACGGCGATGCCGCCGACCGGTGGGACGGCGCCAGCGTCTTCGACTTCGAGGGCACCTACGGCGAGTACCTCCTCGGGAAGGTGGCGAAGGTATTCCCTGCGCTGGGCGCCGACGTTCTGGACTAGCAGCGAACCGGTCAGTCGGGCTTGTCGTCAGCGAGGAGCTTGTCGGCCTTCCGGTTGATCCGGTCGAACTCGTCCTTGGTGAGGTCACCGCGTTTGCGATGCAGCTTCGATAAGCGCTTCGCGCTGATCGCATGGCCACGGTCGGGCACCGGGTAGTTCCCGGACTCCTTGCGCGCCTTGGGTGTGCGCGCCTTCTCCGGTAATCCGAACGCCCGGGGCGGAAGCTTGGCTCGCATCTTGGCTGTGAGCTTTCCCATGGACTCCTTCGTTCGCTTCTGAGAACGCGTACCCGTTGACGCCACCCGTGAGACGATCAGCAGGCGCCGATATGTGACCCGCAGGCACCGGAAGTTAGAACATGAAACGGGTGAGGCCGCCCGGCTCGGTGCCGAGCACCACCGTCGCCGAGCGAGGGTCGACGCGATAAACGTTCCACGGCGGCGGTCCGAGTGCTGGCGCATTGAACGGCGCGGTGATGCCAGACCCGCGCTCGTCGGGTTCTGCCGGCCAACCTTGGTCGGCCCACGCCTTCGCGGCGCGCGCCACGAGTTCCCGATCGGTGACCCGTGCTGCTTCACCCTCGATGACGACGTCCGCATCGCGGATCGAAACGGCGATCGAGCAGCGCGGATCGCGCGCGACGTTTCGGCCCTTTCGCGTGTCAGCGGCCGTCTGGAACCAGAAGGCTCCCTCCAGCCAGAGGGCACCGACGGCAGTCACGTGGGGGCTTCCGTCCTCGTTGATCGTTGAGAGCCACGTCGTGCGAGCATTGTGGGCGTCTGGATCCGGCGCCGATCCGGCGTCGAGCGTCTCGAGCACAACCGCCCAGTCGACCGGTGGCAGGCCATCAGCGGCACCCAAGTTGGTCTGGTCCATGGCGGAATCCCTTTCGTAGTCCGGCGACATAGCGAAGCTGCCCGCCGCAAATGACACGTGTCCTGGGCACCCAGATCATCGCGCGTGCGCGTGGATCGGATGCTGCCTCGACGAGCCGATCCCAACCAGGGGTAGATCCACGACGCGCAACTGCACGGCAGGAAATGCCGCAGTGGTCGATCGATTGATGCCCGCGCGTGGTCGCGACGCGATCTCGGTGGGTCTTGTGGCAACATGTTGTTTCCGCGATGATCGCATATATGCAATAATCGTGTGTGGCCGATATTGAGCTGCACGACGAGGTGACTGGATTGCGGGTCTTGATGACTCGGAGTTCGATCGAGTCGTTGTGATTGCCGACAGGCTCGTTGTACTTGGTTCGTCCGCGCGGATGCCGCTGTCGAGAAGTCTCGGCGACGGACTGTTCGAACTGCGCTTCACGCTTGGACCAACGGCACGACGCATCACGTACCGATTCACGAACGACCAACGAATCATCCTGCTTACGACATTTCGTAAGCAGCGCAACAACGAACGGGCTGAAATTGATCGGGCACGTGCTGCCGCCGCAGAGTGTTCACGGCGCACCCCCTAAGGAGACCACGATGGCGAACTACTCACGATGGGACGACGTCAAGAAGGAACGACGCGCGACCACGCCGGCCGTACGCGGCGGCGTTGAACAAGACCTCGCGCTCGGTCAGCTGATCTACGACCTCCGCACCGCGGCCGGTCTGAGTCAGCGTGAACTCGCCGAACGAATGGGCACGACTCAGTCCGTGATCTCCCGTATGGAAGAAGGCGGCGGCGCACGCAACCGCATCGACACGCTCGCCCGCGTGGCCTTGGCACTCGGCCGTCATCTCGTGGTCTCGTTTCCCGACAAGGTGCCAACGAACCTGAAGGACGCAGTTCAAGTCGCCTAACCGGCAAGCGGGCCTCGCTACACCCCGGCCCTTCTTTGGGGCCCAAGCCTGAGACGAACGAGTGGGACCTTCGAAGTCTTGTGTAGCGGTCAGACGTAGAAGGTCGTAGTTAGCGAGTGTTGCGGGCCCCCGCCACCAATTTGAAGCTGTAGAGAGGCCCTCCCTGGCAATTCGGGGAGGGCCTTCTGCTTTGGGGATCCCGCGGATGACCCCTCGCGGGAAATACGGCGTAGACGGCTGAGCGTGTCGCTAGGTGGCACGACCCGCCGCCCGCTCATAACGCGAGCGCCCGACTGCGGGATTGAACGGTGGGCGTCAGATGGCGACGAGGCGGACTGTCGCGTCGAGCGTTTGCAGCAGGTGTCGGAGATCGGTGGGGTCGGAGGTGACGAGGGCGGTCGGACCGGTTCGTGATCGAGCAGCTGCGACAAGAGCGACGGACGCGTCAACGATGTCGGCCGTGCCGGCGTGTCCGCATAACAGCCCGGTAGCGCGTGCCAGCGCTCCCTCGAGCGGGACTTCGTCGCAGTGGACGAGTGCGCGTGCGAGGAGTGCCTGTCGGCCTCCGTCGCGCCATGCCTGGGCGATGACGCCGGCGGGTACGGACACCTGGGCGTCGTCGGCGGCGGCGTTGTGCAGCATCGCCCAGACCGTGCGGTCGTTGCGGTCCAGCGCGATCAGGGCGCCGGAGTCGAGCACGAGAGCGGTCACCCGTCGGTGAGGGCGCGGGCGGCGGCGAGTTCTGGTTCGCTGAAGGCACCGTGTTCGCGTTCCCAGGTCGCAACGACGTCACGGAGGCCGCGGTTAGCGAGTTGACGCCGGGCAGCATCGGCGAGCCAGGCCGAGACGTTCTGCTCGTCGGCATCGGCGGCCGCCCGGACGGCGGTGGCGAGCTCTGATTCGATTGAGACCGTGAGTCGTTCGACACTCATGCGGTGGATCATACTTCGTCATACTGACTGTCGCTACTCTCAACGGCGGGGTACGAGCGTTGCAGCCAACGCGAGCCTTCGTCCTTGCGACGCGATCTCTTGCGCAGTGACGTCTTCGTTAGAAACCGTCGACGCGCTGTGATTCGCCCCACTCGCCGTCGAAGGCGGCCTTGTCGAGTGCGAGCGCCGTCCTCGACGCCGAGGTACACGAGTTCGGCATCTTCGTCACCCTTATTGCGCCCGGTTTGTTCGCCACAGACATTGCGGCGAACCTCGACGTTTTCACGCCGGACGAAGACTCGCCGTACCGCTTGAAACTCGAAACACTCCTCGCTCAGAACGCAGCGCGGATGGCGACGGCCGCCGATCCCGACCTCGTGGCGGCCGCCATCGAAACCTGTATTGCCAGCGACGACCCGCCGGTTCGCGTTGTTGTCGGTGCTGACGCCGAAATGATCGCCAAACTCGTGCACGACACCCCGCACGATGACGTGGCGCGGATGATGCGTACGTTCGTCGCCGCGCTCAGTCAATAGGGCGTCCGGGTTTTCCAAACGTTGGACCGTTCAGAACGCGGTGGCCGACAGGTCCCGGCCGAGCAGCCACTTGCCTCCGGTGATGTAGGCAGCCGGACTCATCGCTATGTGCTTGGCCGCCGCGCGTGCGTCGCGCTCGAAACGTTCGAGGGGACACGACTGCGAGATCGAGATTGCGCCAGCCATCTCAGTGAGGACTCCGATCGCTGCCAGCGCAGCCTGACTCGCCGACGTGCACGCGAGACCGAACTCGATACGAGCACGCTGGAGATCGGCTCCGGCCTCCACCGCGTCGAGCAACTCGGACACGGTGTGGCGGAGATAGGCGCGGTGCGCGGACACCTGTGTATGGATCTGACCAAGTTGCGACTGCACAAGCTCTCGTTCGGACAGGCTCACCGCGTCACCTCGACGCTTGGTGGAAGAGGCGATGCGGACAAACGCGTCGATCGCGCCGCTCGCTATTCCGAGCGGCACCGTCGCTACGGTCCACGTGAAGATCGACCGGGTCGGGAGCCGGTAGAGCGTGCCCGGC
>JBKJQZ010000218.1:0-9148 GCA_046594835.1 Acidimicrobiales bacterium | reverse complement strand
CGCCGAGCTCGGCTGGCTCGGCGATGACCTTCCAGAACGGCGCGTCGTAGGAGCGCATCACCGTCGGAGTGATTCGCTGTGCCGCGAACCTGCGCACCGTTTCGGCGAGCGCAACGTGGTCTTCGGTGATCGCGATCGACGCGGTTTCTAACACGAGCGTCACGTTAATCCTCGGGCGGATCTAGCCTCTCGGCCGATGCCGATTCACTACGACCAAATCGGGGACCACGTCGCCCGGATCACCATCGATCGACCCGAAGCGCGCAACTCGATGGACCTGTACCACTTCCGCGATCTTGCCAACGCGTGGCGTCGTTTCCGCGACGATCCCGACGATTGGGTCGCGATCGTGACCGGCGTCGAGGGCCACTTCATGTCGGGCGCCGATCTCAAGACCTACATCCCGCAGATCACCGAACTCCAGGCCGAGATCCAGAAGGGCGGCGTCGCCGAGATCGACGGCTGCAAGCTGCGCGACGGCACCGACGCCGTGCTGCGTTCGCTGCGGATCTATAAGCCGATCATCGCGGCGGTCGACGGGCCTTGCGTTGCTGGCGGCATGGAGATGCTGGGCGGCGTTGACATTCGGGTGGCGACCGAGCGCGCCGTGTTCGGCGTGATGGAACCCAAGCGTGGGCTGTTCGCGGGCGGCGGTACGACCGTGCGCTTGCCGCAGCAGTTGCCGTTCCCCGCGGCGATGGAGTTCCTCCTCACCGCCGAAGCGTTCCCGGCGTCGCGTTGTCTTGCGCTCGGTCTGCTCAATGAGATCGTTCCGCAGGACGAGCTGGCCGATCGCGCCGCGGAGTGGGCGCGGCGTATCAACGCGAACGCGCCCCTTGCGGTGCAGGCCACGAAGGAGTCGGTGCTGCGCGGCATGGCCGCGGGCACGCAGAAGGAAGCCTTTGGTATCGAGAGCGAGATCGCCGGGAAGATCTTCTCGAGCAACGACGCGAAGGAAGGCCCAAAGGCGTTCGCCGAAAAGCGCGACCCGATCTGGACCGGTACGTGACCGCGATCGATCCGCGCACGCCGTGCGTCATCGGCGTTGCGCAGCGCACGGTTCGCCCGGCCGACGGTCCGTCGCCCGAGCCGCTCGAACTGTGGGAAGACGTGTGCCGACGCGCCGCGCTTGACTCCATGGCCACCGGCGACGTGCTCGCCGCGGCCGACTCGCTCCAGATCGTCTACTGCATGGCGTGGCCCTATGACCGGCCCGTCGACCGACTCGCCGACGCGCTCGGCGTCACGCCGCGGCACCGCTTCTACAGCGGCATAGGCGGCACCACGCCCCAGGTGCTCGTTGAGGAGGCGGCCGCGGCGATCCTGCGCGGCGAGATGGACGTCGCGGTCATTACGGGTGCCGAAGCGCTCGACACCAAGCGCCGGGCGAAGAAGGCAGGCGAGCGCCTCGGGTGGTCCCACCGCGCCGAGACGCCCGATCCGTTCCCGTTCGAGGCGCCGTTTCATCCCGCCGAGATCGCGCACAATGTGTTCCAGGCGTGGCTCACGTTTCCGTGTTTCGACGTGGCGCGCCGCGCCAAGCTCGGCGTTTCCATTGAGGACTACCGCGACCAGGTCGCCCACATGCTCGCGCCGATGTCGCGGGTGGCTGCAACCAACCCGTACGCATGGTTCCCGGCCGAACGAACAGCCGAGGAGTTACGCGAGGCCACACCCGAGAACCGCTTCGTCGGCTGGCCGTATACGAAGTACGAGGTGTCGGTCATGGACGTCGACATGGCCGCCACCGTCATCGTCGCGTCCCACGCCAAGGCCGACGAGCTCGGCGTGCCCGCCGACCAACGCGTCTATCTGCGCGGCTGGTGCTACGCGACGGACCCGGTGTATCTCGCCGAGCACCGCGACTTCGCGTCGTCGCCGGCGATGGCGGCCGCGTCGAGCGCTGCGCTGGGCGCGGCGGGCGTGTCGATCGACGACGTCGCGCACCTCGACTTGTACTCGTGCTTCGCGTCGTCCGTACATCTCGCGTGCGACGCGCTTGGGATTCGCGCTAATGACCCACGCGGCCTCACCGTTACCGGCGGCCTCCCCTTCAGCGGCGGCGCGGGCAGCAACTACATGCTGCACTCGATCGCCGCGATGGTCGAGGTGCTGCGCGCCGATCCCGGTTCGTACGGGCTCGTCACCGGCGTGGGCATGCACATGACCAAGCACTGCTTCGGCGTGTACTCCACGACTCCCGGCGACGTGACACTTGTCGATCAGTCGGCGATCCAGGCCTCAGTTGAAGCCGCCGCGCCAGCCGTGCCGATCACCGATACCTACAGCGGCTCCGCACGCGTGGCGACCTATACGGTTGCCCACGGTCGCGACGGTGGCCCGGAGTGGGGCCTCGTGATCGGTGATCTGTCCGACGGCACCCGCGCTTACGGCAGGGTCGACGACGCGGGCTTGTTGCACGAAATGGAAGCCCGCGAGTTCGTGGGCGAAACGGTCGAGCTCGTCACCATCGACGGCGGCGTGAACCTAGTGAGGACGTAATGGAACGAGCGGCACTGTTCGCCGCGCTCAATGAAGCCGGGGTTCGATACGTAATCGTGGGTGGGCTCGCCGTGATCGGCCACGGACACGTGCGACTCACCGTTGACACCGACCTCGTGATCGATCTGGCTGAAGAACCCGCGCGTCGTGCGATGGACGTGTTGCTCGAGCTCGGACTCGACCCGCGCCTGCCTGTGGACCTGCGCGACTTTGCCGACTCCTCGATCCGCAATGCATGGATCGCCGAGCGCGGGATGATGGTGTTCACCGTCCTGGATCCGAACGACGCCTTCTTCGAGCTCGACTTATTCGTGAAGGCGCCATTTGACTTCGAGGAGTTCGTTAGCGCCGCAAAACAAGTCACGATTGGTGGCGTGCCTGTGCGCATCGCGTCAATCGATCATCTCATTGCAATGAAGCAGCGCGCCGGACGCGCAAAAGATCTTGATGACATTGTCGAGCTCGAGGCTCTACGAGATGAATGAGGCAACCGAGGCCGAGGAGCGTCGAGATCGCCGTCGACGGCTTGCCTCGACCAGTTTTGACGAGCGGCTGGCGTGGCTCGATAAGACATTGAGGCTCGCAGCTGAGTCGGGTGCGCTTGATCGCGCACGTCGTAAGAAGTTCGAACAAGCCGATCGGAGCGCAGAGGGATGAGCATGAAGGTCCAAGGAGCACACGTCGTACTTACTGGCGCATCGGCGGGCATTGGTGCAGCGCTTGCGCCGGCGCTTACCGCCGCGGGCGCGTCGGTCACGGTCGTGGCCCGACGCGAGGAACGGCTTGCGGCGATGGTCGAACGGGGTGAGGCGGGTGGTTACTACGCGTGCGATCTCGGTGACCCCGCCGCGGCCGAAGCGATGATCCTCCAGGCGTGGAGCGACATGGGCGGCGTCGACATCCTCATCAACAACGCCGCGATTCCCAAGCGGCGCGCCGTGCAAGACCTCACGCTCGCGGAGATCGACGAGACGATGCGTACGAACTTCGAGTCGCCCGTCCGCATGACGATGGCACTGTTGCCGAAGTGGCTCGAACGCGACCACGGCATGGTGGTGAACGTGTCGAGCTTCGGCGGCCGCGCCGGTATCCTGCACGAGGCCGCCTATTGCGCGTCGAAGTTCGCGCTGTGCGGATGGAGCGAGTCGATGGCGATGGACCTGTGGCGCACCAACGTCGGTGTGCGCCTCATCATCCCCGGAGCGATCGACACCGAGATCTGGGACCTGCCCGACAACGACGCGCCGTTTTTCAGCGGCGACAAAGAACCACCCGGCACCGTCGCCCAAGGAATCATCGACTCGATCGAGGGCGACACGTTTGAGCTTTACGTCCCCGACATGCAGTCGATCGCCGAGTTCAAGACTTCCAACATCGACGCGTTCCTTCAGGCCAACGTCGACTTCGCCGAGGCCCAGCACCCGTAGCTGCTATCCCTACGAAGTCGGGCCGTTGAAGCACGGCGGTTCGCAACACAAGCGAGGCGCCTACGATTCGGTGGTGACGGACGGTCAAGGTTTCGCGGTGTCGATGGAGCTGATCCGCCGCGGAGCGGACGCGACGTCGATGCTTGGCGAGTTGGCGTCGAGGCTCGAGCGGGCGCTGCCCCATCTCGTAGAAACGGAACGGTCGCGGCTGCGCAAGCGGTTCGAGGTGCGCATTGATCTGCGTCCGGAGTCGTTTCGCATCGAGGCAAACCGCCAGCGACTTTCGTGCTTTGTCGATCACGTGGTGCGTGACGTGCGGGTGCGAACCGACGAAGTCGGCATTGACGAGTGGTGGACGAAGCTTGGTCACGCACTCGACCAAGAGGCCGCGCGGTCTACGACCGTGCGGCTCGCGCTCGAAGAGGCGCTGCGTTGACGCAGGGCATTCGGAGCAACCTTGCCATCGCAGACGCAGGCTTCGACTCGCGCGGGATTGTCATCGGCTCGGCCACGTTCCAGGTGTTTCAACCCACGGGCTGTCAGACATTCACGGGCGCAATGTCGCGTGGCGCAATGTTGGAATACCCCAACTACGTCGACGGCGTGATGAAAACATGGGCGGCCGCGATCAACAGGCTTGAGCGCGAAGCGACGTCCGCGGGGGCCCACGGGGTCGCTGGCGTAACGGCGATGCGCGAGTGGCCGGTCGAACTCGCAGGGAGTTACCGAGTGCAATTGATCGGCCAGGCGATTCATGTGCGCGGCAAGCGCGCTCTTGGCACGCCCTTTCTCTCGATGCTGAGCATGGAGCAGACGCTCAAGTTACTGCTGCGCGGTTGGGTGCCTGCCGGTATAGGTGTGGGCGTTTCGGCGTTGCACGTACACGGCACGCGTGCGTCCGCGTTCTGGCAGGGCGCACTTAGCAAGAACGTCGAGATGGAAGCGCCGACGGAGGCGATCCGTTTTGCCCGACAACAAGCCGAAGCGCGGCTGCGGACTTCGCACAGCCTGCGTCGCGCGGAGGGAGTCGTGGAAGCCAAGGTGGAGTTGTCTTACGCATCGGTTCAGTGCTCGGTCGGCGGCAACGGACTGCGTCTCCTCGGTGAGATGACCGGCACCGGCGTGGTGCGTTTTGGTGACCCCACTGTCCCGATCGACATGGCCCTCACGATGGCGGCACCAACCCCATGAGCAAACCGAAAGACGTGAAAGACGACATCTCGTTGCCCGCCGCGGCCGTCGCCCGGCTCCACGAACTCGAGGG
The DNA here is from genome assembly GCA_046594835.1 of Acidimicrobiales bacterium. GTDB lineage: Bacteria > Actinomycetota > Acidimicrobiia > Acidimicrobiales > JACCXE01 > JACCXE01. Next base: position 3,955 of record JBKJQZ010000218.1, on the reverse strand, counting down.
CACCGATGGCCGGGCTGGGATGTTCACGAGTGACCTAAGTGTGAACGAGTTCCTCCTGATCGAAGACGCCGACTTCGAGCCCCTAGGACTCGTCGTTGGCAGTTCGATCTACCACGTGGGAATTCAGGTTGTGCGATGGACCGCGAGCAAGGAGCTCGACATCCTGACGCACGCGATGTACCACGCACGCGAGTTGGCGATGGCTCGCATGGAGGCTGAAGCCGAAGCGCTTGGTGCCGACGGGATCGTCGGAGTGCGGCTCGAGATTCAGTTCTACGAGTGGGGCAAGAACCTCGCCGAGTTCATGGCGATCGGCACTGCAGTTCGACATAAGAAAGGCGGGTCGTGGAAGACGCCGAAGGGCAAGCCGTTCACGTCAGGTCTCACGGGCCAAGACTTCTGGACGCTGCTACAAACCGGGAAGCGGCCCGTCGCCCTCGTAATGGGTAACTGCGTCTTCCACGTAGCGCACCGGCGCACGATGACCGCACTACGGCAGTCGTTTCGCAACGTCGAGCTACCGAACTTCACGCAAGCGCTCTACTCGGCCCGCGAACTCGCGATGGAGCGAATGCAATACGAAGCGAAGAGTGTGGAGGCCCGCGGCGTCGTAGGTGTGCAGATCATCGAGAAGAACCACGTGTGGGGTCACCACGCGATTGAGTTCTTTGCGATTGGAACCGCCATCACGCCCTACCGCGACGGCGGCCCGAGTCTGCGGCCGCGCCTCACAATGCAGCTCGACCGCTAGGCGGTTACTGCAGCAGTCGTCGCTTGAGGAGCTTGCCGGTTGGCAGACGGGGGAGTTCCTCGACGAAGCGGACTTCGCGTGGGCACTTGAAGTGGCTCAGCCGGTCGCGGCACCACTGAATCAACTCGTCGCCGCTGATGGTTGCGCCGGGCGCACGTTGCACGAACGCCGTGACCTGTTCGCCCATGTCGGGTTCGGGCGTGCCGAGCACGGCGACGTCGTCGACCTCGGGGTGCACGATCAACACGTCTTCGATTTCGCGCGGGTAGATGTTCACGCCTCCGCTGATGATCATGTTGGAGGCGCGGTCGGTGAGGTAGAGGTAGCCGTCGTCGTCGACCTTGCCGACGTCGCCCATCCACGACCAGCCGCGCTTGTCCCAGGCGAGCTTCGTCTTCTCGGGTTCGTTGTAGTACTCGAAACTCCGGTTGGTGGAGAACCACACCTCGCCCTCTTCGCCGACGGGCAACTCTTCGCCGTCGTCGCCCACGATGTGGATCTGGCCCGTCATCGACTTGCCGACGGTGCCGGGGTGCGCGAGCCAGTCCTCGGAATTTACGTAGCAGAGTCCGGCTCCTTCGCTGCCGCTATAGAACTCGTGCACGATCGGGCCGACCCACTCGATGAAGCGCTGTTTGGTTTCGACCGGACACGGCGCGGCGGCGTGCACGATCACCTGTAGCGACGACAGGTCGAAGCGGTTGCGCTCCTCGTCGGTGAGCTTGAGCATGCGGATCATGTGGGTTGGCACGAACTGCACGTGGGTGATGCGGTGGCGCTCGATCGCGGCCAGCACTTCGAGCGGATCGAAGCGCTCCATCACGACCGCGGTGCCACCTATGCGTTGCGTGCCGTAGGTCCAGCCCGCAGGAGCGGCGTGGTAGAGCGGCGCGCCGGGCGACAGGTAGACGGTCTCCGCGTTGAAGCCGAACATGCCGGTCAGCAACATCGTGAGAAACGACTTCGCGCCGAGGTCGCCGTCGGCCAGCGGCGGCAGGATGCCCTTGGGCTGGCCGGTCGTGCCCGACGAATAGAACATCCAGCCGCCCTCGGTTTCGTCGTCGCCGAGGCCCGAGGTCGCATCGGCGATGACGTCGTCGAGCAGTTCGAACCCATCGATTGGTCCATCGACCGAGATCCGGGTCTTCACGCCGGCCAGGTCGTCGCCCATGGCGGTGATGACCTCGGTGAGGCCGCTCGACGCGAAAAACGCCGAGGCTTCGCAGTTGCGCACGATGTAGCCCGCCTCGGCCGCGACGAGGTGCCAGTTAATCGGCGTCACGTACGCGCCGACGCGAATAGCCGCCCATATGACGTCGTAGAACTCGGTCTGGTTGTCGACCAGCACGGCCACGTGGTCGCCCTTGCGCATGCCGCGGTCGTAGAGCACTCGTGCGAGCCGGCCCGACCGATCGGCGATCTCGCCGTAAGTGCGGGTTACGCCCGAGGCGTGCATCACGACCGCGGTCTTGTCCGGATGCGCGGCCGCGTGGGCAAGAAGGTGTTCGCCGGCAGGGTCCATGACCGGCACGGTAGTGAGCCTGTCGGCCAGAATGACGCCCGTGTTAGATGTTGGTGTTATCGGGCTCGGCAATATCGGTGGGCACCTCGCGCAGAACCTCGTGGCCGACGGCCATCGCGTGACGGTGTTCGACCTCGATGCCGAGCGAGTAAAGGCCATCGACGGAGCCGCGCCCGCGTCCTCCGTCGCCGAACTGGCGCGGGCGGTGAACATCACCTTCACGTCGCTGCCCGACCCGAGCGCCGTTGTCGCGGTTGCGACCGAGTGGGCCACGGGCGCGCCCGCAGGCTCGATCCTGTGCGACCTGTCCACCACGCTGCCGGCGAGCAACCAGGCCATCGCTCTCCAGCTCACCTCGAGCGGCCATAGTTTCGTGGAAGCGCCGCTGACCGGTGGCGCGATCGGCGCGAAGAACCGCGCGCTCGTGTTCCTTGTGGGTGGACCCGACGACGCCGTTGAACAGATCCGCCCCCTGCTCGAATCCTTGGGGCGCGCCACGTTCCACCTCGGCCCGGTCGGTGCCGGCACGACGATGAAGCTCGCGAACTCCTTGCTGGCCTTCAGCGGCGCCATCGCCGCGTTTGAGGCGCTGTCGATGACCACCAAGGCGGGCATCGACGTGCGCACCGCGACCGAGATCGTGAAACTCGCCGGACCGTCGAACTACTTCGTTGATCGCGGCATCGAGGGCATCAACACGCGGGGCAAGCCGACGGAGTTCTCGTTGCGCCTCGCGGCCAAAGACGCCGATCTCATCGGTCAGCTCGGTGAGGCCACCGGCGTGCCCACGCCCGTCGCCATGGCGATGCTGGAGTTCCTCGGCGACGCGGTCAAGCGCGGCCTGGGCGACAACGACTGGGGCGACCTCGTAATTGCGGCCGAACAGCGGGGCAACGTCGAGCTCACGATTGCACCGAAGCAGGAGCAGTCCTAGTGGCGCAGGTTGCAATCGCGCCCGACTACTTCGAGGTCGACGACAACGGGGTCCGGCTCAAGGCCAGCAAGTGCAACGCGTGCGGCGAAGTGTTCTATCCCCGCCGGCTCGTGTGCGCGAAGTGTCTCAACGAAGGCTGCGCAGACGTGCTGCTGAGCACCAGCGGCACACTGTTCACCTGGACGTGGGTGCGCGTACCGCTGTTCGCGAAGACCAACGCAACGGTGAGCGCGTACGGCGTCGGCCAGGTCGACCTGCCCGAGGGTCCGCGCATCCAGGCGATCCTTCAGGGCGACGAGGGCGACTTCGCCATCGGCATGCAGCTCGAACTCGACACCGAGACGCTGCGCCAGAACGACGATGGCGACGACGTTGTGATTTACCGCTTCAAGCCGGTGGCCCAGTGAGGTCAAAGCCGTGAAGTTCACCGACATCGCCGTGGCTGGCGTTGGTCAGCTGCGCTTCAACAACTACCGGGACATTCCGTCGGTCGAGCTCGCGCGCGACGCCGGCCTTCCCGCACTCCACGACGCCGGCGTGACGCGCGGCGATATCGACGAGGTGTTCGTCGGCTACATCGGCCTGCAACACCAAGTCGGCGTGAAGGCGGTCAAGGAGTTTGGTCTCACCGGGCTGCCTGTGACCCACATCGAGAACGCGTCGGCAACGGGTTTGTTCGCGTTCCGGGAGGCGGCCTGGGCCGTGTCGTCGGGGCGCGCCGAGATCGCGATGGCGCTCACGTTCGACA
>JBKJQZ010000209.1:0-5077 GCA_046594835.1 Acidimicrobiales bacterium | reverse complement strand
TTACCCGGGATCACGTACTGGATCAGGTCTGGGTAACGACGACGCGATCCGTGCCGGCAACCTGCTGTGCCGCGTGATAGCCGAAGCCGTCGACGAAGGACGCTTCATCGCTAGCCGTCGGGCTCGCATCGCGGCCGATGCCGCCGGTCCGGCTCTCGCCGAGCGCACCGCAGAGGAAGAGGCCCAGCGGGCCCAGCAGCAGGCCGAAGCCCGTCGTCAGGCGGCGCTGCAGGCCCAGGAGCGCGAAGCGCGCCTCGCCTCCGGTCCGGCTGGCGCACCCGCGGTCGAGGCTGCGGTTGAGGCTGCCGTTGAGCCCGCAACGGAGCCCGTTGCCGAAGCTGCAGCGGCACCAACCGAGTCGGAGGCCGATGTGGCTGCTGACACCGGCGCCGATCCCGCAACTCCTTCCGCGTAATTAACCGACACCACCGAACACCACCGAAAGACAACTGCCCCGTGGCTATCTCTGCAAAAGAAGTACAGAGCCTGCGCCAGCTGACTGGCGCCGGAATGATGGACGCCAAGCGCGCCCTTGTGGAAAACGAAGGCGACGCCGAGGCCGCCGCGCTTTGGCTGCGCGAACGCGGCCTGGGCAAAGCCGCCGAGCGCGCCGACCGCGACAACGCCGAAGGCGCGATCGCTCTGGCCCGTCAAGACAATGTCGCTGCGCTCGTGCACCTCAAGTGCGAGACCGATTTTGTGGCCAAGTCGCCCGACTTCGTCAACCTTGCGAACGACATCGCCCAGGCGGTCGTGGACAAGGGCGAAGACGCGGTCAAGGACTTCCAGTCGGCGATCGAAACTGCAGTGATCACGCTGAAGGAAAACATCGCGCTCGGCACCGTGGCTCGCTTCGAGGCGCCTGCGGGTCATGTGCTTGACACGTACCTGCACGTCCAGAACGGTCGCGGCGTCAACGGCATCCTGATCGAACTCGAGGGTGGTACCGAAGAGCTCGCCCACGACATTGCGCTCACGGCGGCTTTCAGTCGTCCATCGTGCGTGTCGATCGACGACGTCGATCCTGAGGCGATCGCCGCCGAGCGCGCGCAGCTGGAGAAGGAAACTCTTGCCGAGGGTAAGCCCGAAGCGGCGATCCAGAAGATCCTTGCGGGCAAGCTCACCGGTTGGCACAAGCGCCAGCCTGGCGGTGTGCTCATGGAGCAACCCTTCGCCAAGGAGCCCAAGCAATCGGTTGCCCAACAGTTGGGCGACGCCAAGATCGCCCGGTTCGCCCAGCTGCTGATCGGCGAATAAGGCGTGGCCGGCAAGCCCCGCTGGAAGCGAGTCGTACTCAAGCTCTCCGGTGAGGCGTTTGCCTCCTCATCGTCGGTTGATGCGATCGACATGGAAATTGTCGACCGCATCGCGGGCGAACTGGCCGATGCGCGTAACGACCTCGGCGTCGAAATCGCGGTTGTTGTCGGCGGCGGCAATATTTGGCGCGGCTCTCTCGGCGCGGGCGAAGGCATGGATCGCGCCCAGGCCGACTACATGGGAATGCTGGCGACGGTGATCAACGCCCTCGCGCTGCAGGACGCCCTCGAGCGTAAGAACCAAGAGTGCCGGGTGCAGTCCGCTATAGGTATGGCCCAGATCGCCGAGCCCTACATCCGCCGTCGCGCCATGCGGCACCTGGAGAAGGGCCGCGTCGTGATCTTCGCGGCCGGCATGGGCAACCCGTTCTTTACGACCGATACGCCTGCAGCATTGCGGGCCGTGGAGATCGAAGCCGGCGTGCTGCTCAAGGGCACCCACGGAGGCGTTGACGGCGTCTACACCTCAGACCCGCGCCGCAACCCGGAGGCCGAAAAACTCGACGAAGTGGCCTTTATGGACGTCGTAAACCAGGACCTTCGGGCTATGGACATGACCGCCATTACCTTCGCCAAGGACAACGGCCTGCCCATCCTTGTGTTCGACGTGATGACCGTCGGCAACATCCGTCGCGCTCTTGAAGGCGAGACCATAGGTACGCTGATTACCTAATGGATGACGAATCACTTGTGGAGATGACTCTCGCTGACTCTCGCGAGAAGATGGCGACCGCCGTAGCGCACGCCCAGCACGATTTCGCGACCGTCCGAACTGGCCGGGCATCCTCCACGCTGGTCGAGAACTTGCGGGCCGACTACTACGGCACGCCGACGCCGCTGCAACAGCTCGCTTCCTTCAGCGTGCCCGAGGCCCGTCTGCTGGTGATCTCGCCGTTCGACAAGAACGCAATCAAGGACATTGAAAAGGCGATTGCCAATTCCGACCTCGGCATTTCGCCCAACAGCGACGGCATCGTCATCCGGATCACCTTTCCGGAGCTGACCCAGGACCGTCGCAAGGAAATGGTCAAGCTCGTCCACGCCAAGGCGGAGGACGGTCGCGTGGCGGTCCGCAACGCGCGCCGTGGCGCGCGTAAGGATCTAGAAGGCCTGGAGAAAGACGGTGAGATCACCACCGACGAACTCGACCGGGCCGAGAAGGAACTTGAAAAGATCACCCAGCACGCGGTTGGCGAGATCGACCGACTGCTCCATTCAAAAGAACAGGAGCTGCTCGAGGTCTAACCAGGCCGAGCGAACAGGGGGAAACAAATGGACGAGTGGGATAACGAAGAAGAGAAACTCGAGACCACTCGCCCGCGGGCGGAGGGTGTTCGAATCCTCGGAGCTGAGGAGGCCGCATCCGCGGTGAGCTCGCAGCAGGCCGGTGGCGAGCCGCCGATGCAGGAGCCGCTGCGTTTTGAGCGACGGGCGACGCCGGAACCGCCTGCCCCCGTTGACGACCGGTGGTCGGCAGACGACGACACCTCGGCGCGCGTCGGCGGTTCAGCGGCGGCGCCGCCCAACCTGCCGCACTGGAACGAGCCGCCCACTGGTGAAGTGCCCGCGGTTTTGACCGGACGCTTCGGCGAAACCGAAGGTGGCGCCTCCGACGACCCTGAATCCGAGGACGATCTGTCGGCGTGGTCGGCGTTGTCCGGCGGCGCGCCGCGATGGCGCGACCAGAACGACGCGTGGGACGACTCTGGATACGACGACGCTTCGGTCCTTGCCGACCCCGAACCTCCGCTCGGAGCGCTCGACGAGACCCGTTTGTCATTCGACTTCGATGAAGACGACCAGTTCGAGTCCTATGAGGACTACGCGGTCGAGGCCGAACCGGCGCCCATCCCGCTGCGCCCGACCGGCCAGACCCAAACCCAACCCGCCTCGCCCCGCGTGGCCGCGCGACCCCGGCCGCCCCGGCCGAGTCGACCGCAGGTCGGCGCGTCGATGCGACGTCCGGCCCCGGGCGGAGGCGGGGGCCGCGACATGCAGTCCGCGGTTGTGCTCGGTGGAGCGCTCGCACTGATCGCGCTTGTCCTGTTCAAGCTTGGCCCCGCGGCAACCATGATCCTGGCTACTGCCGTGGTGGTCGTCGCGGCGGCAGAGCTTTACGACGTGTTGCGTCGAGCGGGCTACCAGCCCGCAACCCTGGTGGGTCTCGCCGGAACCGTTGGCATCATGATTGCGGCCTACACCAAGGGCGAGACCGCGGTACCGCTCACGATCTTCCTGGTCATCGCAGCCACGTTCGCGTGGTACCTGATCAAGGTCGTGCACGCCCGACCAACGGTCAACATCGCGGCCACCCTTATGGCGTTCCTGTGGACGGGCGTACTGGGCAGTTACGCCGCGCTCATCCTCGGCATCGACAAGCGCGGTCATACCGGCGTTGCCTTCCTGCTCGGCGCGGTCCTCGCCACGGTGGCGAGCGACATAGGCGCCTTCGTCGTCGGTAGCCGCATGGGCACCCGCCCGCTCGCCGCCGAGATCAGCCCCAACAAGACCGTCGAGGGCCTCATCGGTGGCGCAGTCGCGGCAGTAATCGTCAGCGTGCTGATCCTCAAGTACATCCCCGGCGTGGCGCCGTGGGACGGCGGCAAGGCGATCTGGCTCGGCCTTGTCGTAGCGGTCGTGGCGCCCGTTGGCGATCTGTTCGAGTCGATGGTCAAGCGCGACCTTGGCATCAAGGACATGGGCAATCTGCTGCCCGGGCACGGGGGAGTGCTCGATCGCTTCGACGCACTGCTCTTCGTGCTGCCGGCCACCTACTACCTGCTGCGCGTCCTTTACTTCTAAGACGCTCGTGGTCGACGTAGCGATCCTTGGGTCGACGGGTTCCATCGGGACCCAGACGCTCGAGGTCATCGACCAGAACCCCGAGCAGTTCCGCGTCGTCGCGCTCGGCGCGCACCGCAGCGTGGAGCTTCTGGTTGCACAGGCAACGCGGTACCGCCCGGTGATCGTCGCGGTTAGCGATCCCAGCGCCGCCGCGGCGGCGCGTGACGCGCTGCCCGACTGCGAGGTCGTGGTTGGCGTCGAGGGTCTCGCCGAAGCCGCCACAACCGCAGACGTCGTGCTCAACGCAGTCGTGGGCTTCGCCGGGCTGCCCGTCACGCTTGCCGCGCTCCAAGCCGGCAAACGTCTGGCGCTCGCGAACAAGGAGTCGCTCATCGCGGCGGGACCCGTGGTGCAAAAGGCGCGACGCACACCGGGGGCCGAACTTGTCCCGGTGGACTCCGAACACGGTGCGATCCACCAGTGCTTGCGGGCCGGTCACCTCACCGAAGTCCACAAGCTCGTGCTCACCGCGAGCGGTGGCCCGTTCCGAGGCCGCAGCGCTGCCGAGCTGCGTCGCGTCACGGTCGATGACGCCCTCGCTCATCCAACCTGGTCCATGGGTCCGAAGATCACTGTGGATTCATCCACGCTGATGAACAAAGGCCTTGAAGTGATCGAAGCGCACGAACTGTTTGGAATTGGCTACGACGACATCGATGTGGTCGTGCACCCCGAGTCCATCGTGCATTCGATGGTGACCTTCAAAGACGGCTCATCGATCGCCCAGCTCTCGGATCCCGACATGCGCCTGCCGATTGGGTACGCCATGGGGTACCCAGACCGGTTGTCGAGTCCTTTCGGCGCGCTCGATTGGTCTGCGGCACGGCAGCTCAACTTCGAAGCCCCTGATCACGACGCGTTTCCGGCGTTGCGGCTGGCCTACGAAGCAGGCCGACGCGGCGGCGTGGCGCCAACGT
>JBKJQZ010000026.1:0-3600 GCA_046594835.1 Acidimicrobiales bacterium | reverse complement strand
GCGAGCGCGATCTTCGTAAGTTCGCCGCGGTCGGTTGCGTCCGACCCATATCCTCCGAAGGAGAAGAAGCGGTTGAGCTTGGCCCGATGCATCTTGATGTGGGCTGCGGCCTCGAGGTTGCCGGTCACGATCCCGAGGAGGTAGCCGTCCTCCAGTAGCCCGGGCAACATTTCCTCGACTCCATCGAGGATCCGGTAACCCGTCGAGTCGGCCACCGTCTGGTACAGGTAGTGCAGCCGACGTTCGAGCAGCTTGGCGAACTCGGTGCGGGTCGGCTGGCGATGTAGTACGGCCACGAAGGTCTGACGGCCAACGTCGGGGTCGGTCATGCCGTTGTCGGTGAACTCACCGATGTCGGCGGGGATGCCGTAGAGCTCGTCGAAGGCCATCTTCCACGAGGCAGCACCCGCGCCTCCCGAGACGATCAGCGTTCCGTCGATGTCAAACAGGATCGCGACGTAGTTCGATTCCGCCGCAACTCGACGCGGGCTCATCCGGCCGGCTTCTCGTCGTGGCCGCCGAAGCCTTTACGCATTGCCGAGAGCACCTGGTTGGCGAAGTGGTCGAGGTCCCGTGAGCCAAACCGGGAGGACAGCGCGGTGGAGATCACTGGGGCGGGTACGCCCTCCTCGATCGCCGCGATCGCCGTCCAGCGGCCCTCGCCGGAGTCCGACACCTGCCCCGAGAAGTCCGAGAGATCGGGGGCGTCGACGAACGCCTCGGCGGTCAGGTCCAACAGCCACGAGGCGATGACGCTGCCGCGCCGCCACACCTCAGTCACCTCGGCCAGGTCGAGGTCGTAGCGGTAGAACTCCGGGTTCTCCATCGGCGCCGTCTCGGCGTCGGCCTCGTGCTTGACGGCACCGGCGTTGGCGTTTTTCAGAATGTTGAGGCCTTCGGCGTAGGCGGCCATCGCTCCGTACTCGATGCCGTTGTGGACCATTTTCACGAAGTGCCCCGCACCGTTTGGACCGCAGTGCAAATAGCCGTGCTCGGCTTGGCTTGGTTCCCCGGTGCGCCCCGGAGTCCGCTCGGCCGCTCCGACGCCGGGGGCGATCGAGGCAAAGATCGGTTGCAGCCGCGTAACCACGTCGTCCTCGCCGCCGATCATCAAGCAGTAGCCGCGCTCGAGTCCCCACACGCCGCCGCTGGTGCCGACATCGACATAGTGGATGCCCTTAGCCCCGACGGATTTGGCGCGGGCGATGTCATCTCGGTAATACGAGTTGCCGCCGTCGATGATCACGTCTCCGGCCTCGAGATGCTCGGCGAGGTCGCTGACCGTCTTGGCGGTGATCTCCCCGGCGGGCACCATCACCCACACCGCGCGGGGCGCCGACAGTCTGCTCACAAGGTCAGCGACCGAGGCTGAGCCCCTCGCGCCCTCTTTCTCCACCGCGGCAACGGCGTCGGGGTCGACGTCGAACACGACACAGTCATGACCTCCGGCTTGCAACCGGCGTACCAGGTTCGCACCCATTCGCCCCAGCCCAACCATTCCTATCTCCATAGTTCTCTCCGTTCACGTCCTGGTCGGGTCGGGTATGGCCACCACCCGTTACCAGCAGGGTTCCGAGGGACGCCCCGGAGGTGCCGAGAAACCGGCAGAGTCCAACGCGGTATGGGGACTACAGCCGCGTCAGTACCGATGTACCCCTGTGGTCAGCCGCGCAAACAAGAACGACGCCCGGCGCCGCTGGTCGCGATGGCCGACGAAGTGCCACGCGCGTAGCCGCCGTCGTTGCGATCATGACCCCGCGCGGTTCAGGTATGTCGCGCGATGGCAGCGGAACGAACTCGGACCCGTCGCTCTCGCCCGTGGCGCTGGGCAAGTGGATCTTCGGTCGGTCCATCGCCCAGGTCCAGGCGTCCAACATCACCTACAACCACCTCTCGACCAACCCGACGCGGCGGTAGTGCAACACGACTTCGACGCTACGCCTGAGCTGAATCGCGGGTGTCGCGTTGGTAGGCCGACGCCGAGGACCCGCCCATGAGCAGCTGGCTCGACGCCGCCGCGATCAGGCCAGGAACGATGAAGCCCGGGCGGCCGGTCGATTCGGCGACGAACATGATCGCGGCGAGGGGGACGCGGTATCCGGCGGCCAGAAACGCTGCGACTCCGAGGACGGGAAACAACCCGCTCGAAGGCGCGTCGATGATCCGGGCGAGAATGCTGCCAAGCAGCGCTCCCTGCACCACCAAGGGAATGAATAACCCGCCGACCCCTCCCGCCGCGACTGCGGCGGTCGTGGCGCCGGCCCGGAGAAGAAAGATCGCGACGATGACCGCCACGGCGTGACCGGGCTTCAGTGCCCAGCCAATCGCCAAGTATCCCGATCCGAGCGTCAGCGATTCGCCGGTCAGAAGACGCCCGGCCACAAACAACAACGCGATCGTTGCCGCGGCGGCGACGACGCGTAATGGAAGTCGACCGCGGCTCGTCAATGACTTCGCCCATTTCAGCGTGGCGGTAAAGACCCGGGCAAAGAATCCGCAGGCCAAGCCGAGCAACGCGGCGCCGCCGAGGTCGCGCAGATCGAACGGCGGCGCGCCAGCAATCGGAAACAGTGGCGCGGTTCCGTTGATGGCAACGAACACGACGTAGCTCGCGGCGGCCGAGAACATCGCGGGGAGCAACATGCGTCGGGCTAGGTCTTGTTGGAACGGGACTTCAAGCGCGAACACAACTCCGGTGGCTGGGGCCTTGAAGATCGCGGCGACTCCGGGGGCCGCGCCGCAAACGAGCAGTACCTTGCCGTCCGTTGGTGCGAAGAAGCGCGCAAAGCGGCGATGGATCCACGAACCCACTAGGGCGCCGATGTAGATCGACGGCCCCTCAAATCCGAGCGCGGCGCCACCGCCGAGACTGGCTGCGCTGGCGAGAAGACTCCCTGGCGCTAGTCGTTGGTCGATCTGTCGGTCGTGGTCGTGGAAGTCCTTGATGTATTCATCGGCCAGCCCGGGCGACGCCCCCTGAGCGAGGAAGCGCATCGCGAGCGCTGCAATAGTGAGCCCGACTCCTGGCCCGATTGCCTGTAACCAAAGTGGTGCCCGTGACACGGCGCTGAAAAGGCCAGTGCCGACGAGCCGCTCGAAGCCCGCTACGCCGAGGCCGGTGATGACGCCAGTGGACACAGCGAGCAGCCCGGTCTGTCGCGCTCGATCTCGGATGTGTCGCAGTTCCTCGGCGCGGCGGGCCGGCGACATGCGCTTGCGCATCGGCGGCTTCTTCTCGGAGTTCACAGGGCCCAGCCCGTGGCCCACGCGTGGTCGGGCACTTCACCTGCGGCCGACGCGAAGCGGTGTAGTGCTCGGACCATCGAGGCACGTTCGGCCAGGGGCACATGTTTGAGGATCGCCGCGATCTCACGTCGACGGCGTTCGGTCACCTGAGCGACCAGGTCCTGTGCCTCGGGGGTCACCGCGACTTCGACCTCGCGTCGGTTCGTTGCTCGATGGTCGCGCCGAAGCAAGCGCTTACGAACAAGTCGGTCGCACAAACGTGTAGTCGTCGACGGCGAACAGTCCAGAAGTCCGCTCAGAGCGGACATGCCGAGCGGGCCGTGGGCCGAGAGCACAACGAGAGCGCGATATTGC
>JBKJQZ010000184.1:0-5759 GCA_046594835.1 Acidimicrobiales bacterium | reverse complement strand
CCCGCAGCGCGGCCTGGTCGAGCTCGGCTAGGGGCACGCCTTCGAGCAGCGCGACACCTGAGTCGGGGTTAAGGACCCCCGACGCAATCGCTGTGAGCGTGGATTTTCCCGAACTCGGCCCGCCTGTGACCACCACCAGTTCACCCGGAGCGACGGTCACATCGACGTTGCGCAGCACTCGTCGTCCGTCGAATGAGACGCCGACACCAAGCGCCGTCAAGCCGTTGCGCGCCGCCGGCATGGGTGTGCCTGGAGGCGGGTCGGCCTCACCCATGTTGAGCACCTCACTGAGGCGTTGCTGGGCGCTGCGCAGGTACTGCCACAGGCTGGCGGCCTCGTCGACGAGGCCAGCCACAAGCACCACGTACGCGTTGACCTGGAAGGCGAGCAGGAACTCGCCCTTGGTCAGCGAGTGGTCCCGGAGCAGCCGTGCGCCGAGGAACAACAGCGCGCCCTGGAACATCACCGGCGCAAGCTTGAGCGGGATGTCGAAGCGAGCCAGCAGGCGCCACCTTGTCATCGCGAACTTGAAGGTGCGCTCGGCCGTGGCGGCGACGCGGCCACGCTCAAAGTCCTCGCGCCCGAAGGCCCGCACCACGCGGATGCCCCGGGCGGGCTCGTCGATAGCCGAGGCGATCTCGGCCCGCTCGTTCAACTCGGCGAAGGACAGGCCCCACAGGCGCGTCCGGAAGCGGCGCAGCAGCCAGACGTTGACGGGCAGTCCGCCCATAGCGAGCACCGCCAACAACGGGTTCTTGATCAGCATGTAAATGCCGACGCCGATGAACAGCGGGAGGATGCCGATAATCGTCGGCGCGAACGCGAGGAACCGCTCCATCAACTGGAGGTCGGTGAGCGACCGCGTGATGAGTTGCCCGCTCGCAAGCGAGCGCAACCGGCTTGGGTTCGCGGACTGAACGGCCGAGTAGAGCCTCGTCCTCACGTCGAATTCGAGTTGGTACGACAGCCGCACCGTGACGAGTCGTTGGAAGAACCCGACAACAAAACTGATGAGCGCCAAGATGATGATCTGGGTCAGGAAGCCACCGAGCGGCTTGGTGCGGGCGTCGATGGCCTGGTCGACCATGTTCACCGTTACCTGCGTCACCTGCAGGATGGCGAGGGCGTTGAGAATGAAAAGAATGAGCGATGCCCACACCCATGGCTTCTGGCGTCCGAGCATGCGCCACAGCAGCGACTCCCGAAAGTTGCTTCGCTTCTCGTTCACAAGGTCCCCCCAGACCGCACCATAGCTATCGCTATGTGGAGAGCACGGTATAGCTCCCACTAGGATTGGGTCAATGCCAGCCCGCCGCACTCCGACGCGCTCCACCAAGCCCGCAGGAAAGATCACCGCTAACGGCAACGGGAAACCCAAGGCGAAGGCCAACGGTAAGGGCGACGAATCCACCCCCGATCGCGTCATCGACGCGGCTGTCGCGTGCATCCTCGAGGAGGGCTTTTACCGGGCCAGCTCGAACGAAATCGCCCGTCGGGCCGATGTCACTTGGGGCGTAATCCAGTACCACTTCGGTACCCGTGAAGCGCTGCTGCTCGGCGTGCTCGAGCGAGCGGCGGCCGAACTGCAGAGCTTCCTGAACAACACCGTTATCGACGGCGACACACTCGGCGAGCGGATCGATCAGCTTGCCGAGTTGGTGTGGGGTTACTACGCCCGTCCCGAGTTCCTCGCCTACATGCAGGTCATGCTCAACCTGAGCCACGACCCGACCACCGAAACCCAGACCAAAGACGCCATGAACGACAACCAGGTCCACGTTGGCGCCTCGCTTCCCAAGCTCATCCGCGATGTCGTCGGCGACGCGGTGCCCGACAACAGCCCCGAGGCCACCCGACTCGGTATGTATGTCTTCGCCGCCCTGCGCGGCATGGCCATCGACCAGGGCCACATCGGCCAACTGCCCACGGCCCGTGCCAATCCCTCCGTCCAGGCCGACGAGCGCCGCATGCTCGTCGCCTCGTTGGCCGCCTACATCGAGTCGCTCTCGCCCGCAAGGCCTGCCGGCAAGGCCCGCGGTCTCCTTAGCTCCCGCCGCTAACCGCTACTGGTTAGAGCTTGCCGAGAATGGCGCCGCTGCGGCCGGCAGCAACCAAGACGTGCTCGGCACCGGGGACCTGGTTCACCGCGGTGCCGCGCAGCTGGCGGACGGCCTCGAGGATGTTGTTGACGCCGTGGATGTAGCCCTCGCCGAGAAGCCCACCGTGGGTGTTGGTCGGCAGCTTGCCGCCCATATCAAGATTGCCCTCGGCGATGAAGTCTTTGGCCTCGCCGGGACCGCAGAATCCGAACGCCTCGAGCTGGAGGAACACAAGCGGACTGAAGTTCTCGTAGATCATCGCGACGTCAATGTCGTCGGGCTTGAGCCCCGCCGTCTGCCACATCTGCTGGCCGAGCTCGGCCGCCTCCGGGAACGTGGCCCGCTCGCCGAGGTAGAAGTCGAAGAGCTCGTCGCCGTTCATCACGTGGGCCTCATCGGCGGCTTTGATGGCGACGGGCGGGTGCGGCAATGCCGCGGCTCGCTCGGGCGTCGTGACGACCAGCGCCACACCACCGTCGGACTCCTGGCAGCAGTCGAGTAGCCGCAGGATGGGCTCGACGATCCAACGCGAGTTCTGATGATCCTCAAGCGTGATCGGACGCTCGTAGAACCATGCCGCGGGATTGGTCGCCGCGTGCTTGCGCGCCGACACCGTGTAGCGACCGAAGTCGGCATTCTCGACGCCGTACTTGGACATATAGCGCTGGGTCCAGAGCGAATAGATCTTCGCCGGCGTGTCGAGGCCATAGGGCAGATACCAGCCACCCCCGGGCATGCCGCCGCCGCGTCCGGCGCCCCCGCCGCCTTGTGGCGGACCACCCATAGGTTGTCCAAAGCGGCCACCCGAGCGTTCGTTGAAGGCGCGGTAGATCAAGACGGTGTGTGCTGCACCCGACGCAACCGCCGCGGCGGCAAGCTGCAGCGTTGCGGCGGAGCCGCCACCACCACCGCGGGTGCGTGCGGTCCAGCGGATCTTCGGGATGCCGAGGTTGCGCATGAGCGCAAGTTCGTCGTTGCTGTCGGCGGCGAAGGTCACCATGCCGTCGACGTCGGCCGGCACAAGGCCTGCGTCCTTGATCGCCGAGAGCGAGGCCTCGGCCGCCAGTTGCATCTCGGTTCGGCCCGAGTCTTTCGAGAACTCGGTCTGGCCGATACCGACGATCGCGGCCTTGTCATAGAGCGACTCAGTCATTACGCACCTGCCACGGGAGCGAAGTGGGGCAACACGATGTCGTCGCCGTATTCGACGAAGGTGACCTCAACCGCCATGCCATTTTGCACGTCGGACGACTGCACGCCGGTGAGATTTGTTACGAGGCGCACACCCTCGTCGAGTTCAACCAGCGCGACGATGCGCGGTTCCGCGTCGGGTTCGCTCGGGTGCTTGGAGACAATCCACGAGTAGACGGTCCCGCGCCCCGTCGCCTTCTGCGTCTCCCACTCCAGCGAGTGGCACGCGCCGCACATCGGCGTCGGCGGGTGCTGAAGGGCACCGCAGCCTGCGCACTTACGCAACAGCAGGGTTCGTTCCTTTACGCCGTCCCAGAAGTACGCGTCGTGGGGACCGGGCATAGGCGGTATGACCGAGGGCATCTAGTTACCGACCTTCTTCTTGCGTGGATTCACGGTGAGGTGGGCGACCATGCCCTGCGCGAGGTGTTCGACCTCAACGCCGTTGACGATCGAGCGACGAGTGCAGATCACGAGGTACTCCCCCGCCGGCAGGTTCGGCGAAGTCGCTATGTAGTGACCCGGTTCGAAGGGCTCAAGTTCATCGATCGGTCGGTTCGCGACGAGGTCCAGCTTGCCCTCGGGCGTGCGCGGCAGGTCGGCCGGGTTCTTCGCCAGGATTAGCGCCAGCTCATGGGTCTCCCTACCGACGGAATCCACCGCAAGACGGACACGGCCCGCGGTCACCGACGAGGGGCTGACCGAGATCGACCATTCCTTCATCGTGATGTCGACCTTCTCGCCGGGGCTGACCGAGCAGCCGGCGAGGACAACCGACGCGGCGGCTGCGATCAGTACGAGGCGCTTCATTTGTCGAACCCGCGGCACGTGCGCACGTCGTTCGCGTCGGCCCGGAACGCCACCTCGGTGGCGGCTTCACCAATCCGCTTGAGGTCCTTGTCGAGCAGGATGATCCGCACGGTGTGGTCGTTCATGCGCCGCTTGCCGCGATTGAAATGCGGCTCGAGGCAGCTGAAGCTGAACTCGTGTTTTTTGGTGAACTTGATTTGCTCTCGCTGATCGGTGCAGACGCCACGGAAGTCGCCGGGCGCCGGGGGCAGTTCGCCCAGACGGGTGCAGAGCCGCACGCGCAGGATCGAATCGGGGCTCGGAATTGCGTTGTCAAGGAACACGCCGAACTGATTCCCGTTGCTGAGGTCGAAGTCCTTGGATTCCCAGCGCACGGTGACGGGCAGGTGCACGTTGTCCTCGCTCTTGGGGAACTTCATCTCGAGGCGCCGGTCGGGACGGAACGACATCGGCGCGTCGACGCGCGTGATCGAGCCCCAGTTGATCCGCACGGCCTGGCACGCGGGGAGCAGGAACGCGAACACGACTGCGATGGCAATGAGGCGGCGACGGGATCCCATTGAGTCCTTCACGAGATGTCGCTCTCCGCGGTCTTGCCGAAGTTCACCAGCGACTTCGGTTCACGGGTGGTCTGGCCGCGGTAGCGGGAGAACATCGCTGCGACGGCGATGAGGCCGAAGATGCCGAAGGTCCCCAGGTTGTCCTTCACCGGCGCCGCGGCCGCAGCAGGCGTCCCGCTGACGACCTGCGGGAAGTTCACCACCGGCGCAGCGCCGATGGCCTGCTGATCGGCGTTTGGCGCTTGCTGGAGGTACGGCGCCAGTTGCGGGACGTACGACGGGTCGTTGATCGCCGCGCCCAGCGAACCCGGCGCCGTCGATGACCCGAGCACGTCCGCGCCCGTCCCACCGGCCGAGACATCGGCCGTTGCGCCCGGGATCACGTGCAGCGATGCCTTGTCGGGTTTGTTGAAGTTGGCTTGGAAAACGGCCGTGTCCGCCGAAACCAGCGCAACGTCGATCAGCTGCGACTGGCCGAGCTTGCCCAGCTTGAATGTGATCTTCGACCCGTCGGTCGGAATCTCGCCCACGGGCGCGTCGGCGGCGCAGACGTAGCCCGGCTTGCTCGACCAGCGTCCGGCCTGGGTGGGCTGCCAGGAGATGTTGGTCGGACACAACAGGACCTTCGTCGTCGGCGTGAGGGGCGCAGCCGCGACGAGCGTGAGCGTGTCGGCGCTCGCACCCTCCGGAATGACCCACGCGAGGGCCGAGATCGCTTCGGGGCCGGCGGCGCTGCCAGCAACGTAAAGACCGTCGGCTGGCACCGACGCGGGCGGCGGAACCTCGGGCGTGTCGGGGAACGCCGGCGCAAGCGCCTTCGGGTCGGCGGGCAACTCCGGCTGGCGGTACAGCCACCACCAACCCTGCGCGTCGGGCGCCTGCGCGCCAGCAACGCCGATGCTTGCGGTCAACGGGATCGAAGTGGCGCCAGCCACGAGCAATACCGCTGCAATGAACCTACGCATTTGCGCCCGTCTTCTTCTTGCCGTTGCCATTCGCCTTCTCGTTTTTCGCGGAACTCTTTGCGATCTTCTTCGCGGCCTTCTTGGCCACCTTCTTCGTGCCGGCGGTGCCGGAGCGCTGAATCGCCGCTAGGTCG
>JBKJQZ010000140.1:0-22360 GCA_046594835.1 Acidimicrobiales bacterium | reverse complement strand
ACGGTCTTGACGTTCAGTTCGTCGGCGATCTCTTGGGCGTGGCGTTGCGCGCGCGGTGCACCGTCGACGATGAGACGCGGCAAGGGCTGGCGGTTGCGGATGCCGGCCTGCTTACGCGCCCGGCGCGCGAGTTCGACGACCGTGCGCATTGCTGCGACTTCCTCGAGCAGTTCGGTGTCGATCGCAGCGAGCGCGGGCCAGCCCGCGAGGAACACCGAGTCGGGCGCGTCGATGGCAACCCCGCTGACCAGGGTCTGCCACAAGTGCTCGGTCAAAAACGGCATGACCGGCGAGACAACCCGCAGTGCGTTTACCAACGCAAACCACAGCGTGCGCAACGCGGGGTCCTCGCCGTTCCAGAAGCGACGACGCGAGCGGCGCACGTACCAGTTCGACATGTCGTCGACGAAGTCGTCGAACACCCGCAGCACGTTGGTCGAGTTGTACAGCTCGTAGGCCTCGGTGGTTTCGGCGATGAGGCGGTGCGTGCGCGCCACCATCCACTGATCGAGCGCGTCGAGTTCGACGCCCGGACCAGAGTCGAGCTCCGCGAAGTCGGGCGTGAAGCCGGCGATGTTGGCGTACTGGATGAAGAACGCCACGCTGTTCCACAGCGTGAGCAGCTTGCGCTGGATCTCGTACGCCGGCCCGAAGCCGAACAGCAGGTTTTGGTTGGCTGGCTGCGCGGCGAACTGCCAGCGCATGACGTCGGCGCCCATGCGCTCGAATGCGTCGGGCGCATCGATCATGTTTCCCCACGAGCCGTGCATCTCCCGGCCCGTCTCGTCGAGCATCTTTTCGTAGCCGAGCACCTTGCGATACGGGGCTTCGCCCGTGAGCACTACCGACATGCACAGCTGGCTGTAGAACCACAGCCGAATCTGCTCGCGCATTTCTGACACCCAGTCGGCTGGGAACCACTCCTCCCAGTACTCGTGGTTGGGCAAGTCCGCGGTGGTCAGGCCCGCGGCCGCGCCGGTGGCGTAACCCCCTTCGATGAACTGGTCGCTGTTCCAGCCGAGCGTGGAGAACGGCACGATGCCGGCGTCGAGCCACACGTCGCCTACCTCGGTGATGCGCTCGACGTCTTCGCCGCCGCACTCGACGCAGCGGATCTTGATCGCGTCGATCCACGGACGGCGTAGTTCCTTCAGCCCGTCCATCGGCGTAGTCGCGAGCGCGGCAAGTTCTTTTTTGGAGCCCACCACGGTCACGTGGCCGCATGAGCATGGATAGAAGGGCAGCGGCAACCCGTAGTAGCGCCGCCGCGAGATGTTCCAGTCGTCCATGTTGAACAGCCAGTCGTCCATGCGTTTGCCCATGTAGTCGGGCGTCCACTCGACCTTGGCGTTGGCGTCGCGCATCGGCTGACGCAGGTCGGTGATGCCGATGAACCAGTCGTCGGAGATCCGGAAGATGAGTGGCGTGTGGCAGCGCCAGCACTCGGGGTAGCGGTGGTCGATGGTGCCGGCGTGCACGAGCAGGCTGCGCTCGCCTAGGTCGTTGGTGATGTCGGTGGCCGCTTCGTGCGCGCCGCGGCCCGCGAGCCAACCAAAGTCGGCGTAGAACTTTCCGCCCTCGTCGACGGGCATGGTGATCTCGAGCCCGTTGGGCTTCGCGAGTTCGAAGTCGTCGGTGCCGCAGCCGGGCGCGATGTGCACGATGCCGGTGCCCTCGTCCATCGACACTTCGTCCCACGCGATCACCTTGTGATCCACCGCTGGACGTAGCTCGTCGTAGGGCCCGGTGTAGGTCCAGCCGACCATCTCGGCGCCACGCTTGGTCTCAAGGAACGGCTCACTGCCTCCGCCGGCGGGCAGGTCGTTCGCGCCAAGGCGAGCCACGGCGATCCAGTCGCCGTTGGCGAGCCGGCCGTACTCGGCCTCGGGGTGGACAGCCGCGGCAACGTTGGCCGGCAGCGTCCACGGCGTGGTGGTCCAGATCACGACGGCTTCGCCGGGGCGGTCCTTCAGCGGAAAGCGAACCGTCAGCGCGGGGTCGGTGCGATCGACGTAGCTCCCAGCGAGTTCGTGCGAGCTCATCGACGTGCCGCACCGCGGACACCATTCGGTTGAGCGGTGGCCCTTGTACAGCCAGTTCTTCTCGTTGACGATCTGCAGGAAGCGCCAGATGTATTCGATGTTGGTGTCGGAGAAGGTGAAGTAGTCCTTGCCCCAATCCATCCACTGACCGAGGCGGATCGAACCTTTGGTCAGCTCGGCGCTCGACCGCTCAACGACGGCGCGGCACTTCTCCGCGAACTTGTCGAGCCCGTACTCCTCGATCTCGCGCTTGGAGTTGAGGCCGAGTTCCTTTTCGACGCCGACCTCGATCCACAGCCCCTGGCAGTCGAAGCCGTTTTGGTAGCGCTGGTGGAAACCGTTGAGCGCCTTGTAGCGCTGGAATACGTCTTTGAGGGTGCGGCCCCACGCAGTGTGGACTGCGAGGGTCTTGTTTGCGGTGACCGGTCCGTCGATGAATCGGAACTTGGGGCCCTCGGCGTTCTTGGCTCGCAGGCGGTCGAAGGTCTTGGCCTCATCCCACAGCGCGAGGATGGCGCGCTCGAGCGCGTCGTGGTCGGGCTTGTCGGGAAGTGGCGCAAACATGCGGGCGGCATTGTAAAGGCCGCCTAGGTTGCTCTCTCATGTTTGATGATCTGTACGACTTCACCGCGGGCGACAACGACGACAACGGGACCGCTGTCGTGCGGCTGCACGTGCAGCCCGGCGCCGGCAAGACGGTGGTCGTTGGTCGTCACGGCGACTCCATCAAGGTGCGTGTCGCCGCCCCGCCCGAAGGCGGCCGGGCCAACGAAGCCGTTGTCGCGCTGGTAGCGCAGACCTTTGACGCAAAGCTCGCCTCGGTGCGTGTCGTGAGCGGCGAATCGAGCCGCTCCAAGCGCGTCCAGGTGGACGGAATCAGTCTCGCCGAGGTCGATCGGTGCCTTGAACTGGCCATGGCCCAGGCCCGCGAAGGCGGCAAGCGGTAAAGAGCCCCGGGAATAGGTTCCGGCAGGAACCTGTTACCCTTCGCCGCTCCCAATCTGGGGGGTTGAGGAAGGAGGGGCGTAGTGGCTACGGCAAAAAAGGCAGCCCCAGCGAAGAAGACGCCTGCAAAGGCGGCGACCAAAACGGCGGCCGCAGTAGCGAAGAAGGCCCCCGCCAAGGCGGCGTCGATGCCGACGCCTGCACCCCCCGTCGCCAAAAAGGCGGCATCAGCGAAAGCAGCAGCAGTACCTGTGAAAAAGGCAGCACCAGAACCGGCGAAGGCGCCCGCGCCCGTCGCCAAGAAAGCAGCGGCTCCGGCCGCTGCCCCGGCTCCTAAGGCAGCGGCTCCAGCCCCCAAGCCGCCGGTCAAGAAGCTCGGCAAGGTGGTCCTTGACAAGTGGCAGCTCAAGCAAAAGGAACTGCTTGAGACCGAGCGGGGCGAATACCTCGAGCAGGCCGCGATGTTGCGCGAGGAAGCCGACGAGATGATGCGCAACGCCGAGCCCGGCGACGTGCAGTTCGACGACGAGTCGGGCGAAGGCGCGAGCGTTGCGCTCGAGCGCGAACGAGACCTCGCGCTCGCATTGCAGGCGCAGGGCATCGTCGAGGAGATCGACGACGCGCTCCGCAAGATGTCGCGGGGCACCTACGGCGCCTGCGAGACCTGCGGTCAGAACATTCTCAAGGCGCGCCTCGAGGCCTTGCCGTACGCCCGCCAGTGCATTGCATGCAAAACCGGCGGACTCTCACGTCGCTAGCGCCGCGAAACAGCACGTCGCGAACGCCGCGGGTTGTTTCGGCACTGGCAGTTCTCGGTGTTGCCTCGGCCTCGGTTGCCGTTGACCAGATAACCAAGACGGTCGCCGAGTCTTCGCTCGAGGACGGCCCGGTGCGCCTCTTGCTCGGCGCCCGGTTCGTCCTTACGTATAACTCAGGCGCTGCCTTCAGCGTTGGGTCCGGTCGTAGCGGGGTCTTTACCGCGTTGGCGTCGGTCACCGTGGTCGGCCTGATTGGCTATGCGCTGTGGACGCGACAGGCGCGGGCGCGTGCGGTGATGTTCGGGCTGATCATCGGTGGCGCGTCGGGAAATCTGGTCGATCGACTAGCGCGGCCAAATGGGGGTCGAGTGATCGACTTCATGGAGATCGCCCGTTGGTGGCCGGTCTTCAACGTGGCCGACATGTCGCTGTTTTTCGGAATAGTGCTGATGGTCGTGATTAGTTTTCGCGAGGAGCGCAATGCGCGTCACAGTCAATGAGGTAGTAGCGGGGGAGCGGCTCGACCGGGTCGTCGCGCTTGAGTCGGGCTTGTCCCGCCAAGAAGTCACCGACCTGATCGGCGCTGGCGCAGTCAGCGTCAACGGCACCGTCGCGCGCAAGGGCAGTGCACGCGTCGCCGACGGCGACGAGATCAACGCAGAGTTGCCCGAGGCCGTTGCGCCTGGCCTCGCACCAGACGCGTCAATCGACTTTTCCGTGGTCTACGAAGACGAACACATCATCGTGGTCAACAAGCCAGCGGGGCTTGTGGTGCACCCGGGCGCCGGTAACCCTGGCGGCACGCTCGCCAACGGCTTGCTCGCCCGGTATCCCAAGATTGCAGACGTTGGCGAGGCCGATCGCCCCGGCATCGTGCACCGTCTCGACGGCGGTACGTCGGGCCTCATGGTCGTGGCGCGTACTGAAGAAGCCCGCGAGGTCCTCGTCGAGATGCTGGGCAACCGCGAGGTCACCCGTGAGTACCGCGCGCTGGCCTGGGGTGACGTGAAGGGCGAAGACGGCGTGATCGAAGCGCCCATCGGCCGGTCAACGCGTGAGCGCACCAAGATGGCGGTGGTCGCCGACGGCCGAGAAGCGCGCACGCACTACGAGGTACTCGCGCGGTTCGCGACGCCCGTACCGCTCACGTTGTTGTGGTGCCGCCTCGAGACAGGGCGCACCCACCAGATCCGCGTACACCTCGCGGCGATCGGTCACCCCGTGGTGGGCGACACGCGTTATGGCCGCGCCCGTCCGGCGTTGCGCTGCGAGCGACCGTTCCTGCACGCCGAGCATCTCGCGCTCACCCATCCCATCACCGACGAGCCGATGGAGTGGACCGCGCCGCTACCCGACGATCTCGCCGAGGTTCTGAGCCGGCTCAGCTAAGCGCCTTCGTTACGGCGCGGCTGCGGGCACTGCGGTGGTGCCGCGGGCCGCGTCAACCATCTGCTCGAGCGTGAAGCTGTCAAGTAGGTGCCGCATGTGCTGGCCAACGTCGGCCCACACGCCCAGCAACACGCACTGACCTTCGTGGTCGCACGCGCCGTTGGTGTGTGGCTCGCCGAAGTCGCCAGCCACGATGGGCCCGTCCACCGCAGCAACGATCTCGCCGAGCGTGATCTCCGCGGGCGTGCGGGCAAGCACGTAGCCGCCGCCCACGCCGCGCTTGGACCGCACGAGGCCCGCACCCTTGAGCGCGAGAAGAATCTGTTCGAGGTAGGGCTGGGGGAGGCCAGTGCGCTCCGCGATGTCGCGCACCGAGGTGGGCCCGCCGCTCTCGCGCAACGCGAGGCTGAGTAGCGCTCGGCTGGCGTAATCGCCGCGGGTAGACACCTTCACGCCACGAATCGTACGTGGCCACGGACGGCACTACCGTGGCGTGGCGTATGAGCAACGCGCAGGATTCGCAAAGTTCGCCCCCGCTCGAGGTTGTAGACGCGCCCCCGATCGACGGCGTGGAGCACGAAACCATCAGCCAGCCCGCCAAGCTGATGCGCATCGGTTCGATGCTCAAGCAGCTGCTCGACGAGGCCAAGGCTGCGCCGCTCGACGAAAAGGCAAGGCTACGGCTGCGCGAGATCTACGAGACCTCCGTGAAGGAACTCGCCCAGGGGATGTCCCCCGATCTCCAGACCGAACTGGCGAGCCTCGCGCTGCCTTTCGGAGCCGAGGCGCCCTCGGACGCCGAGCTGCGGGTGGCCCAAGCGCAGCTCGTCGGCTGGCTCGAAGGCCTGTTCCATGGCATCCAGGCCACGCTCTTCGCCCAGCAAATGGCGGCCCGCAACGAACTCGAAGGCATGCGTCGCCCCGCCATCGGCACCGGGCCCGACGGCGAAGCCCGCCCCGGCCAGTACCTCTAGCGGCCAGCTGACGGGGTTTTGCGCCGTAGGCGTCGAAAATGCCGTCAGCAGTGCACGACGCGGGCGGCTCGGACGGCGGGGTTGACGGACGCGATACGGTCGCGGCACGTAATCACACCTATGTAGTTCGTCCACAGGCTGTGGATGACCCGGAGGCCTCGTGGGCAAGTCGTTCACCCACCTGCATTTGCACACCGAGTTCTCGATGCTCGACGGCGCGGCGCGCGTGTCTGACGTCGTGGCCGCCGCCGCCGCTGATGGCCAGCCCGCAGTAGGGATCACCGACCACGGCAACATGTACGGGGCCGTCGACTTCTACGAGGCGTGCAAGAAGCAGGGCATCAACCCAATCATCGGGTTCGAGGCGTACATGGCCGGCGAGAGCCGCTTCGATCGTCCGCCCCGACGCGGTCGCGTGGACGACGGCGGCGGCGACACGGGCGACGGCAAGCAGAAGCTCTACTACCACCTGACGCTGCTGGCCGAGAACAACGCGGGTTACCAGAACCTGATGAAGCTTTCGAGCTTTGCGTTCCTGGAGGGCTACTACTACCAACCCCGCCTCGACTGGGAGCTGCTCGAGCGTCACTCGGCGGGCGTCATGGCCACCTCGGGGTGCCTCGGTGGCGTGGTGTTGCAGTCGCTGTTGCAGGGCGACGTGCGTCGGGCCACCAAGCTCGCCGGCCGACTCCAGGACATCTTCGGTCGCGACAACTTCTTCATCGAGTTGCAGGATCACGGGCTTGAGGAGCAGATCCGTACGAATCCGCTGCTGCTCGAAATCGCGCGGGAGATCCAGGCGCCGCTGCTCGCCACCAACGACAGCCACTACACCGACCGCGCCGACGCGGCCTCGCACGACGCGCTGTTGTGCGTCCAGACCAACGCAACAATGGACGACCCCAACCGGTTCCATTTCCACGGCGACGAGCACTACTTCAAGAGCGCCGCCGAGATGCGATACCTGTTCAAGGACGTTCCCGAGGCCTGTGACAACTCGCTGTGGATCGCCGAGCGGGCCAATGTCACCATGGACTTTGACCGCGCCCTGCTGCCGGAGTTCCCGCTGCCGCCGGGCTTCAGCGACGACGCCGAGTACCTGCGCCACTGGGCCTATGAGGGCGCACGCGAGCGCTACGGCGAGGTGCTCGAGCGCTCGGTAACCGACCGTCTCGACTACGAGCTCAAGGTCATCGGTGAGATGGGCTTTTCCGCCTACTTCCTCATCGTGGGCGACCTCATCCGTCACGCGCGCGAGCGCCGCATTCGGGTCGGCCCCGGTCGTGGCTCGGCTGCGGGCTGTTGCGTGGCGTACTGCCTCGGCATCACCAACCTCGACCCGATCCGCTTCGACTTGCTCTTCGAGCGCTTCCTTAACCCGGGTCGCAAGCAGATGCCCGACATCGACAAGGATTTCGACGAGCGCTACCGCGGCGAAATGATCAAGTACGTGGCCGACAAGTACGGCCGCGACCGCCTCGCCCAGATCGTCACGTTCTCCACTATCAAGGCCCGGGCCGCCGTGCGCGACGCGGCCCGCGTGCTCGGCTACCCCTACATCGTGGGCGACAAGATCGCGAAGGCGATGCCGCCGCTGATCATGGGCCGCGACACGCCCATCGGCGCCTGCCTCAAGCTTGATCCGATGCACGAGGGTGGCTTCAAGATGGCCAGCGAACTGCGCACCATGTACGAGACCGACCCGGATGCCAAAAAGGTGATCGACGTCGCCAAGGGTCTCGAGGGCCTCCGCCGCCAGTCGGGCATCCATGCCTCCGCGGTCGTGATCTCACGTGAGCCGCTCATGGAGTACTGCCCGGTGCAGCGCAAGCCCGAATCGGGCGTCGACCCGGCGGACGCCCCCATCGTCACCCAGTACGAAGGTCCGGTCATCGAGAAGCTCGGGCTTCTCAAGATGGACTTCCTTGGCCTGCGCAACCTCACCGTCATCGAGCAGGCCCTCGACCTGATCGAGGCCAACACGGGCGACCGGCCTGCGATCGATGACGTTTCGCTCGAAGATCCCCCCACGCTCGCGTTGTTGCGCACCGGCGAAACGATCGGGGTGTTCCAGCTTGAAAGTGGGCCGATGCGCGCGCTCGTACGGGCGCTGGCGCCCACCTGCTTTGACGATGTGTCCGCTCTCCTCGCGCTGTATCGGCCGGGGCCGATGGCGGCGAACATGCACTACGACTACGCCGACCGCAAGAACGGCCGCAAGCCGATTGAGTACATCCATCCCGAGATGGAGGAACTGCTCGGCGACACCTACGGGCTGATGATCTACCAAGAGTCGATGATGCGCGTCGCCCAGCGCTTCGCGGGCTACTCGCTGGCTGAAGCAGACAACTTGCGCAAGGCTGCGGGCAAGAAAGTCCGGGCGATCATGGCGGCCGAGCGCGAGAAGTTCGTGCAGGCCTGCGAGACCACCGGCTACGGCGCCAAGCTCGGCAAAGAACTCTTCGACATCATCGAGCCCTTCGCCGACTACGCCTTTAACAAGAGCCACACCTACGCCTACGGACTGATCTCGTGGCAGACCGCGTGGCTCAAGGCGCACCACCCGGTGGAGTACTTCGCCGCGCTGCTCACCTCCGTGCGCGACGACAAAGACGCAACCGCGAAATACCTCTCGGAGTGCCGCACCCTCGGCATCGAGGTGCAGGTGCCTGACGTCAACGTGTCAATCGCCGGGTTCGGTGCCGTGGAACGGACGATCCCGTTCGGCATGGCCGCGGTGCGCAACGTCGGCCAGAACCTCGTTGAGTTCATGGTGACCGAGCGCGAGGCCAACGGACCCTTCATCGACTTTTACGACTTCTGTCAGCGCGTTAGCCCGATCGTGTTGAACAAACGATCCGTCGACTCGCTGATCAAGTCGGGCGCCTTTGACTCGCTCGGCCACCCGCGGCAGGGCTTGTGCCTGGCGGCCGAGGCGATCGTTGATCTCGTACTCCAGCGCCGTCGCGAGCGCGACGTAGGTGTGATGAGCCTGTTCGACACGATCGACGACGCGGGCGAGCCGAGCTGGGACGACACCCGGGTCCCGATCCCCGACGTCGAGTTCGACAAGATGACCCGTCTCGCCTTCGAGAAGGAAATGCTCGGCCTCTACGTGTCGGATCACCCGTTGCGGGGCGCAGAAGCGACCCTCCGTCGCCTGGTGGATTGCGGGGTGGCTGAGGCCAGGGAACTTGAGGACGGTGCGATGCGCACCGTCGGTGGCGTGGTCACGGCGCTGCAGCGGAAGTGGACCAAGGCCGGCAAGCTGATGGCCACCTTCGTGCTCGAAGACCTCGACGGCGCGATCGAAGTCATGGTGTTTCCGCGCACCATGGAGGAGTGGGGCTCGCTGCTCACCGACGACGCGATCGTGTGTGTGAAGGCCCGCGTCGACAAGCGCGACGACGAGCCGAAACTCACCTGTCTGGAAGTCCGGCGGCCCGAAATCAACTTTGAGGCCGAAACGCGGCTTGATTTACAAATTCCTCCTGGACGCCTCACAGACGCCATCGTGGAGCAGTTAAAGGCCCTGCTTTTGGAGCATTCCGGGGGTGCAGATGTGGTCATTCACAGCGGTGACCTGCACGTTCGTCTCCCCAGCGAATTCCGGGTCAATCCGAGCTCCGTGCTCATCTCCGAACTGAAAGTTCTGCTCGGTCCTGGAGCTGTCATGTGAAATGTTGGCCGCGGACCGAATAAACTGACCGAGCGGTCAAGTAGCAGCCGCCGAGGAGAGTTCTGAGGTCCATGGCGATCGAAATCGAAACCAAGGACTGCACCGCGTTGAGCGATGCAGAGCTGGCCGAATTGGCCGACACGTGTACGGGAGGGCCCGCCGGTTACGAAATCGGCGTGCTGTCCAAAAATCGGGAGGAATGGGTTCTGGTTAGCCAGGCCCGCGAGGCCGGGAAACTGCACGGCTTCGCGTTTTGCACCCTCGAGCGGATCGGCGGCACGCCGTGCCTGCTGATCGGCCTCGCGTCGGTGAAACGCTCGGCGAAGCGGGAATCGGCGCTCAAGGCACTCATGGCCAACATGTATCGCCGGGCGCTTATGGCGTTCCCAGATGAAGACGTGGTCGTGGGCACCAAGATGATCGACGCAGGCGCGTTCAACGCGTTCAAGGGGCTTGACGATGTCTGCCCGCAGCCCGACCACAAGACCACCGGTGAAGAGCGCGCCTGGAGTCGTCGTCTGGCGAAGCGCTTCGGCGCCGAAGGCCGCATCGACGACCGCAGCTTCATCGTCACCGGCGACGACACCACTCCGGGCGTGCTCGACCACGAGGCCCTCAAGCCCGAGTCGATCAAGCCCGAGGTGGCCGAGTACTTCGCCCCGCTCAACCGTGAGAAGGGCGATTACCTGATCGCCTTCGGTTGGGCGATGGCTGAAGACCTCGCCGGTAGCAAGCTTCCCAAGTAGCGCCTCCCATCAAAACTGCTCTTGTCCTCGGCGGTGGGGGCACGGTCGGTCTCGCCTATCACGCCGGTGTCCTACGCGCGCTTGAGGTCGAGGCCGGGTTCACGCCTGACGATGCCGAGGTAATCATCGGCACGTCCGCCGGATCGGTCATTGGCGCATACCTGCGTACCGGCATGACCACCGAAGACATGTGGCTGCTCGCACGCGGGAAGCACCCAAAGCTCGGCTCGCTTGGTCGTTCCGAGGGGCACGAGCCCGAAATGTTCGTGCCGCGCTTTGGCGGACCGCTGGGGATTGCGCGCCACGCCATCGGCTCGGCCTACGTGCTCGGGCGCGCCGTCTCGCCGTTCCCCTTCCAGCCCCCCGGGTTTCTCAAGTCGATCTTCCCGGGCGGGCTCTTCGCCATGGAGGAGGGCCGGCGTCGCTTCAGCGAGGAACTGCCGAACGAGTGGCCCGAGAAGGCGCTGTGGCTCACGACCGTCGACATCGTCAGCGGTCGGCGTCTCGTGCTTGGCCGCGCTGGCGCGCCGAAGGTCGATCTGCCTCGGGCCGTTCTCGCCAGTGCTGCGGTACCGGGGATTTACCCGCCCGTGCAGGTGGGGCGACGTAGCCTGATCGACGGCGGCGCGCACTCCACGAGCAACCTCGACCTCGGGGTGCAGGCGGGCGTGGACCGCATCATCGGCGTGGTGCCGATGGCCTTCGACACCGCGCTCCCGCCCGGCCCGCTCGGCCAGATCGTGCGGCGCATCCCCGCCCGCATGCTGCACGCCGAGACTGCGTTGGCGAAGCGACGCGGGGTCGACGTGTTGATGTTCCGTCCGTCGTCGTCGGAGATCCGTCACCATGGGCTCAACCTGATGCGGCCCGACGGCCTCGAGCGCGTGGCGGAGCTGGCCTACGAGGCGACGGCCAAGGCGCTCACGACCGAACGCTTCGCGTCGGCTTTCGCGGCCTAAGCAGGCAACAGAGCAGAAGCGACCTTGTAGCAGTGCCCCAAGTAGGGGGTGCTCAAGGTCACCAACAACCGGCGCTTGGCTTTCACGGCGCCCTGCTTCTTTTCCACGACCTCGGTCGCAACCGGATCGGTGCAGGGAAGTTCGTGGACCATGCCGCGGAAGCGGAACCGCACGGCGACGCCTTCGTCGGAGGGCACGAGGATGATCTCGCCGTGCGGCGCGACGATGGTCATCGACGGGTGATCGCCCGCGAGGGTCCAGTACGGGACCGCCGGCCCGGCGAAGCCGAGCAACTGGTCCTTCTCGGGGTGGTGCAGCGGCGTCAGCAGCTTCTGGGCGCGACGTCCGCGCAGTTTGCCGATGGCGACCGGTGCGTCGATCAATTCGATCGTCTCGGGTCGCAGCGGATCGGGAGTGACAGGGTTGAGGACGGTGCGTGCGCTCAGCACGTCGAGCGCCTTCAACCGAATCGGTACAACGGTGGCGGACTCGACATCCCACGTGGCCCACACGAGGCCGCCGGTGTCGAGGTCGACGCACGCGGCCTCGCCCTCGCCAGGCGCGAGTAAGAGCAGTCGTACCCGTGCGCCGACGGGTACGACCGGCTTACGGAAGGCCGGATGGCTCGGGCTCTGTGCAACAGCCACGTAACAATGTTCGTCCTGTGGACAACGCCATTGGTGGATGGTCCTGCTCAGAGGCGAGCGGTGAGGGCCTCTGTGGTCTGCACGGGCATGTCGCAGACGAAGTTGCGGCACACGTACGCGTTGGTTTCGGAGCGACCCGTCCACAGCGGCGAGTCGTAGGCTTCGCCCCAGGCCAGCACGGCGAGCGGGCGCCACGCGGCCCGGTAGGCATGAACCAGGGCCATCGCTTCGGCGCCGCGGCCCGGGATGACCACCTCAGTGGTGCCAGCGGCGTGGAGGTGGGCGACAAACGCGGCGTGGCTAAAGCCGGCTGGGTGTTCGCCTACCGGGAGTCCGGCGATGATCGCCCGGGCGTGCTCGATGTACCGCGCCTCACCGGTGAGCGCACCCAGGCGGGTGAGGGCGAGGGCGCCCACCGCGTTGGCCGACGGCGTCGCTCCGTCGTAGGTCTCTTTGGGATTAGCCACCAGCGCCGGCGCGTCGCGGCCGACCGTGAACAGGCCGCCCTCGGCTGGGTCCCAGAACAGCTCGAGAAGTTGATCCGCGGCGGCGCGGGCGGTGGTGATCCAGCGGGGCTCACCCGTCGCCTCGGCCAGGCGGGTGAAGGCTTCGACAAGCCACGCGAGGTCGCTCGCCACTGCGAGGTGCTGCGCACCGGACTCGGCCTGCCAGGCGCGCATCCAGCGGCTGTCAGGCCTGCGCAGGTTGGCGAGCAGGAAGTCGGCGATCTCCGCAGCCGCCCCGACCCAGTCGGCTCGGCCCAACGCGGCGCCCGCCTCGGCGAGGGCCGCTAGGAACATGGCGTTGAACTCGGTGATGACCTTGTCGTCGCGGAGCGGCCGGATGCGGGTGGCGCGGTGCGCGAACAGTCGTTCGCCGGCCTGGGCGATATGCGCGGGAACGGCGGGGTCGGCGCCGAGCGGGCGGAACAAGATCGTGCGCCCCTCGAAGTTACCGGCTGGCACAACCCCGTAGAACGCCATCAGCTCGTCGGCGAGCGGGTCGTCGTGCACTACGGCGCGAATCTCCTCCGGCGTCCAGGTGTAGAAGAGCCCCTCCTCGCCTTGGCTGTCGGCGTCCTCGGCCGACGCGATGCCACCGCCGTCGAGGCCAAGGTCACGCAGCACGTAGGCGACCGTCCGCTCGACCACGGTGCGGTACCAGTCGTTACCGGTGAGCTGAAAGCCGTGCGTGAAGACCTTCACGAACCCGGCCTGGTCGTAGAGCATCTTCTCGAAGTGCGGGACGAGCCAGCGGGCGTCGACGGAGTAGCGGGAGAACCCGCCGCCGAGGTGATCGTGGATCCCGCCTGCGGCCATCGCGTCAAGCGTGCGGGTTGCGGCCTGCGCTGCGTGCGGGTCGCCCTCGAGCGCGCCCACCAGCAGGGCGTCGAGCATCGAGGGTTGGGGGAATTTGGGGGCCCCGCCGAAGCCGCCGAGGCGGTCGTCGTGGTTGGCGAGCAACAACTGCACCGCGGCAGGGAACGGATCAGACTCGCCGCGCTGCTCGGCGATGGAGAGCGAACTCTTGACGCGGAAGCCGCCGCTTGATCGTTCCTGCACGGACTCGGTGATCTGGTCGGCCTGCTCGAGCACGTCCTCGCGCTTGTTGATCCACGCGTCGCTGACGGCGGTCATCACGTCGCCGAAGCTCGGCATGCCGTGGCGACGCTCGGGCGGGAAGTAGGTGCCGCAGTAGAAGGGCCGTCCGTCGGCGGTCATGAACACGGTCATGGGCCAGCCGCCGCGGCCCGTCATGGCCTGCGTGGCGTCCATGTAGACGGCGTCGACGTCGGGGCGCTCCTCGCGGTCAACCTTGATATTGACGAACAACTCGTTCATCACCTTCGCGGTCGCGTCGTCCTCGAAGGACTCGTGCGCCATCACGTGACACCAGTGGCACGCGCTGTACCCGATCGACAACAGGATCGGTCGATCGGTGTCGGCGGCCAGCGCGAAGGCTTCCTCGCCCCAGGGATACCAGTCGACCGGGTTGTCCTTGTGCTGGCGCAGGTACGGGCTGGCTTGGTTGGCGAGGCGGTTACTCATGGCTGAAACGGCTCAACGCGCACGACGGCGTTCGTATTCAACGGCCCGTAGATGTGCGGGTAGCCGTTCTCGATTTTGATCTCGTGGGCGACGAGCGACGGGTCGATCGTGAGCAACACCAGCGGCACCGTCACGCCTTGGTAGTAGCGCTGCGCAACGCCTTCGAGTTGGTGGTCGTACGACGCGTGAATGAAGCCCTCTTCCTCGACGGTTTTGTCGAGGGTCGACTTGACGTAGACGCCCGTCGCCGCGGCCGATGCCCAGTCGAGCGCCGAGGCGATGTGGAAGATCGGCTCCATGCGCCCGACACTAGGTTTCGCCGGATGGATCTACGACTTGACGGCAAAGTGGCACTTATCACCGGGGGCTCGCGGGGGATCGGACGCGCCATCGCGACCTCGATGGCCGAGTCCGGGGCGCACGTGATGATCTCGTCGCGCAAGGCCGAAGACCTCGAAGTCACCGCGAAGGAAATCGGTCATGACACGCAGTGGTTCGCGGCGAACGCGGGCAACGACGACGAGGCGGCGGCGTGCGTCGCGGCCACCGTCGAGCGCATGGGTGGCATCGACATCCTCGTCAACAACGCGGCAACGAACCCGTACATGGGCCCCATCCTCGGCATCGACAAGGCGCGCGCCGACAAGACCGTGCAGGTCAACCAGTGGGCGGCGCTGCGCTGGAGCCAGCTGGCGGTCGAGGCGGGCCTCGGCTTGCGCGACGGCGCGTCGATAATCAACATCGCGTCGATCGGCGGCCTGTCGGGTGGGGCGGCGATCGGTTGGTACAACGTGACCAAGGCGGCGGTCATTCACCTCACGCGCATCTTGGCGATCGAGCTCGGCGCGAAGGCACGTGTTAACGCGATCTGTCCCGGTCTGGTCAAGACCGACTTCGCCAAGGCACTGGTCGACGCGGCGGGCGATCAGATGGCGAAGCGGTTACCGCTCAAGCGCATCGGCGAGCCCGACGACATCTCCGGCGCCGCGGTCTTCCTTGCGAGCGACGCCGCATCCTGGATGACCGGTCAACTGATGGTTATCGACGGCGGCGCGCTCCTCATGGGCGGCGGCTAAGTGCCTCGTTTTTGCGGCCTGTGATTATTGGTAGCAAAGACCGCTACCAATAATCACAGGCCGTTGCGTTTGACCTTCCCGGACGACGTGCGGGGGAGGGCGTCGAGGAGGACCAGTTCTTTGGGGGCCGCGTAGGCGGGCAGGGTTTCCTTGACCTTGGCGCGGAGGACCTCGAGCGTCGGCGGCGCGGTTCCGTCGGGCACTACGAAGGCCACGACGCGCTCGCCCCACTCCGGGTCGGGGCGTTTGCCGATGGCGAGTTCGCGCACACCAGCCACACCTTCGAGGGCGCGCTCGACCGCGAGGGGCCACACCTTTTCGCCGCCGGTGTTGACCACGTCGCCGATGCGGCCGGTCACGTGCAGGAGGTCGTCGGTAAGCGAGCCAGCGTCGCCGGTCGCGAACCAGCCGTCGGCGTCCTTCGGGTCGGTGCCGTCGCGGTAGCAACGCAGCAGCATCGGGCCCCGCACCTGGATCTCGCCGTCGGCAACGCGCAGTTCGACGTTTGCAAGGGCGCGCCCGTCGTAGGCGACGCCGCTGCCGGTCTCGGTCATCCCGTAGGTGCGTACGACGTTCGGCGCGAGCTCGTTGGGTGCGGCCGCGCCGCCGAGCAGAACACGCCGAAACTGCGCGACGTCGTTGCGGGCGAGCATCGTCGGCACGAGCGATACCAACGTTGCGCTGGCTTCGTCGAACCCGAATCCCGTGCCCGCCTCCAGCGCCCGTAGCACCACCGACAGCCCCCCGATGTGCGCGAGCGGGAGGCACACCCACCACCGGTCGGCGCCGGTGACTCCCAGCGCGTCGTTCGACGCCACGGCTGACGCGGCGATCGCATCGTGGGTCAGGACCACGCCCTTCGGCTCGCCGCTGGTGCCGCTCGTTGCGAGCACGAGAGCGTCGCCGGTTTCGACTGGTTCGTCCACGCGCAGCGCGCGTAAGGCCGCCACGCGCGCCGTAGCAGGTAGGCGCGGATCGATCGGAGCGACGGCGTTGCCGTTGGCCCATGCGTTGCGCATCGCGTCGACGAAGGCGGGCCCATCTGCGTCGATCGCAATGAGCCGGGGCACGCCCGTTAGCGTAAGCGTCGTTATGAAGAAGTGGATCCAGGGGGCGCGACCGCGAACGCTTCCCGCTGCGATCGTCCCCGTAGCGGTGGGTACCGCCGCCGCGTACAACGCAACCGAGCACGTGATCTGGTGGCGCGCGGTCGCCGCGTTGATCGTTGCGGTTGGTGTGCAGGTTGGCACCAACTACGTGAACGACTATGCCGACGGCATTCGGGGCACCGACGACGTGCGCGTTGGGCCGGTGCGGCTCGTCGGCCAGAAGCTCGCATCACCCGAAGCCGTGAAGCGCGCCGCAATCTTGTCCTTCGCCGTTGCCGCAGCGTTTGGCCTCGCGCTGTGTGCAGCCGCGGGCTGGGAGCTGGTCTTTGTGGGCGCCGCTGCGATCCTCGCCGGCTGGTTCTATACGGGCGGGCCGCGTCCCTACGGCTACGCCGGCCTCGGCGAACTCTTCGTGTTCGTGTTCTTCGGCCTGGTGGCGACCGCGGGGTCTACCTACGTACAGATCGAGCGGGTGACCGGTCGCAGCCTGCTCGCCGGTGTGGTCGTGGGCCTCTGGGCGACGGCGTTGTTGGTCGTGAACAACCTGCGCGACCGCGTGGGCGACGCCGAATCAGGCAAGCGCACTCTCGCGGTGCGTCTGGGCGATCAGAGGACGCGCGTGCTCTACATCGGATCGCTCGCGGTCAGCATCCTGATCGGCATCTTCGTTACGCCCCTCGCGATCATCGCGATCCCATTTGTGCGGCGCGCGGGCAAGCCCGTCGGCGAGGGTGCAACCGGACGCGACCTCGTCACGGTGTTGATGCGAACCTCAACACTGCAGATTGTCGGCGGTATCGCGCTCAGCGTGGGGTTAGTGGTTCGTTGACAAAGGCGTCGACCTCGGCCACGAACCGGTCAGTCGCTTCGAGGTGACAGGCGTGCCCGCAGCCGTTGAACGAGCCGACGTGCGCGTCGGGCATCTCCTGCGCCATGCGTTCCGCGATAGCGGTGAACTTCGGGT
Source organism: Acidimicrobiales bacterium (assembly GCA_046594835.1). Classification (GTDB taxonomy): domain Bacteria; phylum Actinomycetota; class Acidimicrobiia; order Acidimicrobiales; family JACCXE01; genus JACCXE01. Next base: position 5,024 of record JBKJQZ010000140.1, on the reverse strand, counting down.
CGAGCGCGCCGACCGCCAGCAGCGTCGGCGCGGTGATCTCGGGCAGGCGCGGCCACAACGAATCCTGGGCGCCCGTGCCCATCAGCCGGAGACTTGCCGCGAGGCCCGACACCGTGTTCGCGCGACGCGCGTCGAGGCCGGCGTTGTCGTCGGACAGCGTGGCGAAGAGTGGTTGTGCGAGCCAACGCGCCAAGAACGCTTCGAGCCCGTCGCGCTCGAGTTCCTCGGCCAGCGATTCGTCGGCGGCCTGGCGCTCGAGTCGGTCCGCTACGCGCTCAATTCCTGGGGTCGCTCCCACGAGAATGAGGCGTTCTACGAGTGCAGGATGGGCCAGGGCGACGTGCAGCGCGAGGCGTCCACCCATCGAGTAGCCAACCCACGTGCCTGCGCCGCCTTCGGCCGCGAGCAGATCGGCGCTCTTCCACAAATCAAGGTGGGTGTCGGAGTGACGCCCGTGGCCCGGCGCGTCCAGGGCCACTACCTCGTGGCCGAGCACGCCGAGGCGATATTCGATCGCGTCCCACGACGCGGCGGTCTGGGTGAAGCCGTGCACGAGAATCAACCGGGCCATCGCGCATGACCGTACAGGCCAGATTCTGCGCCACCCTCGTCGACGAGTGGATCCGTGGTGGGCTGACCCACGCGGTGATCGCGCCGGGTAGTCGCTCAACGCCTCTCGCGGTCGCGCTCGCGGCGCGTCCCGAACTCCAAACCCGGGTCGTGCTTGACGAGCGATCGGCCGGATTCCTCGCGCTCGGCGTTGGCATGGCGACGGGCCGGCCTGCAGTTGTGGTCACCACGAGCGGCACCGCGACCGCCGAATTGCTGCCTGCGGTGGTCGAGGCGCACTACGCGCGAGTTCCCATGATCGTGGCCACCGCGGACCGTCCCTGGGAGGCGATGGACGTACGCGCGCCGCAGACCATCGAGCAGGTGCGGCTGTTCGACGGGCTAACCAGGTTCAGCGCGGCGCCGGGTGTGCCCGACGAGGCGTCTGCCGGTGCGTGGCGCTCGCTCGCGTCACGCGCGCAACTTGACGCGCGTTCGCACGTAACCGGCGCGGGGCCCGTGCACCTCAACCTCGCGTTCCGCGAACCATTGCTCGCGGACGGACCCGTCACGCCGGTCGAGGGTCGTGCGCACGGTGCGCCGTGGCACAGCGTTGACTCGGCGCCACCCGGACTCACGCCACTTGGGCTGCGCGGCAAGCGTGGACTCGTGGTGGCTGGCGCCGGCGCGCCGCGCGCGGGCACCCTCCAACAACTCGGGTGGCCGATCTTGGCTGACCCGCGCTCGGGTGCACGCGTGTGGCACTCGTTGACGATCGCGGCCGCCGACGCCCTCCTGCGCGATGCCGCGTTTGCCGACGCGCACACCCCTGATGTCGTGTTGCACGTGGGCGAGCCGTGGGCGAGCCGGGTGGTGAACGAGTGGCTCGCGAGCAGTGGCGCGGAACACGTGGTGGTCGATCCGTTCGGGGCGTGGCCTGACCCAGCGCGTGTCGCCGCGCGGGTCGTGCGCGGCTCGGTCTCACCGGTGGCCGAAGACGCGCAAGAGAGCGACTGGGTTGCGAGTTGGGTGCGGGCCGAGGCTCGGGCGCAGGAGGCCATCGCGTCGGTGTTCGCCGACGCCGCGCACGAAGCGAGCGCGTCGGGCATCGTCCGCGCGCTTTACGCCAATGCGGACGCCGATGACATCGTGTTCGTCGCGTCCTCGATGCCGGTGCGCGACCTGGAGTGGTTCGGCGGAGCGCGTGAGGGGGTGACCGTCTTGAGTAACCGCGGTGCGAACGGCATCGACGGTCTTGTGTCGACGGTGGCCGGCATCGCGTGGGCCCAGCCCCATCACAACGTGACCGCAGTGCTCGGTGACCTTGCCTTTCTCCACGACGTCGGCGGTCTGCGCGCCGCGACCGATCTGTCCAACCTGGCTTACGTCGTGATCGACAACGACGGCGGCGCGATCTTCGATTTCCTCCCGCAAGCAAACGGCCTCGACCCCGCCACCTTCACACAGCTGTTCACGACACCCCACGGCCTCGACCTCGACGCGGTAGCGGGGTCCGTCCCCGGGGTCACGGTCGACGTGCGACGCGTGCCTCAGAGCAGCGCCACGGCGACGCACCGCGCCGCCCACGTTGCGGTTGCCGCAGCGCTACGGGCGGACGAGAGCCGCTAGCACTGCCTGCAGCTTGAGCTGGGATTCCATCAGCTCAGCCGCCGGTTCTGACCCGGCCACGATGCCGCAGCCGGCGCGCAGTACGGCCCGATTGTCGTCGATCTCGGCGCAACGGATCCCGACCCACCACTCGCCGTCACCCGCGGCGTCGACCCAGCCGAGGGGGCCGGCGTAGCGACCACGATCGAGGCGTTCGTGTTGTGCAAGCCAGCCCAACGCGGCGCGGCTCGGTTGCCCGCCCACGGCGGCGGTGGGATGTAGCGCGGCCACGAGGTCGAGCACAGAGGTCGACGGGTCATGGAGCGCACCGGTGATACGGGTGCCGAGGTGGGTCACGTTGCGCAGCGCAACCACGCCCGGCCCGTCGGGCACGGTCACGGTTGCGCACCACGGTCCCAGCGCGTCGGCAACCCCGTCCACGGTGAGGCGGTGTTCGGCGCGGTCCTTCGCTGATGCGAGCAGCGCGGCGGCGGCGGCGGCGTCGGCGTCGGGATCACCAACGCGCGCAGTCGTACCGGCGAGGGGGTACGACACAACCTCGCTGCCGTTGCGGCTGATCAACAACTCAGGGCTCGCGCCGACGAACCCGTCGATCGAAAACGTCGTGCACGACGGGTAGAGGTTGTGGAGGCGCCGCACCACGTCGGGCACGACGATCGGGCGGTTGGCCAGTACCTCTACGGCGCGCGCCAGTACGACCTTCTCAAACTCGCCGCGGTCGATGGCGTCGGTTGCGTCGGCGACGAGGTCACACCAGTCGGGGTGCGACAGCGAGGGTGTGAGGGTGAATCCGTCGGGTGACAACTCGGCGGCGTCGCTCGACGGATCTGGCCCGACGCCGTTGGACGCAAACCAGATTTCGTTCGGCACGACCAGCGTCGTCGCGACGACCGAATTGAACGGGAGCGCGCCCAGTGCGATCGCGTCCGAGCCGAGCGACGCGAGTTCGTTGCCGACGCGCTCACCGAGGTTCGCTTCGGCGAGGCCCGCCGGTAGATCGATACGCGCTCGCTCGCCGCGGGCGACGAAGCCGCCGGTGCGTCCGCCAAGCACGACAAAGTCGTCATCGCGTAGACCGGCGAGCAGCGTGGTGATCTCCACTACGCGGTGCGTCGGCCGGTGATGAGCTGCGCGATGCCTCCGGTCAGCTGACGTCGCTCAACGGAGGTGAACCCGGCCCGCTCGATCTGCGCGAGGAGGTCGGGCACGGGCGGCAGGTAGGCAACCGATTTTGGGAGGTACTGGTAGGCGGCGGCGTCGGAGATCAGGCCACCTACGAACGGAACGACCTTGCCGAAATACAGCTTGTGGCCCATCGCCAGGATCGGGTTCGTCGGCGCCGAGACCTCGAGCAGCGCAAGCGAACCACCCGGCTTGAGTACGCGGGCCATCTCCGCGAAGCACTGCGTGAGGTCCACGAGATTGCGCAGTGCAAACCCGCACGTCACCCCGTCGAAGGACGCGGTGGCCGCGGGTAGGTAGCGCGCGTCGGCCTGCACGAGGGGGGCGGTGGTGCGGGCGTTACGGAGCATGCCCGCGGACAAGTCGAGCGCGATCGGCTTCATGCCGAGGCGATCGAGCTCGCGGCAAATGTCGCCGGTGCCCGCCGCGATGTCGAGGACGTTGCCGCCTGCGGGTAAAGACATCGACGCAAGCGTCTTGCGGCGCCACCCCACGTCGAGCCGGAAGGTGAGAAGGCGATTTAGCAGGTCGTAACGCGGGGCGATCGCGTCGAACATTGCGCCTACAGCGTGGACTTTGTCCTCGCCTTGTGGAAGCGGTGCCGCAACCGGGGCCATGCCCCAAACTAGGTTGCGTCCAAATGAATTTCCGCATCAGGTGGGTTGGTGCATGGCGCACTCGCTGAAACGCAGGCCCGATCGAGCCACCCGGCGCGCCAACTGGAGTCCTCGGCTCAGGTACCTCGCGATCGTGCTCGCAGCTCTCGCCATGATTGCCGTGGGTGTCGCGGCAATAAAGCCTGAACACAAGGCGCTGGTGATTGGCAAAGTCACCACGACAACCGAACAAATCGAGCGCACCGCGCCAACCGTCACGGTGCCCGAACCCGATGTCGGCCGTGCGCCGATACCGGCGCCGCGCAGTTCCTCGGCGCTACTCGGTGCCAACGGCTCCGCGTACGGGCGCGCGCTCGCGTTCCACACCAACATTCCACTCAAGGAAGGCCTCGTCTTTGTTCTGATCGTCGGCTCCGATGCCCGGCCTGGGGAGAACCTGCACAAGACGCGCACCGACTCGCTGCACGTTGTAGCCATCGACCCTGCGACGCGTTCGGGAACGATCGTGGGCATTCCGCGCGACACCTACGTCAACATTCCGGGCAAGGGGATGGGCAAGATCAACACGGCAATGGGCTCGGGCGGACCCGCCCTCCTGATGCGGACCGTGCGCGAGTTCACCAACTTGCCTATCGAGTACTACGTGCTGACGGGCTTTACGGGCTTCGCCCACATGGTCGACGACCTCGGTGGCGTCGACGTGTACGTACCGCGCAACATGGACGACGACTTCTCGGGCGCCCACTTCTCCGAGGGCTACCACCACTTCGACGGCGAGCAGGCGCTTGCTTTTTGCCGCGACCGTCACTCGGTTAAATACGGCGACTTCACCCGCTCGGAGAACCAGGGTCGCCTCCTGCTCGCGACGCTGGCAAAGATGCGCGCCGAAGTTGGCGACGACGGCGGCCTGCGCCGCTGGCTTGGCGTGCTTGCGACCTACGCCGAACTCGATGTGCCGAGCAGCGAGGTCGAGGTCCTCGGAGCGTTGGCCCGGCGTCTCGATCCCGCGTCGCTGAACAACGTCGTGATGCCGGGCAAGATCGGCAC
>JBKJQZ010000119.1:0-4789 GCA_046594835.1 Acidimicrobiales bacterium | reverse complement strand
TCCACCACGGGCACCGCGCCGCCTGCGCGGGAACGAGGTTCCCGGATTCGCGGGTCTCCGTGCGGTGGTGGCGGCTTGTACCTATCCGAACTCGACTCGAACGAGCGGCATCTGCTGTTGCCGTCCGGCTCGAATGCGCAGTACGCCGACGGGTATCTGTTTTTTCTCCGGGCACGGACGCTCATGGCGCAACGTCTCGACGTGGAAGGCAAGCAGTTGGTCGGCAGTCCGGTTGCCGTGGCTGAGGGGATTCGAGTCGGAGGAAACACCGGTCGAACCGGCGCATTCTCCGTGTCGGAATCGGGCATCCTTGGTTACCGCACAGACGGGACGAACGCACTGATGTCGACGCTGACCTGGGTTGACCGGAGCGGACAGACCATCGCCGACATCGGCGCTCCGGGGGAGTGTCGAAACCCACGCCTGTCGCCCGATGGAGCGCGTCTCGCCGTCGAAGTCGTTGACACGAACCAGAACCGCGACATCTGGACGTTTGATCTGCGACGGCCGGTTCCCATGAGAGTCACATCCAACGCGGGCGTGGACGAACCGGCGGTGTGGGCGGCGGATGGTCGGGTCGTGTACTTTTCGCGCACCGGCTCCACCAATCAGGCCATCCTCAGGCGGTCCGCCAATGGTACGGGTGACGAGGTCCTGGTCCTGCAGACCAACCTGCCCGGATCAGTGACCGATGCCACACCGAATCGACTGGTCTACTCCTCGGGGCGTTTCGGAGCAGCATCAATCTGGAGCATCGCGCTGGACGGCACAGGGCAGCCCACGCGACTGACCGATTCCTCGGCAGACACTCGTCACGGTCGTGTCTCACCCAACGGCAAGTGGCTGGCCTACACCTCCAACGAGGCCGGAACCTACGACGTGTACGCGCAGAACTATCCGGTGGCGGCCGGCAAGTGGCGGGTCTCGGTCGGCGGAGGTATTCAGCCGATGTGGCGCAGAGACGGGAAGGAACTCTTCTACCTTGCTCCGGACGGCACATTGATGGCCACGGCGTTCACGGTGGCTTGACTGTCCACACCGCAGCCGAGCTGTCGCCAGCGAGCGGTCGTGGCAGGGATGTTGTAATGCTCCAGACAGACGCGTTCGTGATGCGTGAACGGAGGACAGTGCGATGTGGTTCCTGCTGAAGCGGTTTCTGATGATGTCGGTCGCCTCCTGGGCGCTCGCCAAAGCGGCAACGCGGTACCCTGCGCTGCGGGTATTCCAGCGGTTGCTTGGTAGCGCCCGCTCACGCCCCTACCGGGGACGATAGCGGCGCTCTAGCGCCGGGCGACGGTGCGTTCCTGTGCGCCCTTGTCCATGACGATCAGGACGCTACGCGTCAACAGGTCATCATCCGGTAACGTGCGGTAGCGCGGGAGCAACCGCGACCGGATGTCGCGAACCAGCCGCAGATTGTCGTCCGTGTAGTGACGACCGTATTGCAGTTCCGTGGGGTATTCGCTCAGGTGCGCGGGGTTGCCGACCACCCAGGTGCGGAAGATCCCGACGTCGTACCCGAACCGCTTCGCCACGTCGCGATAGTACTGAAGCGGTCGCCGATTCGGTTGGCCGCTCGCTTCCACCATGTAGCGGTACACCCCGTCCGGGATGGTGAGGAACTCCAGCGGGTGAAAGCCATGCTTGCTGAACATCCCGTAATCGCCGAGGTCGATGACGTGCACCTGGCGTCCCCCCGGCTTCAGCAGGCGGTCGAACCCCTCGAACATCTGGTCGCTGTCGTAGATCTCCTCGAGAACCGCGTTCGACACGATGATATCGAACGACGCCGGCGGCATGCTGCGCGCCACCTCCTCCATGCCCTCGCCGTACACGTACTCGAGCCGCTTCTGATCCGGCGAGACACCCTGGTTGAGGCTCATCACCGTCTGTATGCGGCTGCGCTCGGGTTCCGGTAGGCCGCCGGCTAACGCCTCGTACAACTGCTGGTGGAACACCGAGCGTTCGAGGGGTACGAACTTGTCCACTGCCGTCACATGCTCCGCGCCGGAACCGAGGAAGCGCAGGGCGACGCCGATGGTTTCGCCCGGTCCAACCTCGAGCACGCGGCGGCCCCGGACGCGGTCGGCATCGAGCCCGCCGTACCGCTGGTAGTCCGTGAAGGTGGAATTGATACGCCGCAGGTAGGCAGGCACTTCGCTCTGGTCGAGTGCCGCGTAGTCCGGCTGGCTGATTTGATCCCGGCGCAGGCCGGTTCGCCGAAGCAGATCCTGATAAACGTTCGTGGCGACGACGAAGTACTTGAATCGCTTGGCGATCGGCTTCCAGGCTGGAAGCGTCACGAACGCCAGCACAAGGGTGACAACCAGGGCGAGCGCAGCGACGGTGACTCGTTGTTTCACGGGCACTCCATTGAATAGACGTGCCCGCTCACGCAACGCCCGTGCCTATCGAGGTTTGAGCAGGGCGGCTTCTTCGGCAGCCGAACAGCAGTCCGGCCGATAGTCGAAGCCCGGAGGGACTGCCTCGAGTGAGTAAGACCGGTGGGGAAGCCACGCCTCAGCGGGTCGCTGCGATCACTTCGATCTGATCCGCCAGCGATTGTGGGTCCACCGGTTTCAGCATGATGGCGTCCGCGCCGGCCGCCATCGCAACCTCGAGGTGCCCCAGTCGCGTATCACCGGTCAGCACGATGATTGCTGTGTTGCGCGTGGACTGGGGAGCCTTGATCCGACGAATCGCTTCCGCGCCGTTCATTCGCGGCATGCTCAAATCCATCAGCACCATGTCCGACGGTCGCGCTCCACGGAGGTGATCGCATCGTCTCCGGACGACACCGCACGCACCTCGAACTGGTCCGACAGCATGACCCGCAGCATCTCGCGAGTGTGGTCGTCGTCGTCGACAATGAGCACGGACAGGGTGTGAGCCATACCTCGCCGTGATTAAACAGCGGACCCAGTGCTGGAGTCCATTGCCAAAGCCCTAGCCCTCCGCGAAAGCGTCCCCACAGCCGAGCCGCCGCTGCTGAGCCAGGCCCGTTGTGCGGGTCCTGCCTCGCAGGGCTATCCTCTGAAATGGCCGATGCGAAGCTACCGTCTGTGATCCGCCGGCCGCTGGGCTCAAAGCCTGGCAGCGGTCGGATGCGTCGCGGCTGCGTAGTTCTACTGCTGAGTGTCGGGGCTGGCGTCGCGGCAGGGGCGCAGTCGCCTCCACCGATGCCTGAGGTTCCGCGTCTGCCTCACATCGGATTGCCGTTGCCCCGCATCGGACTGCCGCCAGCGTCCCGACTGCCTGAGTCGACGCAGGCGCAAGAACGCGAAGAAGCCGCGCGTGCCGCGCCACACTCGAGGGGCGAGAGGCGCCGTGGATTCGCTCCTGGAACTGGCACGGTCGTGCTCGTAGTTCCGACCTACGGCCCAGACCAGGCGGCCTCGGCTCCTGTTGTGGAGCGCGCCGCCGCCCCAACGCTTCCGGCGCAGCAGACCGGCACGCTGTGGCTCGAGGTGCAGCCGCAGGTACCGGTCCAGTTCCTCGTGGACGATGCGTATGTTGGTACGAGCGATGAACTTGGCTTCGGCCTCGAACTGGAACCCGGCAATCGTGAGATAGAGCTTCGCGCTGAGGGCTTCGAGCCGCTTCACGTGAAGGTGCGGATTACGGCGGCCCGGTCCCTACGCTACCAGGCCATGCTCCGCGCGTCGTTCGGTCCGGCGACGCCGCCCGGCCCGGCCGCGGTCGCGCCTGCGCCGATGACGGTCTACGTCATCCCCGGGTGCTATGCCGGGAATGTGCCGCCCCAGGACGTGCGGTTGCCGGAGGGATGCGACAGAAGTCTCGCCACGACACTGGTCCGGTGAGCGCTATGCGCCCTGGCCGAAGCCGGGCTCTTCATCCGGACCGCGGTTGCCGTGCTCTTCATTCGTTCGTTCGACAGGGAACGCCGGCTTCTCCGCCGCTGGGGCGGCGTGCCCTACTGGTTGGCAGGCGCGGTATCGCGGTGCAGCACGCGGGTCTTGAAGCGCCAGCCCGCCGCTGTCTTCACCAGGGCGTCCTCGTATCGGTAACTCGCGGTGGGCGTCGGCAGCTTCGTGCTGATGTCGAGCAGCTGCATGTAGACCGATCCGTTCGCCCCGTCTGTCGATCCCGTGATCACGAGGTTGGAGTTCCAGTGGCGCAGGCTGGCTCCCCGGCGCTTGTCGCGCCAGTTGTGCACGAACTGGACGAGGGCATCGCGACCCCGGCTGGCGTTGTTGAAGACACCGTCGGGCGTGAAGGTGTCTGCCCAACCTTCGGCATCGCCCGTATCGATCAGCAGCGCGTACCGCGCATACAACTGCTGGATGTCGATGTAGTCCTGCGCACTCAGCGGCGCCGGCCTCGGGTTGGCGGACTGCGCCTGGGGGAACGCGGCGAAGCCTGCCAGGACGAGCCAGAGGAGTACGGCTGAGAGGGTTTGAGGGCGCATGCGATCTCCTTTGCGTTGACGACGCGCCGCGTAGCATTACACAGAACAGCTGCAGAGAACACGCGACCGGAGCACTCAGTCGCCGACGCCGGAGACAAAGTCGCTAGTGAAGGTCGATGACGGTCGGCGCGTGCGCGAGCCGGTAGCGCCCATCACGGCGTTGAATACGTCGCCGGGTGCTACTTGGCGGGGAACTTCACCAGCACGTAGGTGATGTGCCTGCCCGCCGGCACCAGGAAGCTGTGCGGGATCGCGGCGGGGATGTGCACCACATCACCGGGCAGGAGCGGGTGACGTTCGCCTCCGTCGAGCCGGGTTCCCAGATACTCGCCTGGGCCGCCACCCGCGCGCTTGCCCACG
>JBKJQZ010000110.1:0-10987 GCA_046594835.1 Acidimicrobiales bacterium | reverse complement strand
GCGTGCCCATCGGTTCCCGCGTCGTGCTGGTGGTTCCCGAGGTCGATCCCGTTGTACCCCCCGAGCTGAGCGAGTCCTACGCGTGCGACGCGCGCGTAGGACTCGCTCAGCTCGGGGGGTACAACGGGATCGACCTCGGGAACCACCAGCACGACGCGGGAACCGATGGGCACGCGTTGGGCAGGATCAGCCTCGCCAAGCGCGCTGAGGTCGCCGCCGAGAAAGTCGTCCACCGCGCCGTTGCCGGCCCGAATGGCATGGGCTCGGGCCAAGTCGTTGCATCCCGCCACGCTCACGATCACGCGGGGCGTTGGCTGCACTTCTTTGGCGGCCCACAGCGCGAGGTGACCGCCCGCCGAGTGACCGATCACTGCGGTCAGCGGGCCGTGTGCATCCGTCAACGCCTGCAACCCACTCGCGACGTCGGTGCAAGTGCCGGGCCACCCCCCGCCCGGCTCACCCACGCGCCGATACGCGAGGTTGCCCGCCACGTACCCGTCGGCGGCCAGTGTGCGGCAGTGCTCGACGAGGCCTTCACGTCCGTACATGGCGCGCCAGAACCCGCCGTGCACGAGCGCCACGACTCCGCGCACCGCACCCGTCGGCAGGTAGAGGTCGAGGAGTTGGTTGTGCTCGCTCCCCCAGCGGATCTGGGTCGGCTTGTTCCGTCGGAACAGACTCAACCGGTGACCATGAATTCGGCCAAGCCGCGCAGCGTCATGTTGGGCCGGTAGACGAGGTCCGTACCCACCCGTTGCAGCTTCGGGAACTTCTTGATCAACGCCGGAAACGCCTCTTGGCCTTCCATCCGAGCGAGGGTGGCGCCGAGACAGAAGTGGATGCCGTTGCTGAACGCGAGGTGATTGTTGGACGCGCGATCGAGCACCAGTTCCTCCGGTCGATCAAAGGCCTCCGGGTCGCGGTTCGCGCCGGCCAGCATCAGTAGGACCTGTCGACCCTTCTCGAGAGTGATGCCGTCGAACTCGACGTCGGTCAGCGCGGTGCGCGCGGTGAACTGCACCGGCGCGTCGTAACGCAGGAACTCCTCGACCGCGCTGCGCGCCAGGCCATCAGGATCCGCCGCAAAGTCGTCGCGTGCGCTCGGAAAGTTGCACAACGCCAGCGCGCCGTTGCCGATCAGGTTCGAGGTGGTCTCATGGCCCGCGATCAGCAACAGGATGAGGTTGATCAGCAACTCCTCATGCGTGAGCCGGTCGCCCTCCTCCTCAGCCGATATGAGCGTGCTTAAGACGTCGTCGCGCGGCGAGCCGCGCCGTTCTTCGATCAGCCCGTTGAAGTATCCGACGAACTCCATGGCCGCGTTGATCGCCGCGGTGTAGTCCTCCGCCACCATGTTCGAGTCGGGATCGATCATGCGGGCCAGCGGCACTGACCACCCGGCGAAGTTCTCCTGGTCCTCAAGCGGTACGCCGAGCAACTCCGCGATCACGACGACGGGCAGGGGCCGCGCCAGCGTGGCCATCAGATCGAACTCATCGCCAGGCCCAACGTCGCGCAGCATCTCGTCGACCAGGCCGCGAATGCGCGGGCGCCACTTCTCGATCGCCCGGGGCGTAAACGCGTGGCTCGCCAGACGACGCAGCCGCGTGTGATCGGGCGGATCACTGAACAACATGATCTTGCCGCCGAGGAAGCCGCCCATGAGCCCTTGGTCGACGTCTTCGGGCCCGCTCTCGGCGCGCGCCGCGGGCGACAGGTTCGAGGAATCGGAACTGAAGCGTTCGGCGTCACGCAGCACCGGCACGATGTCTGCGTGGCGGGAGAGGAACATCTCGCCGAACTCGTCGTTTTTCCAGACCGGGGCCTCGTCGCGCATCCGTTTGTAGGTCGGATACGGGTTCTTCGTGTTTGCCTTGTTAAACGGGTCGTACGGGTTGGTCATGTGTCGCCTCGTTCCCTCCGCACGATCACCAACGTCCCCACCGCGAAGGCGATCGAAACTAATGCGAGTACGACGTGCACGGCCACGAAAGCCGCTCCGCGATCCTGATCGAACACGTTCTTAATGCGCGTGAGCCACACGAAGATCGTCCAAACAGCAAACGCACGCAGGAACACGACCGAGCGGAACTTCATCCGCCCACGCTACGCGCTCACCACAATCCGCCCCATGTCGCGAATGGTGCGCTTTGACACGTGATTCGACCCGATTCACGTGTCAAAGCGCGCCATTCGGGGCAACGCCGCGACGTCAGTCGTCCGCGTAGCGCCGGAGCACGAACAGTGGCAGGGGCCGTTCGCCCCAGACTTCGTAGCGGCGTATCGCCGGCCACTTCGAGACGAGGGCGTCGAACGCATGCTGGCGGTCGGCACCCGTCGGTTCTTCGACCGCCATTTGCTGTTCGATCTTGCCGATCGTCAGCGAGGCACGCGGCGTTGCGCGCAGGTTGTGAACCCAGTCAGGCGTTGCCTTTTGTCCGCCCGCGCCACCGCCGATGAGGAACCCGTCCATGTACGGCAGGTAGGTGACGGGTGTCTTGCGCGTACGGCCACTGCGACGCCCGGTAGTCGTGAGCACCGCGGCGGAGTGCCCGAAGACGACGCTCAAGCCACTTCGCCCGAATCGCTCTAGCTCCCAGACTTCCAGGCGGCTGACGTGGCGACGGAGGCCGCGGGTTCGGTCAATCCACCAGGGCATCGAAGGGGATGCGGGGGACGTCGCCCCAGAGTCGCTCGAGGTCGTAGAACTCACGGGCCTCTTCCAAGAAGACGTGCACGATCCAGTCGCCGTAGTCAACCAGGACCCAGCGGGCGTCGTTGAGGCCTTCGATGCAACGGGGCTTGCCGCCACCGGCGAGAAAGACGCGCTCCTCGATCTCTTCGCAGATCGCCCGGACCTGCCGATCATTCGACGCTGACGCGATCACGAAGTAGTCACAAATCGCGAGGAGATCACCGACAAACAGAATGACCGGATCGGTGGCCTTCTTGTCGGCGGCGGCTTGCGCGGCTTCGAGAGCCAGGGCCGGACTCGCTTCAGTGTTCGGACGCGTCATAACAGGCACGAGGGTGGAACTCCCTTCCGGGGATGAGGTGACAGACGAAGTGACGCTCATACGGTGCCGCCTCCTAAGGCGACACGAAACCGAATTAGACGGTTAGAAGCCAGCACCAACAGGGAGAAGTCCTGTGTTCATCTGCCTTAAGCGTACCGGTTGTGATTACGCACCACGCGCATCGCGGCCGCGGGGACGAGTCCATCGACCGGAAACCCGGTCCTGAGGCGTGCGCGCACCATCGTGCTGGACACGTCGATCGAGGGACTGTGGACCGTTTCGATCTTCCACCCCGCGAGGTCTGCCACCGGCTCGACCCCGGGACGGTTCACGACGACAAGCGTGACGAGGTCGCGCAGAGTGTCCACCCGGTGCCACGTCGATAGGAAGCGAGTCGCGTCGAAGCCCACGGTCAGAAAGAACTCATCGTCGGGTCGGGCCGCACGGAACGCCTCGATCGTGTCGACGGTGTAGGTCGGTCCGTCACGGGCGACCTCAGAGTCATCCGCCCGTATTGCGGGCACCTCGATGTCGGCCACGGCCGCCTGGACGGCCGCGAAGCGTTCCGTTGCGGACGCGATCGGTGGCGACTGTTTTTGCCACGGATCGCCCGCCACGACCACACGCGTCTCGTCAAGCGCGAGCGCGTGGTGCACCGTGGTGGCTACCACGAGGTGACCGTTATGGATCGGATCGAAGGTGCCGCCGAAGACGCCGACGCGAGCCAACGGAGTTACGTACCGGCGAGCTTGGCGACGATCGGGGCGAACGCGTCCATGGCATCGCCCTGGATCACGATGTCGTTGAAGCCGTACTCCTCGCGACGCTGTTGCAGCGTCTCGATGATTTGCGCCTCGGTACCGATGTTCATGATCGGGACCTCGGCCGCGACCTCGGGCGTGAGCCCGAACAGGGGCGCAAGTTGTGCGAGGAGTTCCTCGCGATTGGGGACAACCTGGGTCGCGAACGTGAGCACCTGGAGATCGAGCGAGTCGAAGCGATCGCCGGCGGCGGCCTTGATCCACTCGATGCGCTTGCGGTACTCCTCGGCCACGGCGGACTTGGCGACCTCGGGGCCAACCACGCCCGCCGCCAGGTTCGGGTTCACGCCAACGGTATCGGCGATCTGCGCCGCAATGGTGAGCACCTTCTTGCCGCCGCCGCCGATCACGATCGGGGGCCGGGGCTGGGTGAACGGACGGGGAAAGCCCTGCGCGTTGGTGATCGTGTAGTGCTCGCCGCTGAAGCTGCACGAGCCCTTCTCCCACAGGTCGATCATCACCAACAACGCTTCGTGCATGCGGTTGATGCGCGTGCCGGGCGAGTCGTAGGGAATGCCGGCTTCCTCGTAGTCGGTCTTCATCCATCCAGCGCCGAAGCCAAAGATCGAACGGCCTTCGGTGGCGAGGTCGAGCGTTGCGACTTCCTTGGCCAGAGTGATCGGGTGGCGGTAGTCAACGTCGTACACGAGGGCGCCCACCCGGAGGGTCTCGGTTACTTCGGCGGCGATCGTCATTGCGATGGTGGGTGACCACTGGTCGCCGAAGTGATCGGGCAGATACAGCGTCGTGTAGCCAAGTTCCTCTACTTTGCGGACCTGATCACGCCAGGCCTTGCCCGAAGGCGCACCGGAAAGCTGGACACTGAACCGAAATGGACGCATCCGAGCAGCCTAGGACGACGTGGCTTACCCGCAACTTGGTGGTGCTGTCGGTCGTCTCGTTCTTGCAGGATTCCGCGAGCGAACTGCTCTATCCGGTCCTGCCGATCTTCCTCACCGTGACCCTCGGCGCGCCGATCGCCGTCGTCGGGTCCGTCGAGGCGATCGCCGAAGGTATCGCCGCGATCACGAAGTACGCGGCCGGGCGACTGAGTGACCGCTTTCCGCCGAAGCGCCTCGTCGTGTTGGGCTACGGACTCGCGGCGCTGGGCAAGGCGTTCATTGCGATCGCCGGCGCCTGGCCCGTCGTGTTGCTCGGGCGCGGCGTCGACCGTCTCGGCAAGGGCATCCGCGGCACGCCCCGCGACGTGCTGCTCGTCGACGACATCCCCGACGACGCCCGCGGCCGCGCCTTCGGCTTCCACCGCGCCGCAGATACCGCAGGAGCGGTCGTCGGCCCGCTGCTTGGTCTTGCGCTCTACCAAGCGTTCGATCATCAGATCCGTCCGCTGCTCTACTTCGCGCTCATCCCCGCGACCCTCAGCGTGTTCGCCGTGTTCGTGGCCCGCGACCGGCGCCGCGACGTGGATCCCGTCCTGCACGCCGCGAGCGTTGAAGCAAGCCACGCTCCGCTGCCCGAGGCAACCAAGCGCGTGATCCTTGTGTTGAGCGTGTTCAGCCTCGTGAACTTTCCCGACGCGCTGCTCATTCTGCGGGCCAAGGCGTTGGGCCTGTCGCTCTCGAGCGTGATCCTCGCCTACTGCCTCTACAACGTGTCCTACGCCGGGCTCTCCTACCCCGCGGGCGTGCTCGCGGATCGACTCACGCCCAACCGCGTGTTTTCGATCGGCCTGGCCTGCTTCGCCGTCGCGTACTTCGGCCTTGGCCTCGCGACCACCAGCGCGTGGGTGTGGCCGTTGTTCATTATTTACGGCGGCTTCCAGGCCTCGACCGACGGCGTCGGGAAGGCCTGGATCAGTCGCCTCACGCCGAAGGCCCTCCAGGGGCGGGCCCAGGGCACTTTCCAAGGGGCGACGGGCGGGGCGGTACTCGTGGCCAGCCTGTGGGCGGGCCTTTCGTGGGGTGGAACGGGCCGGACACCACTGCTGATTTCGGGTGTCGTGGGCGCGATTGCGGCGGTCGTTTCACTAAGCGCTTTGCCATCTCGGCCTGTGGTTGCGAACATTGGTGCGTGACAACCACGTGGACCCCTGCGAGCTGGAAAGAAAAAACGGCCCTCCAGCAGCCCACGTGGCCTGACGCGTCCGCACTCGCGCAGGCCGAAAAGACTCTCGCCGGCCTGCCGCCGCTCGTGTTTGCGGGCGAGGCGCGGGGCCTGCAGCGCCGCCTCGCCGAAGTAGGCGCGGGCGAAGCGTTTGTCCTGATGGCGGGCGACTGCGCCGAGTCGTTCCACGAGTTCTCGGCCGACAACATCCGGGACAAGATGAAGGTCATCCTCCAGATGGCCGTCGTGCTCACCTACGGCGCCGGGGTCCCGGTCGTGAAGCTCGGACGCATGGCGGGCCAGTTCGCCAAGCCGCGCTCAGCCGATTTCGAGACCATCAACGGCGTCGAGCTCCCGAGCTTCCGCGGCCACAACGTCAACGACGACGCACCCACGCTCGAAGCGCGCACGCCCGACCCCCATCGCATGGTCGCGGCATATCACCAGTCCGCCTCGACGCTGAACCTCGTGCGCGCGTTCGCGACCGGTGGTTTCGCCGACCTGTCCCAGGTGCACACCTGGAACCAGCAGTTCGTCGCGAGCTCCGCCGAAGGCCAGCGCTACGACCAGGTTGCGGCCGAAATCGACCGGGCCATGCGCTTCATGAAGGCGTGCGGCATCGACCTGTCGTCGGAGTCGGCGTTGCAACAGGTCGATTTCTTTACCGCCCACGAGGCGCTCGTGCTCGGCTACGAAGAGGCGCTCACCCGCAAGGACTCACTCACCGGCGACTACTACGACTGCTCCGCGCACTTCGTGTGGATCGGCGAACGTACCCGTGAGCTCGACGGCGCCCACGTCGAATTCTTCCGCGGGATCAAGAACCCGATCGGCGTCAAGATCGGGCCGAGCGCGGACCCGAACGACGTCGTTTCGCTGTGCAGGGCGCTCAACCCCGAAAACGCACCGGGCCGCATGTCATTGATCGTGCGCCAAGGCGCAGACAAAGTGGCGGCGAACCTGCCCCGCTTCATCGACGCCATCGCGTCGGCGGGGCAAAACGTGGTGTGGATCAGCGACCCGATGCACGGCAACACCTTTGCGTCGGAGTCCGGCCACAAGACGCGTCACCTTGAAGCCATCCTCACCGAGGTCGAAGCGTTTTTCTCGGTCCACCGGGCGCACGGCACGTGGCCCGGCGGCATCCACGTGGAGCTAACCGGCGACAACGTCACCGAGTGCCTCGGCGGGTCCGAGACAATTGCCGAGGGCGACCTCGCCACGAACTACACGACGATGGTCGACCCTCGCCTCAACGGCCGCCAGTCGATCGACCTCGCCTTCCGGGTCGCCGAACTCCTCCGCGGCTAACGGATTCCTGCCCTTTGGCGGGAATGTTGACCAGATCAGTCGGGTTTTAGTAACGTGATGCTCCCGCCTCGCATTTTTCGTCGTCCCGAGGGAGGTCCACTGTGACCACCGTAGAAAATCCTGTAATCGACCCGCTCATCGCCAAGGACGTCGCGCGCTTCCAAATGGAGCTCGACCGCTACCTGGCCAATGGCACTGACGACGACCGGTTCCGCGTGTTCCGTCTCGGCAACGGCGTCTATGGCCAGCGCCAGGGCGGCACCAACCAGATGATCCGCGTGAAGATCCCCTTCGGTGGGGTCAGCCCGGAGCAGCTCGAGATGTTCGCCCACATCTCCGACACGTACAGCCGCGGCTGGGGCCACATCACCACCCGGCAGAACATTCAGTTCCACTTCGTCGAGCTGACCCGCGTGCCCGCGTTGCTCGCGGATCTCGGCGCAGTGGGCATGACCACCCGCGAGGCCTGCGGCGACACGGTCCGCAACGTGATGGGCTGTCACCTCGCCGGTGCGTGCCCGTTCGAAGTGCTCGACATTACGCCGTGGGCCGAGGCGACCTTCCGCTACTTCCTGCGGCACCCCTACGCCCAGCGCCTCCCCCGCAAGTTCAAGATCAACTTCTCAGGCTGCGCGACCGACTGCGGCCAGGCCATGTTCAACGACGTTGGTGTCGTTGCCGTGGGCCGACCGCTTCCCGACGGCACCATCGAGGCCGGCTTCCGCGTGTTCGTTGGTGGTGGCCTCGGCGCCAACCCGAACCCCGCGTTCGCGCTCGAAGAGTTCACCTCCCGCGACGACCTGCTCGCGACCGTCGAGGCCGTGCTGCGCACCTTCGATCACTACGGCAATCGCGACAACAAGCTCCGGGCCCGCCTCAAGTGGGTCGTGCAGCAAATGGGCATCGACGACGTGCGGGCCCGCATCATCAAGGAGCGTCGCTTCCTGCTCGGCTCGGCCACGTATCCCGGTGGCGTTCCGGCGCACGTGGAAGAAGTTGGCGACGCGCCCGCGGGCGCTGGCGTCAACATCACGCCGGTTGGCTACAACACGGGCGTCGCCGTCACGATCAACGGCCGCGACCCCTTCACCCGCTGGGAGCAAGCCAACGTCGTGCGCGGCAACGCGAAGGGCACCGTCTCGGCGGTGGCCTACGCCAAGTTGGGCGACATCACGAGCGATCAGTTCCGTGCGCTCGCCGCGATCCAGCGTGAGTTCAATGCGAGCGTCCGGCTGACCAACCGTCAGAACGTGGCGTTCCGCGACCTCACGGAGGAGCAGGTGCCGCTGCTGTTCGAGCGCCTCGCGGCGATCGGCATGGCCGAGCCCGGCGCCGAGTTGGCTCGCGACGTCGTGTCGTGCCCCGGTGCAGATACCTGCAACCTGGCCGTCACGCAGAGCCGTGGTCTTGCGAGCGCGGTTGGCGAAGCGATCGAAGAGGCCGGCCTCGGTGAGGTCGGCGGTGTCCGTATCAACATCTCGGGCTGCACTAACTCCTGCGGCCAACACCACGTGGCCGACATCGGCTTCATGGGCGTCGAGCGGCGTGCGCACGGCAAGCCCGCACCGGGCTACCAGCTTCTTCTGGGCGGACACCTCGCCGACACCGAGGTCGCCTTCGGCCAAAAAGCGCTGCGCCTGCCGGCCAAGAACTGCGGTGAAGCCGCCGTGCGCGTCATCGGCCGTTACGCGGGCGACCGCCAAATGGGCGAGACGTTCCCCACGTGGATGGAGCGCATCGGTGGCGTGAAGGTTCTTGCCGACGAACTGCGCGACCTCGACTACTTCCCCACTCCCGACGAAGGTCCGGCCTTCTACGTCGACTACGACGAGACCGGCCCCTACGTGGCTGAGGTCGGAGACTCCGAGTGCGCGACGTAGCCGACGGCGCAACGATCTGGTTGACGGGCCTGCCCTCCGCAGGCAAGACCACGTTGGCCTACGCGCTCGAGAAGAAATTCATCGAAGCGGGCCAGCAGGTCGAGGTGCTCGACGGCGACGTCGTGCGTCAGGGCCTCACCGCCGATCTTGGTCTATCGCCCGACGACCGCCGCACCAACGTGGCGCGCATCGGCTTCGTCGCCGACCTGCTGTCGCGCAACGGCGTGGTCGTGCTCTGCCCCGTGATTGCTCCCTACCGAGACGCACGCGACGCAGTGCGCGATCGCCACGGCGATCGTTTCATCGAGGTACACATCGCCACGCCGGTGGAGCTGTGCGCCGAGCGCGATGTCAAAGGTCTCTACGCGTTGCAGCGCGAAGGGAAGCTCACAGGTCTCACCGGTGTTGACGATCCGTATGAAGCGCCGCTCAACGCCGAGGTCACCCTCGACACCAGCGACATGACGCTCGACGAATCGGTGGAGGTGCTGTGGCAAGCGTTGCACCCCTAACCACGGCCGAACGGTGGAACGACGCTGAGCTGCGCGACATCAGTGCGTCGTTCGAGACCGCATCGCCCTCCAAAATCATTCGCTGGGCCGTGGAACACTTCCACCCGCACCTGTGCCTCACTGCGTCTATGACCGACGCCGTGTTGATTGCGCTCGCCGTAAACGTTGAGCCGTCGATCGAGGTCGTCTTCATCGACACCGGCTACCACTTCCCGGAGACGCTCGAGACCGTTGAAGCGGTACGCCGTAAGTACGGCCTGAACCTGCGCATGATGACCGTGCCGACCCACGACGAAGAGTTGTGGAAGGTCGACCCGGAGAACTGCTGCTCATCGGTCAAAGTCGGCCAACTCGACCGCGCGCTCGCAGGCAAGGAAGCCTGGATGAGCGGACTGCGTCGTGACGAAGCCGAGACCCGCGCCAACGCGCCGATCGTGGCCCGCGACCTGCGCGGCCTGATCAAGATCAACCCGCTCGCGAACTGGTCTGCGCTCGACGTCGAGGGCTACATCAAAGACCACGACGTGCCGGTCAACCCGCTGATCGCGCAGGGCTACCCGTCGATCGGTTGCTGGCCGTGCACGAAGCCCGTCGCCGACGGCGCAGACCCCCGCTCGGGCCGCTGGTCCGGGCAAGACAAGACGGAGTGCGGGCTTCACCTCTAGCTCGCCACAACCAACTGGACCGATGTCTCTACTTACTGACGAACCGCGTGGCCGCTACGAGCTGTCGCACCTTGATGCCATAGAGGCCGAAGCCATCTACGTGATGCGCGAAGTGGCCGCGACCTTCGAGCGCCCCGTGCTGCTCTTCAGCGGCGGCAAGGACTCGATCATCATGCTTCGTCTCGCCGAGAAAGCGTTCCGGCCGGGCAAGTTCCCGTTCCCGTTGATGCACGTCGACACGGGCCACAACTTCCCCGAGGCGATCGACTTTCGTGACCGTCGCGTCGCCGAGCTTGGGGAGCGCCTCATCGTCGCGAGCGTCGAGGACTCGATCGCCCAAGGCCGGGTAGTTGAGGAGACGGGCCCGCGCGCATCTCGTAACCGGCTCCAGACCGTCACGCTGCTCGACGCGATCGAACAGCACGGCTTCGACGCCGCCTTCGGTGGCGCCCGACGCGACGAGGAGAAGGCCCGCGCCAAAGAGCGGTTCTTCAGCTTCCGCGATGAGTTCGGTCAGTGGGACCCCAAGAACCAGCGCCCTGAGCTGTGGTCGCTCTACAACGGACGGATCCGTAAGGGTGAACACATTCGCGCCTTCCCGATCTCGAACTGGACCGAGCTCGACATCTGGCAGTACATCTCCGAGGAGGCCATCGAGCTCCCGTCGATCTACTTCGCCCACGAGCGCGCCGTGTTCCACCGAGACGGCGCGCTCGT
>JBKJQZ010000023.1:0-8743 GCA_046594835.1 Acidimicrobiales bacterium | reverse complement strand
ATTGGGCGGCGCCGTCGGAGTCCAGCGTCAATACGGCCGTTATGTATGGCCGCTTGTCGCCGATGACGCAGGCCTGGCCGACGAGCGGAAGTGTCTTGACCGCAGCCTCGATGTTCGCCGGCGAGATGTTCTTGCCGCCGGCCGTGATAATGAGTTCTTTCTTGCGGTCCACAATGCGCAGATACCCGTCGCTGTCGAGGGTGCCGATGTCGCCGGTATGCAGCCACCCGTCCTCGTCGAGCACCTCCGCGGTTTTCTCCGGATCCTTGAAGTAACCCTGGAACACGTGCCCGCCGCGGCACAGAATCTCGCCGTCGTCGAGCAGGCGGATCGTGCAGCCCGGAATCGGCCGGCCCACCGTGCCAAGCCGCGGGTGTGCAACCTCCGAGGTCATGAGGCCGGTGTCTTCGGACAGGCCGTACACCTCGAACAGCGGCACGCCGATGAAGTTGAAGAACTCCATCACTTCCACCGGCGGCGGCGCGGCGCCGGTGAGCGCGACGCTGCAGTCGTCGAGGCCGATCTTTGCCCGCAGTCCCGCGAACACCGACGCGTCGATCTCGTCCCAGGCGGCGACGATGGCGGGGGAGGGCTCTTCGCCGCGCGCGCGCGTCTCAAAGATCTCACGCCCGAGCGCCAAGCCCTTATCGAGCGTGGCCTTGCCGGCATCGGTGGCCGACATGGCCGAGATCAATGCGGCACGGGTCTTCTCAAACACCCGCGGTGGCCCGAAGAACGCCTGCGGCCGCACGTGGGGGAGATACGACGCGACCGCTCCGGGATCGGGGCACAACGTGACGAGCGCACCCTCGCGGGCGGGGAGGTAGTGCGTAAAAATCCGCTCAGCCACATGTGCCATGGGCAGGTACGACAGCATCCGCGCGCCATTCAGCGGGAAGTCCATGACCTCGATGAGCGACTCGAGCAGCCAGCAGATGTTGCGGTGCGACAACATGACGGCTTTGGGCGGCCCGGTGGTCCCCGAGGTGTAGATCAACGTGGCGATGTCGCCCGGCTCGGCAATATCGGCGGCCTCCGCCAGGGTGCCGGGCGCCACCGCTGCGATCAGTCCGGACCACGAAGCCGCGCCGAACGAGGTGACCTCGTCGTCGGGTGTGACCACGACCACGTCGCGCAGTTTGGGTAGCTCGGCGCGTGCCGCCTCAATCGATTTCGCAAAGTCGGCCTCCACGATCGCCACTTCGGCGTCGGAGTGGTTGATCAGGTACGCGACCTGTTCGGGAGACGACGAGTTGTACACCGAAAAGGGGGTGGCGCCGATGAGGTACGCGCCCATGTCCACGGCGTGAAACTCGGCCCGGTTGCGCAGCATCACCGCAACGCGGTCACCCTTCTTCACGCCGCGTGCGGCGAGCACCGCGGCGCTGCGCAGGGCGCGGTCGGCGTATTCGGCCCACGACCACTCCGCCCAGCCGTCACCGGATTTCCACCGCAGCGCCACCTGGTTTGGATGTCGCTCGACGGTGGCGCGGAACAGACGCGGCACCGTTTGGCCCTCTACGGCGGCGAGGACCTCGTCGTCACTACGGGGACTGGGGATCGTGGTCATGTCACCTTCTTGTGCGAGAGCGTGCGCAGCGTAACCAAAATTGAACCGAACATTCGTTAGACAAGTGCGGCAGCCGCCGCGTAGGGTCGCACCCAGTGAGTACTAGCGCCTTGCTCGTGGAGCGGCCGACACCCGATGTTGTCGTGATCACCCTGCACCGCCCCGAACAAATGAACGCGCTCACCGAGTCGATGGTGGAGGAGTTCCTCGGGGCGCTCCACGCGCTTGAGGACGACGCGGCGCGCTGCGTCGTTGTGACCGGCGCGGGGCGCGGGTTCTGCGCCGGGCTCGACCTCGTCGCCAACGCCGAAATTCTCAACGTCGAGGGCAGCGCTGCGGTACGTGCCGGCATGCGCATCGCGCGGTCCTTCGGCCGCATAGTGCCAGCGATGCGTCGCTTCCCGAAGCCGATCATCGCCGCCGTCAACGGCCCGGCTGTCGGGGCCGGCTTCGTGATCGCGTTGGGTGCCGACCTGCGGGTGGCGGCGGCGCCGGCCTACTTCGCCGACGGATTCGTTGGCGTCGGGCTGTCGGGCTGCGAACTCGGCCTCGGTTACCTGCTGCCCCGCTTGATCGGAGCGTCTCGCGCCGTCGAGCTAACCATGACGGGCCGGCGACTGCCGGCGGTGGAGGCCGAGGCGATCGGGCTCGTGCATCGGCTCGCGGCCGAAGGCGAGGCCGTTGCGGGCGCCCTCGAACTCGCGGCGCAGGTCGCAGCGAATACGCCCTTCGGCATGTGGATGACCAAGGACGCGCTCTGGGCCAGCATCGAAGGGACTTCGCTCGAGACCATGATCGCCCTCGAAGGTCGGTCACAGGTTTTGGCATTACTCACCGACGACGCCCGAGAGAAGCGAAACGCGACGGCGGAGCGAAGGCCCCCCGAGTTCACCGGCGACTGATGCGGCGCTGACGACGCCGGACCGCGGCACGGCGATGAAGCGACCTCGGGTGTTGACGCCGCGGCGCCGCCCTTTTAGGGTTTGTTAAACCAAAAGTTCGTTTGGAACACGCGAAGAGGGACGTTCACCGAATGACCACTACGGAATCCGTGACCTCGACGGAGCAGATGGACGCCGCGCTGAGCCAGAACCCGTGGATGGCCCACGCGATCGGGCGGGAGGCGGCACCGCCGATCCCCGAGTTGAGCCCACGCCAGGAGATCGCCGCGCTAGCGCGCATCCTGTTCGCCAGTGGCTACGACGACATGCTGGCGGGACACATCTCCTACAAGCAGCCCGACGGCACGTATTTGGTCACGCCCTACGCACTCGCGTGGGACGAGGTCAAAGCATCCGACATCATGCACATCGACCTCGAGCACGAAAAAGTGCTCGGAGGAAACTGGACCGTGACTCCGGCCATCGAGCTACACAAAGCCGCGCACGCCGCGCGGGAGGACATCATCTGGGCGGTCCACAACCATCCTCGGTGGGCAACTGTCTGGGCCGCGCTGCACCGCCTTCCGGGCGTGTACGAACAAACGGCCGCGTTGATCGGGCCCGACGTGGTGCTCTACGACGAGTTCCAGGGCGGCGCCGCCATGCAACTCGACAGCCAAGCAGCGGTGGCGGCCCTCGGTGACAACGCCGCCGCGATCTTGGCCAATCACGGAGTCTTCGTCGTCGCCAAGGGAGTGCACCAGGCGTACCTGCGCTGCCAGTCCCTCGAGATGCGCGCCCGCCTGGCCTGGCACATCAGCGCAATCGGCGAGGGCGTCGCCATGCAGGATGGCATCGTCTCGATGGCCGGGATGCTGATGGACCGCGCCGGCTGGCCCGGCGCCTGGGAAGCGATGGTTCGACGCGAGATGCGGCGCGACCCGAGCTTCTTGGACTGAGCGGTAAGTCTTTTGGCCACTAGCCAACCGAAAAACGGCAAGCCGCGTTCGGCGAAGGCTCAGCCGCGCCATAACGAGATCATCGCTGCGGCCGCACAACTCTTCTACGAGAAGGGTTTCGACGCCACCACCACCCAAGACATTGGCGAACGGGTCGGGATGCTCAAGGGCAGCCTCTACTACTACATCGACTCAAAGGAGGACGTTCTCCTGCAGGTCATCGAAGGCCTTCACGGCATCTTCTCGTCGAATATCGAGACGGTGAAGCGCGTAAAGGGTTCGGTGCTCGACCAGATCTGGGTGTTCGTGTATCGCCTCGCAGTCGCGAACACGGTCAACTATGTGGGGTCGGCCGTCCTGTTTAACGAGTTCCGTTCACTGGGCGAGAAAGACCGCGCCCGCATCGTGAAAATGCGCGACCGGCACGAGCAGTTTCTGCGCGAGTTGCTCGCGGCAGGACAAGAGTCGGGGCAGGTGTGCGAGCGAATCGAACCGAAGATGACCGCTACCGCGATCCTCACGATGTGCAACTCCATCTACCGCTGGTATCGGCCCGACGGCGAGTGGTCGCCCGAGGTCATCGCCCGTTCCTACGCCGACCTGGTGAACACGCAGGTGTTGTGCAATCCGACGGTGCACGCCTACCACGGCCGCATCGACGGCTCTGCCCTCGTCGAGCGACTCCACGCGCTCTCGATGGTCCCTGTACTCGGTGCTGACTAACCCGCGAGTTTTTTTGACAAACATTTGTTTGACTCACCGCAGTTTGCAGAAGTAGGTTCGGCGGCCGGGTGAGCGATTAGCCCGGGGTCATCCAATGGGGGGATGCGAGTGAGGCAGCGGGGCGAACCGGTTAGATCGCCGGCGCGGACGAAAGCCAAGGATCCTGCCGCCCTTGCCGCAGTCGTGCTCGACGCCGCCGCGCCGCAGGCGCAGGACTCTGCGGTCTCGCCCGACGAATCCGACGAGCGGGGCGACCCGCCTGCGCTACGGGTGCGCAACATCGACTTCAGCTACGGCCCGGTCCAGGTGCTGTTCGACGTGAGTATCGATGTGCCGAGCCACCAGGTTCTCGCGTTGCTCGGCACGAACGGCGCCGGCAAGTCGACGCTGCTGCGCGTGGTCAGCGGTCTTGGTCGACCCAGCCGCGGCCAGGTCTGGCTGAACGGCCGCGACATCACGCACACGGACACGATGGGACGGGTCCGGGCCGGGATCGTGCAAGTCTCGGGCGGCAAAGCGGTGTTCCCGACGCTCTCGGTCTACGAGAACTTGATGGTCGGCGCCCACACGTTCATTTGGGATACCGAGCGCGTGCGAGCAAAGTGCGACGAGGTCCTGACGCTGTTCCCGCCGCTCGAAGCGCGGTTGGACAGCTTGGCCGGAACCCTGTCGGGCGGCGAGGCCCAGATGCTGGCGATCGCCAAAGCGCTGATGCTGGAACCCGAGTTACTCATCATCGACGAGTTGTCTCTGGGCCTAGCGCCGGTCATCGTGCAAGACCTGCTCCGCATCGTAGAGAGCCTCAAGGCCAGCGGCCTGACGATCATCCTCGTCGAGCAGTCCGTCAACATCGCGTTGTCCGTCGCCGATCGCGCCATCTTCATGGAGAAGGGGCGCGTGCGTTTCGAAGGCCCCAGTCAGGAACTCATCGGACGCGACGATCTGGTTCGGGCCGTGTTCCTCGGAGCCGAGGTGAGTAGATGACGATCTCCATCGAGATCGTCATCATCGGCGTCCTAACGGGACTGTCTTACGCGCTTCTCGCCGCGGGCATCGTTCTCGTTTACCGCGCCTGCAAGGTCATCAACTTCGCGCACGGCGAGATGGGTGCCTTCGGGGCGGCCATCCTCGCAAAGCTCGTGCTCGACCTGCACTGGAACTGGTTCCTTGCCTTCGGCGTCGTTCTCGTGATCGGCGCCCTCGTCGGAGGACTCGTCGAGATTGTCGTGATCAGACGCCTCGCCCGGGCGCCCCGACTGGTACTGCTCGTGGCGACGATCGGGATCGCGCAAATTCTGTTCTACGCGACCGCGCTGCTCCCCGGCATCAACAACCTCGCCCGCTACCCCACGGGCATCCACCGTGTTGCGCAAGTGGGCAACTTGCTGTTGCGCGGCGAGCACTTCATGGTGATCGCTTTCGTGCCCGCGGTGGCGGTTGCGCTCACCCTTTATCTCACTAAGACCCCGCACGGCCGCGCCCTGCGAGCCTCGGCCGAGAACCCTGACGCGGCGCGACTCGCTGGAATCGACGTTGCTCGGGTTTCCACTTTGGTATGGGTGGTTGCGAGCGTGTTGTCAACGGCGACGTTCGTATTGATCAACCCCATCCGCGGGACCATCGTCGGTGCCGCGTCAGTTGCACTCGGTCCAAGCCTGATGCTTCGCGGTCTTGTCGCGGCATTGGCCGGAGGACTGGTTTCGATTCCGGTGTCGATCGCGGCCGGAGTGGGCATCGGCGTGGTCGAGGCTCTGCTTTTCGCCAACGTCTCGAACCCCGGTGTGGTCGATGGCGTGCTCTTTGTCGCCGTCCTGATCCTCGTGCTCGTACGTGGACGCGACCTGGCACGCGACGGCGAAGACTCGCTGAGCCTCGTTCCCCAGACGCGGCCCGTGCCACCGAAGCTCGCCGACCGGGCCTGGGTCCGTCGGCTCCCGCTGATTGCCACCGCGACGACGCTGGCGATTGCCGTGGCCTTGCCGATCGCCTTCACGTCCTCGGCGCAGCAGTTCCTCTTCTCCCGAGTCGTTATTTTCGTCCTCATTGGGGTCTCGATGACGGTGCTCACAGGATGGGCAGGACAGCTCTCGTTGGGCCAGTTCGCGTTTGTCGGCCTGGGTGCATTCGTGACCTACGCGCTCGTGAGCCGCGGGATGCCCTACGGCGCGGCCGTCGGGTACGCCATGGTCGCGGGGACCATCGCGGCGCTGCTGATTGGGGCGCCGGCTTTGCGTATCCGCGGCCTCGCCCTTGCCGCAACGACGCTGGCCTTCGCCGTGGCCGCCCGCTCGTTCATCTTGCCGAGCGCGCTGCTCACCGGCGGAGGCGAACGCGTCTTTCTTCCACGCGACAAGTTCTGGTTCGTGAGCATCGCGTCGCAACGCTCGTTCTATTACGTCGCCCTGGCCATCGTTGCCGTATCGGTGCTGATTGTCGCCCGGCTGCGAGCCAGTGGAATCGGACGTTCCATTATCGCGGCGCGGGACAACCCCGACGCCGCTGCGGCGTTCAGCATCTCGCCGGCATCCGCAAAATTGATGGCCTTCGCGCTGTCGGGTGCGCTGGCGTCTCTCGCCGGCGCGCTACTGGGCGCGACCCAGGTGCAGTTCAGCCCGAGTCTGTTCGAGCCGACCGAGTCGCTCCGGATCATCGGCATGGTCGTAATCGGCGGCTTGGGATCAGTCGGGGGAGCGGTACTCGGTGCCGTGTACGTGCTCGGTGTTCCCGCGCTGCTAGGCGACACGCAAAGCGTTCGTCTCCTCACCAGCGGCGCCGGAATTCTCGTGGTGTTACTCGTCCGACCCGGAGGCCTCATCCAGGTCGTGTACCAACTCCGCGACCGCGCGCTGGCTCTGATCGCGCAACGGGTGGACACAGCGGATGCGGCCGAGATCGCCGAGCTCGCCGACGGGGCGCCATCGCCGGAGGCGAGCGATGCGCGCCGCGCCCGGGTCACCATCGGCCTGGTCGAAATGCGCGACAAGCGCGCCAACGCGGCGGCGCCTACCGACGACGAACGCGTGCTTGTGGCCGAAGGCATCTCGGTTGCGTTCGGTGGAATCGTTGCCCTCGACGGTGCCTCGATTCATGCCCTTCGAGGCGAGAGCGTTGGCTTGATTGGCTCAAACGGCGCGGGAAAGTCGACGTTGATGAACGTCATCAGCGGCTTTCAGCCCGGCGCCGGACGCGTCGAGATATTCGGGCAGGACTGTTCAGGTCTGCCCGCGCATGAGCGGGCCAAGCTTGGGGTTGGACGCGTGTTCCAGGACGCGAGGCTGTTCGGCGAACTCACGGTGTGGGAGTCGGTAGCTGTGGCGCTGGAAGCACGCGCCCGAAGCGAGTTCATCCCGTCGGCCTTGTGGCTGCCTCCGGCGCGTCGGGCCGAGACTCGTCGACGCGCCGAAGCCGATGATCTTGTCGACTATCTGGGGCTGGGTCGCTACGCCGGCGAGCGCATCTCGACGCTGTCCACGGGCACTCGTCGCGTTGCGGAACTGGCGTGCCTGCTTGCGCTGGCGCCGCGACTGATTCTGCTCGACGAGCCCACAGCAGGCGTTGCGCAGCGCGAGACCGAAGCCTTCGAGCCGTTGCTGCGCGGCATCCGACAAGAACTGGACGCGACGTTGCTGATCATCGAGCACGACATGCCGTTGATCATGGCGTTGTCGGATCGGGTCTACTGCATGGCGTCGGGCAAGGTGATCGCGGAAGGCTCTCCGAAGGACGTGCGCAAGGACCCCAAGGTCATCGCCGCCTACCTCGGTACCGACGAACGGGCGATCATGCGAAGCGACAAGCGGCCGGCGCAGGCCAAGAGAGTGGCGGCGAAGCCGCGGGGGCGAAAGCAAAAGGTCGGATGACCACGGTTCTCGCCAAAGTTCGACGGCTGCTGTCGGTTGACGCCGCGGTGACGGCGCTCGCTAAGCGGTTTGGCCTCACCGAAGGCCAGGCGTATTCGATCCTGATCTCGGCCACCGTCGCCATCGTTCTCGCGGGCGCGGGGCTTCCCCCGGTCCTGCGACATATGGGCTAGCGCAAAAATCTAACAATCGTTTGACTTGTATCAGACGCACACATACGTTGACCACGGACACTCAAGGAGCCACTCCGCATGCTTGACACAAAGACCCTCGACACGATCAAGGTCATCGACAGCGACACGCACGTCACTGAACCGCCCGACCTCTGGACTTCGCGGGTTTCGGCCGCGCGCTTCGGCGACGCCGTACCCCACGTGGTGGTTGATCCCGAGACGAAGTTCGAGCGTTGGAAGGTCGGCGATCACGTGCTCGGCAGCCCGGCGTTTTTCGCCTACGCAGGGTGGAAGAACTACCCGCCGCATTTCGCGCAGCGCCTCGATGAAGTCGACGCCGGTTCGTTCGATCCCAAGGTCCGGCTTGATCGGATGGACGAGTACGGCGTGCACGCGCAGGTGCTGTACCCCAACCTCATCGGCTTTTCGACCAGTGCCTTTATGAGCGTGAGCCCGGAGTTCGCGCTCGCGTGCACTCAGGCCTACAACGACTTTCTGGTTGAGTTCGCCAGCACCGACCCGCAACGCTTCATCCCGATCATGATGGTTCCGTTCTGGGACGTGGACGCCGCCGTCG
>JBKJQZ010000339.1:0-3244 GCA_046594835.1 Acidimicrobiales bacterium | reverse complement strand
CCACGGCACCACGTTTCGCCGGGCGCTCGACGACTACACCAACCGTGAGGTCCCCGAACTCGAAGCGGTTGGTCGCGGCTGGCTCGCGCTCGCTCGTCAGGGCGCGTCCATCGCCATTACCGACCCCGCCATCGACGACACCCTCGCCATCGCCCGCGTAAGCATTCTCCTGCACCAGGGGGCGCTGCTGGCCGACGCAAAGAAAGCTGATCGCAAAACCGCCGGCGCCCTCAACGATGCGCTCTGTTTGCTCGGCTACGACGACGAAGCCAGCGAGCCGCGCGCAACCTGCAAGCTCAAACCGCGCCGCAGAGGTCTGCCGCTGGTAGCCGACGAGCACGACATCGCCCCGATGTCGGTCACACCCGACGCGCTCGCGCTGCTTGCCGACCCCCTACTTGCGGCCCAGACCGTCGTTGCGATCCGCAGCCTCATTGCCACCGACTCGGCCAAGACCATCGACATCCTCCCCGGTTACCTGCCGCTGTGGCGCGGCCTGTCTATTGACGTCTCCGATTTGCCAACCAACCACGGCCCCACCTCCTTCGCGCTGCGGTGGCACGGCGACCACCCCGCTCTTCTTTGGGACGCGCCCGCTCCAATCACTGCGCGCGCGCTCGACCCCCGCTTCTCTTCCTCAGAACCAACAGGGGAACTCCTGCTCGGCGTGTAGGGATCGCTCTCCGGCGGGCCCTCGTGCCCCCGAACCGACGTTTTTTGGCCTGAATCGGCTGAACCTTGTGGGTTCCAGGGCGCGGAGGGGCCTCGTCGTGCGAGGAGACCGTCCTACGAGGTGAGCGTGATGTTGACGGGGTTGGCTTTGTACTGCGTGTCTTCGGCGATGTCGCAGTAGCCGTCCTGGTAGCTCGCGTCGCAGACCAGGAACAGCGCCTGGACGTCGTAGCCGCCCGTCTCGAGGCGTCGGCACGTCTCGCGCGTCGCCACGTCTTTGGGCGCGGGATACGTGGTGCCGAGCGTGATCGACGCGCCCGGTGCAAGGTCGGCGGCGCGCCTCTTCTCCGCGGTGCCCGTCTTGCAGTCGTCGTCTTCCCAGCGTCGCTTCTGCTCGCCGATCGGGGCCTTGATGGTGAAGATCGTCAACTGGTTCGTGTCGTAGTGAATGACCTCCGACGACGTATTCGTCACCACGAGGCTCAGGCCGATGTCGTCAGCGTGCGCCGCGCACACCCGCGACACGCTCAACACCATCTTGATGCGGTTGTCGTAGGCGGCGGTTGAGGACGTCGGCTTGGTCTTGCACTCGTCGACCGGCGCCGTTGTCCGCGACTGCGGCGCGCCCGGCTGCGTCGTGACTCCGGGCCGGGTCACGTAGGGCCGCGTCGTGTCAACGCCAAGACCGGCCCCGACTTCGCCAGCCGCCGTAGTGTCAGACGACGACGCCGACTTCGAATCAGACGAACCAAATTTGCCGCATCCCGCGCTGACGAGCGCGAGAGCGATGACGAGGACCCCAAGTCGTTTCAAGCGGGCAAGTGTGGCATGCGGATCGTGAGGATTTCCCACTTGCCGAGTTCGGTCTCGCCTTCGAAGGAACGGATCGGGCGGCCGCGCAGGTCCACGATCCAGCCCACGCCGTCGGTGATGCGCAGCGTCGTTGCTTCGTCCGACGGATTCCACACGCGTACCTCGATGCCGCCGGGTACCCGTTGGATCGCCGACACCTCCGCTCCGGTGACCGCCAGCGCCTGGCCGTCGTCGGTGCCGTGGCCGTCGCCGGGCGCGATGGCTACCTCGAGCGGCAGGAGAAAGTCGTCCGCCAGCGCGAACGGATCGCCGTCGCCGAGCGCGAGCGCGTAGTGCGCCTCGACCGGGCCGAGCATCTGCGAACCGCGTAGGACGTCGGGCGGACCGGCGGGCTGGGGTCGATAGGTCATCTCGATGCGCGACAACATCGCCGACGCGCGCAGCACCGTCAGCGCGAGGGTCTTGCCGCCGTCGATCAACTCGTACTCGGTGGTGCCGTCCACGATCACGGTGAGTCCACCTGCCTGCACGAACCGCTTGGCGGGGTGCGTGGGCAACTCGCGCTCGTGGGGCCCACCTTCGCCGCGCAGGCCGCGCTCGGGCAGCGCAAACGCGCAGTCGGCGCGCGACGACGTGGCCGCGGTCGGCAGGGGCATCAGCGCACGCAGGCGATGGTCGCGTCCGGCGTTGTCGAACTTGGTGTGCACGCGCACAAGCCGTTCACCCGCGTGCAGTTCGTACCGCGTGTGGATGACGAGCGGGACCGAGCCAACGCGCGCCCGCTTGGCGTCGTCGATGCGTTCGGGGATCTCGTAGGTGCGCACAACCTCGAGTCGGCCACGCAACGGACCGGCTTCGGTGACCGTCACGGTGACGCCAACGGGCGCGTCGATGATCTTGTCTTTGTCCGGTGGCGAGTAGTTGTAGGTGTCGCCCTGATCGCCGCCATCCACGAGCCGATCGAAGCCTTCGGCGCCGTTGAGCGAGATGCTGCCGGTGGCTGGATCAACCGCGACCGTCAGGTGGCCATTCGAGAGCGAGGTCTCCGTCGCCGAGACCGGCAGCACGTCGTTCGACTCACCCGTCCAGCGCTGCCAGCCAAAGCCCGGCACGTTTTCCACGCGTGAGACAACTCGCAGTGTCGGGCGTTGGGTGATGCGCATCGTGATCGGACGACCGGGGTTGTCCTGCACGCGCGCCGCGATGTCGGACTTCACCGCGTCGAGTTCCACCCAGTCCTTCAGGTAGGGCTCGGCGCGCAGGTTGATCTCGAGCATCTCGTCGGTGTCGTCGATGTCGATGCCGTTGATGTAGGTCTCGTCGTCGATGCGGTAGCTGCGCAGCGTTTCGAGCGCGGTACCGAGCGCATCGGCGCCGAAGGTGACTTCGCTGCGCACCGCGGGACGTTCCTTGATGATCTGCGCGCCCGGCACCGGGCCTTCGCCCGGTACTTCGAGTTCAATGAGGCCGCTGCGGGTGCGCTGTGACGGATTGATCACAACCGCGCCGGCCGACGGGCACTGCGCGACTAACGAACGCTTGGCTTGGTAGGCGAGGCCTTCGCCGATCTGTCGCGCCTCTTGGAAGCGAACCATCACGGCGTCGACTACTTCGTCGTGCGAGCACGCGCAGATCGAATCGTGCGCGGCGTTGCGCAGCACTTCGCGCCACGCGATCGCGAGCAGCGTCGCGGGCCATTCTTCGGCCGAGCGGAACAGCGCGGAGTACGGCTCGGCGTAGCGCTCGAGCGCGCGCTCGG
>JBKJQZ010000222.1:0-2839 GCA_046594835.1 Acidimicrobiales bacterium | reverse complement strand
CCACGATCCGTCAGAGCCTTGGCATCGAGATCGACCACTACATCCAGGTCGACTTCAACGGGTTCCGTTCGATCGTCAACGCCGTCGGTGGCGTTGTCGTACCGTTCCCGGCGCCGGCCCGCGACAAGCTGTCGGGCCTCGACGTCAAGCAGGCGGGCTGCATCAACATCAGCGGCGACCAGGCGCTGAGCTACGTGCGCAGCCGCCACTTCCAGTATTTCGAATCGGGCCGCTGGCGCTCAGACCCGACCGGCGACATTGGCCGCATCCAACGCCAGCAGGATTTCATCCGTCGCATGCTGCGCAAGGCGATCAGCAAGGGCATTCGCAACCCGATCAAGCTCAACTCGTTGATCAGCGCGGGTATCGGCAACGTCAAGATCGACGGCGCGTTGTCCACCAAGGACATCCTCAACCTCGGGAAGCGATTCAAGTCGCTTGAGCCGGAGTCGGTTGAAATGCTGACCCTGCCGACGACGGACTTCCGCACCAGCGCGGGCGCTGCGGTGCTCAAGCTCAAACCAGTTGAGGCGAGCGAGATCATCGACCGCTTCAATGGCCTCACCGCGCCGGACACCAACACAACCGGACCCGTCCCGAACATCTCGCCCACGACCGTGCGGGTGCTTGTGCTCAACGGCACCGGCATCAGCGGTCAAGCCGGACAGGTCCAACGCCAGCTCGCGTTGGCCGGATTCGGCAGCGGCGGCGTCGGCGACGCGCCTGGTGGTTTCGGCAAGGCCGCAACCGAGATCCGCTACGGCGCCAGCCAGCTGGACAAGGCGAAGCTACTGCAGGCCTACGTGGTCAACGGAGCGAAGCTCGTGCTCGACAACACGCTCAAGGGCGGCGACCTGCAGCTGATTGTTGGCAGCGGCTACGGCGGCGTGCGCTCGTCTCTCAAGCCGGCGACCGGTGCGTCCACCACGGTTCCGGCCACCACTAGCACCACGGCGCAGACCGCGATCCCAACGCCCAAGGGCGCTGCGGCGCTCGCGTGCTAACCAAGCGCGCATGAAAGGCATCGTTCTCGCGGGCGGAAGCGGCACGCGGCTGCATCCGGTGACCCTCGGTGTGTCGAAGCAGCTGCTGCCGGTTTACGACAAGCCAATGGTCTATTACCCGCTGTCGGTACTGATGCTGGCGGGGATCCGCGACATCCTGCTCATCTCTACCCCGCACGACCTGCCGCTGTTTCGTCAGCTCTTGGGCGACGGATCCAACTTCGGTCTCTCGTTCACCTACGCCGAGCAGCCCACGCCGGGTGGCCTCGCCGAGGCCTTCATCATCGGCAAGGACTTCATCGGCACCGACGACGTGTGTCTCGTGCTCGGCGACAACATTTTCCACGCCGAAGGCCTAGGGACGCTCCTTCACGAGGCCGTGACGACCCTCAAGGGTGCGACGGTGTTCGGCTACAAGATGGAGAACCCTGAGCAGTTCGGCGTCGCTGAGGTCGACGGCGACGGCCGCGTGCTCTCCATCGAAGAAAAGCCCGAGAACCCGAAGTCGAACCTCGCGGTCACCGGTCTGTACTTTTACGACAACGACGTGGTCGAGATCGCGGCGACCCTTCCGCGCTCGACGCGGGGCGAACTGGAGATCACCGACCTCAACCGCGTCTACCTCGAACGCGGGCTGCTGCGGCTCGTGAAGCTCGGCCGCGGCACGGCGTGGCTCGACACCGGGACTCACGATTCGTTGCTTGAGGCCGGCACGTTCGTGCAGGCGCTCATCCACCGACAGGGCCTGCAGATCGCGTGCCTCGAAGAGATCGCGTACCGGCAGGGGTTCATCGATCTCAACCAACTCACGACCCTCGGCGCCAGCCTCGGAAAGTCCAACTACGGCGAGTATCTGCGGGCGGTTGCGGCCGACCCGGATCGGTTCGCGTAAGAAGTGAAGTTTCCCCGCGACGAGCGCGTGAGCCGCTTCGGTCTGGCCGGGCTCCTGCTGTTTGCGGGCGTTATGCACTTCGTGGCGCCGAAGGGTTTCGACGACATCGTGCCGAAGTTTCTTGGTCGCGCCCGCGCCTGGACCTATGTGAGTGGGATGGCCGAGTTCAGCATCGGGGTGCTC
The DNA here is from genome assembly GCA_046594835.1 of Acidimicrobiales bacterium. Taxonomy (GTDB): domain Bacteria; phylum Actinomycetota; class Acidimicrobiia; order Acidimicrobiales; family JACCXE01; genus JACCXE01. The sequence goes on along the minus strand of JBKJQZ010000222.1, from coordinate 760 downwards.
GTCGCCCGCAAGTCCACGACCAGGCTCGGCGGCTATCTTGCCGCCGCGTTGTTCGTGATCGTCTTCCCAGCCAACGTCTACGCGGCGGTAAAGCCCGTTCCGCCCTTCGACAACCCACTTCTGGGTTATGGGCGCCTGCCTCTGCAGGTTCCGCTGGTTCTTTGGGCCTTGCGCCACGCCCGTAAGTAACCTTGAACGCCTTATGAAGCTGTTCGTGACCGGCGGAGCCGGGTTCATCGGGTCGAACTACGTACGCCACGTGTTGGCGTCTACCGACGACGAAGTCACCGTGTACGACTCGCTCACCTACGCGGGCAACCTCTCGACGTTGAAAGACGTCGACGACAGCCCTCGATACAGGTTCGTCAAGGGCAACATCTGTGACCCCGGCACGCCCGAAGAAGCGATGGCTGGCCACGATGCCGTCGTTCACTTCGCGGCCGAGAGCCACGTCGACCGTTCGATCATCGGATCGGATGATTTCGTCAACACCAACTGCTTCGGCACCAACATCGTGATGGACACGGCGCGTCGCCTCGAGATGGGCCGCGTCATCCACATCGGCACCGACGAGGTCTACGGCTCGGTGGAGGAGGGCTCGTCGAAGGAAACCGATCCGCTCGAACCGCGTTCGCCCTACTCGGCGTCGAAGGCGGGTTCGGATCTCATCGCGTTGTCGTACTTCTCGACCCACGGCCTGCCCGTCACGGTGACGCGCTGCACCAACAACTTCGGCCCGTATCAGTTCCCGGAGAAGGCC
>JBKJQZ010000050.1:0-11230 GCA_046594835.1 Acidimicrobiales bacterium | reverse complement strand
CCGGCGGGATGTCCGCCGGGGTGTTCATTTCATCCCCTGGGGCGTTGCGTTACGCGTTTCCCTCGACCGAGCACGCGACGATCCTCGAGGGTGAGGTGACGTTGACGGACGAGGCCGGCAGCAGCGAGACCTATCGGCCCGGGGACAGCTACCTGATCCGACAAGGCCAGGTAATGACGTGGTCCTGCCTCACGCGCGTCGTCAAGACCTTCTTCAACTACCACGAGCCCACCACCACGGCGGGCTGAGTATTCCCGTGCTGCGGTAGCCAAGGCTGCCGGCGACCGCAGGACTTAAGTACGTACGTGGGCGAGGCGGTGTGTGAGTTCATGACATCGTGAACGGTTAGGGCGCGTCGAGTTCAGGACATCGGAAACTTTCTGGGGTCCACCGTTGAGTCGTGTCGGGGTGTTGGCGTGCGCGGATGTTGCGACGCGCCGTGGTTTTGTCGGTCACCGTTGAAGGGCTTTCACAAGCCGAGACCGCGCGCCGCTACGGCGTGTCCAAGGCGTTCGTTTCCCAGTTGCTCGCCCGCTACCGGGTCGAAGGTGACGCCGCGTTCGAACCCCGTTCGAGGCGTCCGCGGACATCGCCAACGAAGTTGGCCGATGACGTTGTCGCGTTGATCCTCGAGCTGCGCGACAACCTCGTGTTCGAAGGCCTCGACGCCGGTCCCGAAACAATCGCCTGGCACCTGCAACGCCACCACCACATCGAGGTTTCGACCGCGACGATCCGCCGCAAACTCGTCGCCGCGAAACGCATCACACCCGAACCAAGGAAACGGCCCAGGTCCTCCTACATACGGTTCGAAGCCGCCCTGCCGAACGAAACTTGGCAATCCGATTTCACGCACTGGCGACTCGCCAACGGCGACGACACCGAAATCGTCACCTGGCTCGACGACCACTCCCGCTACGCGCTCTCAGTGAGCGCGCACCCACGCATCACCGGCAACATCGTTCTCGACACCTTCACCGAAACCGCCGAAACCATGGGCTATCCGGCATCCGTGCTGACTGACAACGGCATGGTCTACACCGCCCGCTTCGCCTACGGACAAGGCGGCCGCAACCAACTCGAAACCCTCCTCGGAGTCCTCGGCATCGACCAAAAACACTCCCGACCAAACCACCCCACCACCTGCGGCAAAGTCGAACGCTTCCAACAAACCATGAAGAAATGGCTCCGAGCCAAACCCGCCGCCGAGTCCATCGAGCAGCTCCAAGAACAACTCGACAAGTGGCTCATCGTCTACAACCACGAACGACCACACCGCTCGCTCGCACGCCGAACCCCCGCCGTCGTCTACAACCTGCTCCCCAAAGCCACACCCCAAAACGCCGGCGCCGGCATCCACATCCGCGTCCGCACCGACACCATCGACAACCACGGAAAAGTGTCACTCCGCCGCGCCGGGCGCATGCACCACCTCGGACTCGGCCGGCAGCGCAAAGGCCAACCCGTCCTACTCCTCATCGCCGACCTCCACGTCCGCGTCATCCACCGCGACACCGGCGAACTCCTCACCGAACTCACGATCGACCCCACCCGCGGCTACCAACCACAAACCCAAAAACAAAACGACCGAACCCAATGAGGGTTCGGTCGTTCACGATGTCTTGCAACATCACAACGTGGGCGAGGCGGGACTTGAACCCGCACATCCTTTCGGACACAGGAACCTGAATCCTGCGCGTCTGCCAATTCCGCCACTCGCCCGAGTGGAGCCGTCAGGGTAGCGGACGCGTTAGCGCACGACCGAGCCGCAGCGCAGGGCCCAAACGCCGGCCCGAGCGGACGAGCACCGTCCCCAGGCCAGGCCGGCGACCCGGGGCGGAGCGGGGGCGGGCGGTGCGCAGTTCGCGCTCGCGTACGACGAACCACGCGAGCTGTACGACGCAACGACGGCGTGGCCGTCGAGCTCGATGGGCTGGCGCACGCCGTTGAGGCGCTGCTCTTGGTGGAGGTGGCTCCCGTCGGCGCGACCGGTCCGGCCGACCCGACCGACCATCGTGTCGCGGGCAACGCGCTGGCCGGTTGCGACGAGTACCGACGACAGGTGCGCGTACAGGCTCGTCCATCCGTCTCCGTGGTCGATCGTGACCATTTGGCCGTAGCCGGAGTTCGTTTCGACGGTCGCGACGCCGTCGCCACCCGCGAGCACGGGTTGGCCGAAGTCGGCCTCGCCCGAGCCGGGAAGGTTCCAGTCGACGGCGAACTGCGGGTGCCCGGCGTAGGTGCGTGAAAACCACGTTTGCCCGCAAGTGAAGGGCGCATTGAGGGCTGGACGGGTCGCGGCCGCCGCTGCGGGGACGTATGCGACCGTGAGGCCCGTCGCCAAGCCAACCGCCACGACCCCAAAGGTGAGAGCTGTGCGGACGCGCGTCGCTACAAAGGTGACAAGCGGCATACGTACCAGTTTGGGCGGCGCGGGCCGCTAGAAAAAAATCGCGATGCGTGCTAAGGGCTTACGCCGACGGGGCGGTCGCCCTCGAGCGCGACGCGCAGCATGTTGCGGCGGGCGTCGCCGAAATCACGCAACGCGTAGTGCATGGTGCAGCGGTTGTCCCAGAACGCAACGTCACCGGTCTGCCACTTCCAGCGGAGCATTCCGTCTGGACGGGTGGCGACGTCTTGGATCACCGCGAGAAGCGCGTCGGATTCAGCACGGCGGAGCCCGTCGATCTTGATGGTGAAAAGAGGGTTCACGAACACGCTGCGCTTGCCCGTTTCTGGGTGCACGCGCACCACGGGGTGGTGCTGGGGCGGGGCGGCCGCGTTGGCCATCGTGGCGACGCCGCCGGTGGTGTCGCGGGTCGCAAAGAACCCGTCGGCCTTCGACGACGAGTGCGTCGCGGTGAGGCCTTCGAGAAAGCCGCGCAGCGCCGGAGAGAGCGCCTCGTAGGCCGAGCACATGTCGACCCACACGGTGTCGCCTCCAACGTCGGGCACGGTCTCGGCGTGCAACATCGCTCCGAGCGGTGGACGCTCTTGGTACGTGAGATCGCTGTGCCACACGTCGGCCCGGGCGCCCTCCTCAGAATCGAGCGCGAGCACCTCGGGGTGGCCTTCGACCGCAGGTTCCACCGGGTGCGCAGGCGTCGGCTCGCCAAATTTGGTGGCGACCTTGGTGATATCGGCCGCGTCGAGATGCTGGCCGCGGAAGAACAACACCTTGTGTTCGAGCAGTGCAGCGCGGATGGCGGCGACGGTCGCGTCGTCGATGCCGGACTCGAGCGTGACGCCGTTCACGACGGCACCGAGGACGGGCGTGAGCGGGGCAACGTCGATCGCGGACATGACCTCAGGCTACCGAGGCAAACTTGGGGCGTGATTGAGGTCCGGCCTGATGCCCCAGTCGAGCGGGTGCAACTCGACGACGCGTCGTGGGTTGACGTGTCGCGGGGCTGGCTAAACGGCGCCGACGAGTTGTACGACGCCTTGCTCAGCGGTGTCGCGTGGCAGCCCTCGAAGGTGTTTCGCTACGAGAAGTTCGTCGACGAGCGGCGCCTCGGCTCGGGCTGGTCCCGGGGCCGTCCACTTCCGCATCCATCGCTCGCGTCCGTCCACAAGGCGATCCAGAAGCGCTACGACGCCACCTTCAACGGTTTCGGGATGATCCAGTACCGCGACGCCGGCGACGGCCAGGGCTTCCATCGCGACACCGACATGCGCTGGCTCGACGACACAATCATCGCCATCCTCACCCTCGGCGCCCAGCGCCCGTGGCTGCTGCGGCCCCGGGCCGTGCGCAACTCCTTGGCCGCGGTCGACGGGAACCGCGGCGCCACCCACGACCTTGCACCCGCCGGTGGTGACCTCATCGTGATGGGCGGCGCGTGCCAGGCCAATTGGGAGCACTCCGTCCCGTACCTCAACAAGCTCGGCGTCGGCGTGCGCATCTCGCTGCAGTGGCGCTACGCCCGCAAGGTCGGCAGGCCCTTTATGGGACCCGGCTTCTCCGCACCCGTCACCTACAACTCGCGCAGCCTGTGATTATCGGTAGCAAAGACCGCTACCAATAATCACAGGCTGGGAAAAAATGGCCGCGGAACGAACGCGTGACACCCCCGAACTAGCCTTTCGGCCACTCATGGGACTGCAACAAGTTGAGCGTCGCCTGGAGCGACTCGTCGAAGGCGTGTTCTCAAAAGCCTTCCGTGGCGGGTTGCAACCGGTGGAGTTGGCACGTCGTCTTACGCGCGAGGTCGACGCGCACCGCACCGTGTCGGCGCGCGGGACCGTCGCGCCCAATCACGCCGTCCTGACGCTCAGCGAAATCGACGCGCAGCGCTTCGAATCCTTCGCCGACGCTCTAGTGCGCGAACTCGAAGAAGCCATGCGCGAGCACGCCCGCGACCGCATGTACCGCTTCCTCGGTCCGGTAAAGGTCGACCTGTTTCAGGATCCTGATTTCCGCAAGAGCGAGTTCACGATGGAAGTCGAGGTCCGCCAGGGGCCAGGTGGGATGCCTGCGGCTGCGCTGGTGCTTCAAGACGGCAGCCGCATCACCGTGGGCGAAGACCCGGTGATCATCGGCCGCGCGCCGGAGTGCGACGTCGAACTGGCCGATTCAACCGTGAGTCGCCGCCACGCCGAAGTCGTGCGCGACGGCGATGCGTGGTTCGTGCGCGACCTCGGCTCGAGCAACGGCACCAAGGTCAACGGCTCGGGTATCACCGACCAAATGCTGCGCGACGGCGACGAGATCCGCCTAGGCGCCGTGAACTTTCGATTTGAGACGTCGTAGATGCCCGACAGCCTCCTCACCGTTCTGCGGCTGCTCCTGCTGAGCCTCATCTGGCTGTTTTTCGTACGCGTGCTGTTCCTGCTTGCGGCCAAGCCGCGCCCGATGGCCGCGGTGGCGGTTGGTGCGCCCGCGACCGCAGCGACATCGGCCGCTGCGCCGGCCCCGCCCAAACCCGGTCGGGCCAACCTGCGCGTCGTGAGCGCGGGAGATCTTGCCAACAAGGAATTCGTCGTGGGTAACGAGGCGACCATCGGTCGCGGCCAGGGGTGTCAGGTGCAACTTGCTGACTCGATGGTGAGCCAGCTCCACGCCCGCATTTTCCGCGATGCGAAGGGCCTCAACCTCGAGGACCTCGGCTCTACGAACGGCACGTACCTCAACGGCCGCAAGGTCGGTGGCCCTGCGAATTTGAAAAAGGGGGACCGGGTCCGCGTCGGTCCGATTGAACTTGAGGTACTCGGATGACCGCACTTCGCACCGGTGCGGTGACCGACGTCGGTCGCGTCCGCACGAACAACGAAGACCAACTTCTCGTCACCGAATCGCTCTTCGCGGTGGCCGACGGCATGGGCGGCCACGCGGCCGGCGAGGTAGCTAGCCAGATCGCGATCGACACGCTGCGCGAGGAGTTCGTGAAGAACCCCACCGCCGAGGGGCTCGTCGAAGCCACCCGCGCCGCGAACGCGGAAGTGATCCGTCGTTCCGAAGAAGACGCCGCGACCCGCGGCATGGGCACCACGGTGTGCGCGGCGGCGCTCGTGCCCAACGACGCCGGCACGGCCGACAGCCTCGTGATCGTGAACGTGGGCGACTCGCGCGCCTATCTATTGCGCGACGGCGAACTGAGCCAGATCACCGAAGACCACTCAGTGGCCGACGAGTTGATGCGCGCGGGGCAGATGACCGAGGAGCAGGCCGCGGTTGATCGGCGCCGCCACGTGCTTACCCGCGTGCTCGGGATGGACAACACGGTCACGCCCGACCGCTTTGACCTCGACCCATTTCGCGGCGACCGCATTCTGCTCGCCAGCGACGGCCTCACCAACGAGGTGCCCGACGCCGAGATCGCATCGATCATGCGCCGCATCGAAGACTCAGGTGAAGCCGCGCGCGAACTCGTGCGCGTGGCGAAGAACAACGGCGGCGCCGACAACATCACCGTCGTGATCGTCGATGTGATCGACGACGACGACAAGTCGGGCACGGCGTCGACCGCGCTGGCCAAGGAGCCGTCTCGGCCCCGTGGCCTCATCACCTCCAGCGAACGCGACACGCGTTTGCGTGAACTGCGGGGCGATGATCGCCCGTCCACGATCAGCCGTCCCGCGACGTTCGACGAGCCGATGCGACGCGGCCGCAAGCTGCGCATCACCGCGTTCGGTCTGCTCGTGATAGCGCTCATCGCGGCGGCGGTAGGGGCGTTCTTCTACTTCGGTCGGCCGTGGACGGTCGCCATTCGACGCGAAAAGGTCGTCTTGTTGCGCGGCCATGGCGAGGGCGTGTTCAAGGAGCAGGTTGTGGACGCACAAACCGGTGTCCATGTCTCGCGTCTCAAGGGCAACTTGCCCACACGACTAAAAGACGGTCTCGAGTTCGACAACCGAGCCGACGCTGAGGCGTTCATCGACGGATTGCGGAATTCGACGGCGGCGACCACCACTTCGACCACCTCAACATCGCTTCCACCCCTGAACGTCCCCGGGCAAACCTCCACCACCTCCAAGACGTGACGTTCCCCGTCACCCGCACGAGTGCGGGGACCGGATTCAGCCTGCTTCTCGTTGCCGCCGTAATCGTCGGCTCGGCCTACGCGCTCGCGGGCCTGGGTGAGACGGCCAGCCTGCCCGCGAATATCGCACCGCTGCTGCTCGCCTTCTTCTTGCTGATGGCGCTCGCCTACACCGCGATGCGTGCACTCGCGCCGAACGCCGAGCCCACCCTGTTGCCGATAATCGCGTTGCTCAACGGTCTCGGGTACGTGGTGATCGCGCGCCTCAATCGCGACCTCGCCGCCAACCAGGCCACGTGGACGGCCGTGGGGGTCATGTGCTTTATCGCGACGCTCTTCCTCGTGCGCCGCGCCGCCGACCTCGAGCGCTACCGCTACCTCCTCGCGCTCGGTGGTATCGGCCTGCTGCTTGCGCCGCTGCTGCCGATCATCGGAAGCACTAAGAACGGCGCGCGTTTGTGGCTGGAGCTCGGACCGTTCAGTTTCCAGCCCGGCGAGCTCGCCAAGATCGCACTCGCAGTGTTCTTTGCGTCCTACCTCGTGGAGCGACGCGAGCTCCTCGCGCCGGGCGGCCTGCCCGGCGCCGCGCTCGCAGCCCGCGCTCGTGCCATCGGCCCGTTGGTGGGTATGTGGGGCTTGTCGATCGTTGTGATGATCGCCGAGAAAGACCTCGGCTCGTCCACGTTGTTCTTTGCGCTGTTCATCGCGATGTTGTGGGTCGCGGCCGGCGGCTACGTGTGGCCGTTGCTGGGCCTGGCCATGTTCTCAGCTGGCTCCGTCTTCGCGTGGGCGAGCTTTTCCCACGTGCAAGAGCGCGTGCGCATCTGGATCGATCCGTGGTCAAAGGCCAGCAGCGAAGGCTTCCAACTCGTGCAAGCGGCGTACGCGTTCGCGGCCGGCGGCGTGGTCGGCACGGGCCTCGCGCGCGGTGCGCCGCAGAAGATCCCCGCGGTGTCGACCGACCTCATCTTCGCCGCAATCGGTGAAGAACTCGGCCTCGTTGGCGCGGCGGCGGTCATCGCTGCGTTCGCTCTCGTCGTCGTGATCGGCCTACGCATCGCGCAACGCGCTGAGCGGCCTTTCGAACAACTCCTCGCCGTTGGCCTCACCTCGATCATCGGTGTGCAGACATGCCTGATCATCGGAGGCGTCACCCGCGTCCTGCCCCTCACCGGCATCACGCTGCCCTTCGTGAGTTACGGCGGCTCGTCGATCATCGCCAACTGGATTCTCATCGCGCTGCTACTGCGCATTAGCTCGGGCGACCGGCTGCAACGACCGACGCGGCTGGGCAAATGAACGACCGCATCCGCAAGCTCGGTCTCATCCTCGGCGTGATGTTCTGCGTGCTGCTCGCCGCGCTTACGCGCTTGCAGGTGGTGGACGCAGAGAAGCTTGCGGGCGACCCGCGCAACACGCGCGGGCTGACCGAGGCTTTCAGCGCCCAACGCGGCGCGATTCAAACCGCCGACGGCGTGGTGCTCGCGAGTTCGGTCGACGTGGACGACGAGTTCAAGCGCCAACGTCAGTATCCCGAGGGCGCCCTCTTTGCGCCGATCACCGGGTATCTCTCGTTCACCTATGGCGCAGACGGCGCTGAGCGCGCCTTCAACAAAGACCTCATCGGCGGCACGCTCAACTCCGGCGATCGCAGCCTGCGCAACCTGTTCTCCGCAGGCCAGAAGACCGCCGACGTCACGCTCACGATTAACGCGGCGTTGCAGCGGATCGCCGCCGACGCGCTCGGCGGCCGTCGCGGTTCAGTGGTCGCGCTCGACCCGTCTAGCGGAGCGATTCTGGCGATGGTCAGCACGCCCAGTTATGACCCAAATCCGCTCGCCGCACACAACCAAGACGCCGTGCGCTCAGCGTGGGACCAGTTGCAAGCCACCCCGGGCAAGCCGTTGCTGCCACGGCCCTACCGCGAGTCCTACGCGCCGGGCTCCACCTTCAAGGTCGTCACCGCCTCGGCTGCGTTCGATCACGACCCGTCGCTCACCACGAAGCAATACCCGAGCCTCAAGCAACTCGATATTCCGCGCACCGAAAAGGACTTACCGAACTTCGGGGGCAGCACGTGTGGCGGCACGATTGCGGATCTGTTGCGGGTGAGCTGCAACACCGGTTTCGCGCAGCTCGGGCTCGACCTCGGCGGCGCCAACCTGGCGGCGGAGGCCAGCGCCTTCGGGTTCGGCGAGCGCCCACCGTTCGACCTCCCGGCGCCCGCGAAGAGCCACTTCCCGGATCCGTCCGAGTTTGAGCGCAACGAGCCGGGCGTTGCCTTCTCGGCGATCGGTCAGCAGAACGTCACGGCCACGCCGCTGCAGATGGCGCTGGTCGCCGCGGCCATTGCCAACAACGGCGTAATCATGAAGCCGCACGTGCTTGCCCGCGTTACCGACGAAAAGGGCAACAGCGTGCGGGAGGGTAAGGCCGAGCAGTGGCGCACGGCCACCTCCGCCGACACCGCGAACTCCGTGAAGGTAATGATGATCGACGTGGCCGCTCGTGGCACTGCGACCCGCGCGCAGATCGCCGGGGTAACCGTCGCAGCGAAGACCGGCACGGCCCAGACCGTCGGAAACAACGCGCACGCCTGGCTGATCGCGTTCGCGCCGGCTGACGCGCCCAAGATCGCCATCGCAGTCATCGTTGAGAGCCAGCCCGGCCTCGGCGATGTGACCGGCGGCCGCATCGCCGCACCGATCGCCCAACGCGTGATGGCGGCGGCCCTCGGCCGCTAGGTCTCCTACGGCAACTGGGTCGGTCTCATACCCCCAGAGGGGATCAGACCGACCCAGTTCGCCGAAACGGGTACGGCTAGGTCGTTGCGACGGTGATGGTGACGGTCGATCCCTTGGTGGCGTTGTTGCCACCCTTGGGCGACTGATTGATCACGGTGCCGTCGTCGGCGAGCGACACCGTCGTCTGCTCGACCACGTTCACCTTGAACCCGGCGTCGATCAGTGTGGCCTTGGCCGCCGATTCGGTCATGCCGATCACGTCGGGTACCTCGGCGGTCTCGGCGCCGTCGGAGATGACGATCGTGATCGTGTCTCCCTTGGCCGCGTTGGTACCGCCGCCCGGGCTCTGACTGATCACGTCGCCCTTGTCGACGGTCGCGCTGTTCGCGTGCGTGCGCTTGACCTTGAACCCCGCGTTGTTCAGCGTGTCGGCGGCGTCGTCTTGGGCCTTGCCGACCACGTTTGGCACGGCGACTCCCGCGGCGCCCGACGACACCGTGATGGTGACGGTCGAGCCCTTGTCGATCTCACTGTTCGGGCCCGGCGCCTGTTTCGACACGAAGCCCGCCGCCACGTTGTTGTTCGGTTGGTGGTCTACGACGACGTCGAAGCCCGCATCCTCGAGTAGCGCGCGCGCGGTTTCCTCCGCCTTGCCGACCACGTTTGGCACCTTGGCCTTCTCAAGGCCCTTCGACACGCGAATGGTTACTTCGGCGCCTTTGTCGACTTGCGCGTCAGGCGCGGGGTCCTGCGCGAAGACGATCTCGGGGTCAGCGGAGTTGTTTTCTTCAACCACCTTGGGGGTGAGCCCGATCGCGGTGATCTGGGTCTTGGCCATCTCCACGTCTTGGCCCACGACGTTGATCATCGCGACCTTGGCGGTCTTGCCATCGCCGATGATGCCGACTTCCCGGGCCAGCAGGAACAGCAGACCACCGAGGACCGCAAGCAACGAGAACAGCAACACGACGTAGAACCCGGTGCGGCGGCGCACGTCGGGCGGGACTGCGCCGCCAGCGACTACGGCTCGCTGCACGGTGGTGGCTTCCGGGTTCGCTCGGTAGGAGCGGGTGGCCTGAGTGGTGCGGGGCACGGCCATCGTCGCGGCCGGGTCGTCGTCGTACAGCTCGTCGAAGGGAACGGCGGCGACGGCGCGGCCTTGACGGAATCGCATCAGATCGGCGCGCAGGTCTTCGGCTGACGCGTAGCGGTCGTCGGGCTCCTTGGCCAGACACGTGAGGATGATCGACTCGAACGCGGGCGACAGGTTCGTGTTGATCGAGGTGGGCCGCGGCGGCAGGTCGCGCACGTGCTTGGTCGCGACCGCAACCGGGTTGGACCCCGAGAACGGCGTCTTGCCGCACACCATTTCGTAGAGAACCACGCCGAGGCTGTAGAGATCGCTGCGAGCGTCGACGCCCTCACCTTGGGCCTGCTCGGGCGAGAAGTAGGTGGCGGTGCCCATGACCGCGCCGGTCTGGGTCAGGTTGTCGTCGACGTTGTCCATGGCACGTGCGATGCCGAAGTCGGTCACCTTGACGTTGCCCGACCCGTCGATCAACACATTGCCGGGCTTGACGTCGCGATGCACCACGCCGTTCTTGTGCGCGAACGCCAGCGCGTTGGCCACCGCAGCGCCGATGTCGGCAGCGCGGTCAGCCAGGAGCGGTCCCTCGTTCTTGAGCATGGTCGACAGCGGACGGCCGTCGACGAGTTCCATCACGATGTAATAGGTGCCCTGCTCCTCGCCCCAGTCGTAGATCGAAACGATGTTGGGGTGGCTGAGGTTGGCCGCAGCCTGGGCCTCGCGGCGGAACCGCTCGACGAAGTTCGGGTCCGTCGACAACTCTGGAAACAGCACCTTGAGGGCGACGGGCCGATCCAGCATCCGGTCGTGCGCGAGGAACACTTCGGCCATGCCGCCGCGAGCGATGCGGCGGCGAAGTTGGTAGCGGCCTCCGAAGATGGGAGCGGGACGATCAGCCATGTCGGCGCAAAGGGTAG
>JBKJQZ010000257.1:0-5150 GCA_046594835.1 Acidimicrobiales bacterium | reverse complement strand
ATCCTCGTGCGCGACGTAGCCGCGTAATTCTTCGGCTAGCGCGACGAGCACCGGGTCGCCGAGGGCATCGATCTGGCGTTGCAGGCCGCCGAGCACGTGGTGCGCCATCGAGGCGAGGTTCGTGATGCGCGAACCGAGTCCGTCGGGGTGCAGGCAGACGCGCAGCACGTTGAGGGGCGGCGCGAGCAGTTCGGCAGCGACGCCTTCGGTGAAGAGCATCGCCGCTTGGTTGGCGCGTACGAGATTCCAGTGGCGGTCCACCACTAGCGCTGGCCACGGTTCGTGCGCAGCGAGCACTCGCTCGATCGCGGCCAGCGTGTCGCGCTGTTCGGGTGCCTCGATCGGCGCGTCGCCGAACACAGGCGCGAACCCGGCCGCGAGGAGTAGGCGGTTGCAGTCGCGCATCGGCATGCTGAGTGACCGCCCGAGGTGCAGCAACAAGTCGCGGCTCGGTTGCGAGCGGCCGGTCTCGACGAAGCTGAGGTGACGGGTCGACACGCCTGCTCGGTTCGACAGCTCAAGCTGACTGAGTCGTCGGTGGAGCCGCCACTGCTTCAGCAGCGCCCCGGCGCGACTGGTGTCGGCCGCGGAGTCGAGGACGGGCAACGCGGTCATGGCGAGGAACCTACGCCTCGACTGCATCCTTCACCATGACCTGAGAGGTAATTGGCGCTATGACGTGAGGGGCGGAGAGTTGTGGTCATGGACACACTCCAATCACGCCAAGAGATCAGCGATGCATTCCGAGAGACGTTGGCGCGCTTCAGCGCGTTGGTCCGCCCGCTCCAGTCCCACCAGCTCGCCACCATCAGCCGCTGTGACGGCTGGACGGTGGGCGACGTCGCCGGCCACTTCGTCGGCTCCATCGCAGAGATTGCGGCGGGCGACCTCGAGGGCCAAGGCACGCCTCCGGTCACCAAGCGACAGGTCGAAGCGCGCAAGGGCCGCACTGGCGCCGAACTCGCGGATGAACTCGATCACGCCATCATCGGCATCGGCGGTCTCCTCGACGCGCTCGACGACGCAGCCTGGGCAGCGCCGGCTGGTGGCGGTTACGACGGCTCCCTTGGTCGTGGCATCGAGGCTCTCCTGTTCGACGGCGCCGTGCACGCTGACGACATCGACGTCGCGCTGAACCTTGGTCATCACCCGAACGCCTCGGAACTCGTAGCCGCCGTTTCACACGTCGCCTACACGCTCGACCGACAGAGTTGGGGCTCGGGCACGATCGCACTTGATGGTGTGGTGGAGGTCGTGCTCGGCGACGGCTCCGGCCCCCGCATCACAGGCAACCCCGGGCTATTCGTCCTTGCAGCCACGGGCCGCGGCAACCCGGCCGACTTCGGCCGGGACGAAACGCTGAACATCTACCGCTAAGCGCAGAACCGGTCCCGTGACGGGCTGCTTTCAGTCCCCGGGCGGGACCAGTTCGATCGTGGTGGGGTCGTTTCCGTAGGATCTGGCGCCATGAGTGACCTCGGGTTTGACGGCAAGGTAGCGATCATCACGGGTGCGGGCGGTGGCCTCGGCCGGTCCCACGCGTTGGAACTGGCCAAGCGCGGCGCGCTAATCGTCGTGAACGATCTCGGTGGCACCACCGACGGCACCGGCGCCTCGGAGACCGCCGCCGAAGCCGTCGTGAACGAGATCAAGGCCGCAGGCGGCGAAGCGGTCCCGAACTACGACAGCGTGTCCACGCCCGAAGGCGGCGAGGCCATCGTGCAGACCGCGATCGACGCGTACGGCAAGGTCGACATCGTTATCAACAACGCCGGCATCCTGCGCGACAAGTCGTTCCACAACATGACGCCCGACCTGCTCAACCCGGTACTCGACGTACACCTCAAAGGAGCGTTCTACGTGACGCGTCCCGCGTACATCCGGATGCGCGAGCAGGGCTACGGCCGCATCATCAGCACCGCATCGGGCGCCGGCATCTTCGGCAACTTCGGCCAGACCAACTACGGCGCCGCAAAAATGGGTCTCGTCGGCTTCACCCGCGTGCTCGCGGTTGAAGGCGCAAAGAACAACATCAAGGCCAACGTGATCGCCCCGGTCGCCAAGACCCGCATGACCGAAGACCTCCTCGGAGCGCTCGCCGACGGACTGTTGCCCGAGTTCGTCACGCCGATCGTCGCCTACCTCGCCCACGAGGAGTGCCCGGTGTCGGGCGAGATCTACAGCGTCGGGGGTGGCCACGTGTCGCGCGTGTTCATCGGCGTGACGCCGGGTTATACGAACAAGGAACTGACCGTCGAGTCGATCCGTGACAACTTCGACACGATCCGTGCCGAAGAGGGATACGAAGTGCCCGGCAACCTCAACGAAGAACTGATGCTGACGCTCAAGGCGCTCAGCTAGTCGCGCCTCGTTAGACGCACCACCAACACCACCACGCCTGTGTGGTCGTGGTGGTGGAGGGACGGAAGATCGTTGTAGTCGTTGGCCGTAGCGTCGTTGTCGTCCGCAGCGTCGTGGTGGTCTGACGGCTCGTTGACGTGGTGACGCCGTTCGTTGACGAGGTCGGACCGTTTGTGGAGGACGTCGCGGCCCCCAGTGCTGCTGGTTGGCGCGGCGCCCGCCGTGAGAATCGGCGTGGTGTGCACGTTGAACACCGCGTGGTTGTTGCCCGCGGCCGAGGGCACGCCGATCGCGCTGTTGATTGCGTTCGCGAAGAAGCTGCACCCGCTGCTGCCGGGGATGGCGTAGTTGTGATCTGTGATCGTCGCAGCGCCAGTAGCGGTGGAGTAGGCCACGCCACCGCTCGACGCGGTCGAGAGCGACGCCATGTCGATCGGCGCAGTCGATGTGCCGATCGCGCAGGCGGCGGGCAGGTTCGCTGCATCGAGGTCAACCACCATGCGGAGGCGCATCGCGAGCGCGCCGGTTGACGGATCGGCCGTGCCGGTCACGGGTTGGACCACACGGGGCGTCACGGTGACGACGCCGTCGCCCCCGGCCGAACTGTTCTCTAGGTAGAAGGCCGGCATCGTTGCGCCGCTGACTGGGACCGAGATCGCGCCGGCGCCGCTCACGGTGCCAACCAACTTGGCGACGACGTGCGGCTGGGCGCCGCTCTTGGTCTCACTGTCGTCGCTCGCCGAAGCGCACTCCGGGTCGGCGGGAAAGTCGGTGAGCGTGTCGGCGTCGTTCGCATCCTCGACGCCGTCGGAGCAACCGGGCGCCGAGTTCGAGTCATACGCCGCAGTGGTGCTGCCGATCGAGATCGACAGCTTGTCGATCACGAACGTGACCGCACCGGGGTTGGATACCGATGCGCCGACCGGCGAGGTCATGGCCTGAATCAGGATTGCCGCCCCGAAAATAACGCCGACTATCGAGGCGAGAAACTTTCGCATCAAGTAATTATGACCTTGCCGATCATCTTCGGATGGATCAGGCAGGCATAGGGATACGTGCCTTTCTTCGTTATCCGCAACGTGTACTCGGCGAAGCCGTCCTGGGCCTCAACGACACCGGAGGACCAGAAGCCCACCCCGTTGTAGGTGCCGCCGTCGATCTTGAGCGGTCCGTCCTCGGGTGCGTCGCCCGGCTTCGGCGCGCCTCCCGCGGCGTTGCGCACCTTCGGGTTCAATCGAATCTGCTTCGCGCCGAACTCGACAATCGGCAAGTAGGGAGGGACGTTGAAGCTGATCGTGTGCCCGCCTGCGACCTTCCAGGTAATCGCCTCGTTCGCCTTGGCGCGCAGCGTGTTGGGCACGAATTCGTTGATCGAGCCGTGGACGTCGACGGGCAACCCGGCGAAGGGCCCGCGAAGGGTTTCGCCGTGATAGCGGAGCTTGTTTGTGCGCACCGTTTCGTGAAACGTCTTCGCGAGCGACGCGACCACATCGGTTGCTGCGGCGCGTCCTTCGCGCGCGACTGCAGAGGCCGACTTGACGTCGGAACCCGGCTTGTTGACCACGATTTCCGACAACTGTCCAGGGCCGTGGATCGCGCAATAGAAGAAGTACGAGCCCGGTGGGGTGGACTTTGCGAAGTTCACTCGGAACGTATTTCCGCGTGTGCCTTCGTAGGGCAGGATGCCGCTGTTGTAGAAGCTCTGCGTGCCGTTGAAGGCGGGCTGGGCCTGTTGTGCGCGCGTGCACGGCGTCGACGCATCCTCAGGGGGAGCGCCCTTGGACAGGAAGCACTTTTGGCCGATGTTCTGGTTGATCGTGAGGTTGTCGTCTGCCGCGAATGGAATTCCATCCAACGCTTTGTCCGCGTTGCCCTCGATGTAGGTCGCGTCGAACTCGCTGAAGGGCAGGTCTACGTTGCTATCCAGCGCCGGGATGTCGGGGTAGAGCTTGCGGATGGCGTCGTAGTCCGCGACCACGCGCTTCGCTTCCGCTGCGGGTTTGGCCTGTTGTAACTCCCGCGCGAAGTCGGCGAAGGTGGCCGCCGCTGCGCCCGTCGGGCCCTCCGGATTGACCATTGCTTCGTTCTTCGAAGCGAGGCTCTCGTAGCCGTTGAAGAAGTCGATGAACTTGGCGGCCTTTTTGAGTTTGTCGTTCGAACCCAGTCCGCCGGTAACGGTGTGCGGCTCACCCGTCCAGGTCTGCTTGAACACGACCGTCTGGCCTGGGGTGATCTCCACGCGTTTGGGGAAGTTCTGCGCGACGAACGTCGCAACATCGTCGGGACTGAAGTCGACGAGCACGGTTCGTTCGCTCGACCCGCCGCCGCCACCGGCGCACGAAGCGAGAAGAGTCGAGGTGGCAACGAGAACGAGCAATCGGCGAACCATCCCGTGAATGTAGATCTGTGAGGCACGATGGTGCCGTGACGCACGGCACGCTCCACACCCCGCTGACCATCAAGACAATGACGGTGCGCAACCGGCTCTACCGCGCGCCGGTTCTCGAAGGCGTGGGCGACGGGCCCGACGCGGGGGATAAGTACGCGTCGCACTTCGTCGAGAACGCCACTCACGGCATCGGCATGATCGTCCAGGGTTCCACCTGTATTTCGCTCGAAGGCCGCACCGGCCCGGGCATGTCGTGCGCGGACACGCGCGACAAGGTGATGCGGTTCGCGCCGATGGTCGAAGACGTGCATCGCGCTGGCGCGGCGATTGTCCTGCAGCTCGGCCACGGCGGGCTGTACGCGATCGAGGCGTGGCAGGAGCCTTACGCGTCGGAGCGAAC
>JBKJQZ010000202.1:0-16686 GCA_046594835.1 Acidimicrobiales bacterium | reverse complement strand
TTTGCCAAACCGTCACACGGGGTATGCCTAATGGTGACTTTTGCTTGGCACCATCGTCTTGTGACCAGAACCGAAGGATCCGCGGCGTACCGCGTGGCCAAGCGGCTGCTCGACAAGCCGCTCCGGACCGCGTACGACCTGGACATCGAGGGTGCTGCGCGCATTCCGACCAGCGGGCCCGTCATCATCGCTGCCAACCACCGGTCGTTCATGGACTCAATTTTCCTCAGTCTCACGGTGCCTCGACCCGTGGCCTTTCTGGCCAAGGCCGAGTACTTCGACAAGCGCCGCACGGCGTGGCTGTTCCGGGCGACAGGCCAGATACCGGTACGGCGAGGCAGCCCCGGTGGAGCCAGGCTTGCGTTGCGCGCCGCGACCGACGTACTCGATGCCGACGGCGTGATCGGCCTCTACCCCGAAGGCACGCGTTCGCGCGACGGACTGCTCCACCGCGGCAACCTCGGGGCGGCGCGTCTTGCCATCGCGACGGGTGCGCCGATCGTGCCGGTGGGCTTGCTTGGAACCGCCGAGGTGCAACCGCCGGATCGCCTCGTGCCATCGGTCGGAAAGCGCGTCGAGGTGCGCTTCGGCAACCCGATCTATCCCGACGCGTCCGCATCGGACCGCACGCAACTACGCGACCTCACTTACAGACTCATGAACGAGATCGCCGCGTTGTGTGGCCAGGAGCAGACCGACACACGGCTCCTCGCCCACGCGTAACCGGCCTGTTCGGAGAGAGCCGGCAAGTCACGGCAACAGCTACGTCGACACCGACGACCGTGGCCCACTTGTCGGTATGCGGACGCTCACGCGTAGTCCCCCGCCCGCGGCTCGGTCGACCACGGTGGCTCCGCCGTGCGCGTCGACAATCGCCGACACAATGGCAAGGCCGAGACCACTGCCCCCTGAGCTACGGGATCGGGACGTGTCTGCTCGGAAGAACCGGTCCGTCACGCGCGCCAGCGTTGCGTCGTCGAGACCCGGCCCACTGTCGGAGACGGTGAGAACCGCGACGTCGTCATCGGTGGTCACGCGGAGCGAGCACGGCGTGGCCGGCGGGGTGTGGGCGCGGACGTTGGCCAGAAGGTTGTCCAACACCTGACGCAGCCGACTCGGATCACCCGTTACCGAGGCGAGGTCGTCAATTTGGAGCCCGACGTGTCGATCCGGAGCCATGGCATGGGCAGCCCGCACCGCCTCCGCTGCAACCTCGGCGAGCTCAACGCGGACTCGTTCGAGTGGTCGGCCCTCGTCGAGCTCGGCGAGAAGCAACAAGTCGTCTACCAACTCGGCCATGCGCGACGTTTCGGATCGGATGCCGGCCATCGCGCGGGCCAGGTCTTGGGGCCGATCCCGCGCTCCCCGCTCGAACAGCTCGGCATACGCGGCGGTCGCCGCGATCGGCGTGCGCAGCTCGTGTGAGGCATCGGCAACGAACCTCCGCATCTTGGCCTCGGACGCTTGGAGCGCCTCGACGTCACGTTCGCGCTGCTGAAATCCATCGTGAAGACGATCGAGCATCGTGTTGATCGCGCCTGCGAGGCGACCAACTTCAGTGGCTGGGTTGGCGCCCGGCACGCGTCGGTCGAGTTCGGAATCGGTGATCCCCGCAGCCGCCACCTCAACCGCGGTGAGCGGCGCTAGTCCAAGGCGCACAAGCCACGCGCCGATCGCCGCGGCCGTTACGAGCGCGCCGGCAGTGCCAACGCCTAGCACCCACAGCAGCTGATGCCGGGTGTGCTCCACCACGTCAAGGGGCTGGCCAATAACGAGCACGCTGCCGTCGTCTTGTTGCGAGACGCGCACGCGCAGTTTGGTGTCGTTAGCAGTGGTGCGCGCCGTCGCAAACACAGCACCGTCGTCGTCCGCGCGGCGTGGGTTCGGCTCGATGACGAGGTGCGGGAGCACGAGGGCTTCCGCGCCGGGTCGGACAAGAGGCACAACCGCCACTCGCACCCCCGAGGCGGCGGTCACTTCAACGTAGCTAGCAGGTGCAACCGAACGGACGGCGGCCTCAATACGGTTGCGATCGACCGATGCAGCTCGTTCGATCGGCGGGTGCGAGCGTTCAAGCTCCTGATCGATCTGGTCGAGCTGCGAGTGGGTAACGAGCGTGTAGGTAAACGCATCGACGATCACGAGGGCGGCGAATACCGCAAGCAGAGTGCCGACCAGGAGCCGGGCCCGCAGAGAGCGACTCACCCCGCGGGCTGTTCGCGTAGGACGTAGCCGACCAGACGGACCGTCTGGATTAGCGGAGGTCCGTGCTCGTTGAGCTTGCGCCGGACGTAGGAGATGTAGGTCTCGAGGATGTTGGACTCGCCGTCGAAGTCGTATTGCCACACGTGGTCGAGAATCTGGCTCTTCGACAGCACGCGCCCGGGATTCATGAGAAACAGGTGCAACAACCGAAACTCGGTTGCGGTGAGCTGAAGCTCGTTGTCCGCTCGAGTCACCTGGTGGGCATCAACACGCATCACCACATCGGCGAACCGAAGCTCCGATGCGTCGGGGGTGATACTCCCGGAGCGGCGCAGAATGGCCCGCACGCGCATCACGATCTCCGCCAACGAGAACGGCTTGGTCACGAAGTCATCTGCGCCAAGTGCGAACGCACGCGCCTTGTCTTCCATCTCCGCTTTCGCCGTGAGGAACAGGATTGGCGTGGAGTAGCCCTCATCGCGCATGCGTCGGGCGACTTCAAACCCGTCAAGGTCCGGCAGCATCACGTCGAGCACCACAAGATCAAGCTCGGAAGACCGGACTACGTCGAGGGCCGTCCGACCGTTCGCCGCCGTCTGCACCACGAACCCCTCATAGCCAAGCGAAGTGGCCACCGCATCGACGATCGAGTGCTCATCGTCCACGACCAGAATCCGAGACTCGGGAGCAACCGCATCGACCATTGCGTGCAGTCTGCTCGTCTACCCGCGTCGAGGTACGCGCGTCAGGCGATCGAGCGGTCTCGCCGCAGGGCAGCCGCGGCGAGACCACACACTGCGATCTCCGAGACCATCGCCCAGATCGCGAGGGTTTCGCCCCAGTTTCCGATGTCGCCGGTCGACCCCGGAAGGCCGGTGGTACGTGTCAAGACATACCCGACCAGCGTCGCTCCCGTTGTCGCGCCGGCCAGCGCCCAACCGCGACGATCCCCAACCGCCAACATCACAATCGCTACGAACGCCGCGGCAATGAGCACGACGTACCCGAAGCCCAGATAGGCGACCTCGTCGACCTTGCCTCCGAGTTCGGTCGCATGAATGGCGATCGTCACGGCCAACCCGGCGATCCCGAGAAGCTCGTCGGTCGGAAGCACGTGACGTGGGCGACTGGGAGCGGTCGCCTGGGCGCGTCCGCTGCTCGTGTCGGTCGTGGTCTGACTCATGGGAAACGACGCCTCCTGGTTGTCCCGCGGTCATGCGGGCTACGCCCTGACCGTACGAACAGAACATGAGAGCCACCTTGGAACCACCTCAACGCAGCACCCGAGTGTCAATAGTTCGTATGAGTTAGCGCAAGCGACCCAGGGCATCGCTGAGTTCTGCCCGGTCGGTTACGCCGAGCTTCGCGAACGCTTGATAGAGATGGCCCTCAACCGTGCGCACGTTGATGCTCAAGCGTTCGGCGATCTCCTTGTTGGCACGACCATCGGCCGCAAGTGCAGCCACCTCGCGCTCACGGCGACTGAGACGCACCGCTGCGCTCGCTAACTGCAGCGCAGGTGTACGCGCGCCCTCACACTCCTGCACCAGACGCTGCGCCTTCGCCGCGCTTGCCGTTGCTCGAGTCTTGAGCGCCACCCGCTCGTGCGCTCGACCCGCCTCGGTCGCGCACTCGGCCGCAAGCAACGCCGCCCCAATCGATTCGAACAGCCCGCAGGCCGAATCGAGACCGGCGCCGTCGTCGTCGGCTAGTGCCCGCGCATGTAGGAAGCACGCGGCCGGCCAGAGTCCGTCTACGAGTTCAGTGAGGATCTCGAGGCGTACGAGCTGATCGGTCCGGCCAAGCCGAACCGCTTCGTGGCGCGCGATCACCTCGAAGAGATGTCGTCCGCTGCGCTGCGCGTCGTCGCCAGCCTCGGCTGCAATCTGGCCGGCCGCCGACAAGTTGCCTTCGGCCGCCGTCACCCACGCGGACGCGATCCGCACGTCGTCCACCAGTACCGCTGTCATCGCCCCGGCGCGTTTCGCCTCGGTCCCCGCATCGAACGCCACTCGTGCGGCCTCGGCATTACCAACCATCGCTTCCGCGTGCGCGAGGAGAGCCAATGCGTAGGGCAACTGCACGCTCGCGATTGCTCTGAGTTCGCTCGTCGCGACAACGAGCAACTCGAGCGCCGTGCGGGGATGGCCGAGCACAAGTGCATGCCTGCCTCGCAGAGCGAACAAGTAGCCCCGCATCGACCGGTTCAGCGTTGCCATTGCGGCGGCGCCGTCGAGCAACGCGCCGACCTGCGCAAGGTCGCCCGCCGCGAACCGACCGTCCATGAGCCCAGCCATCACCCACCCGACCGCGTTAGGCAACTCGGCGTGGAGCCGCAGCGCGGGCGCAAGCGACGCCTCCGCCGCAGCGATCGCATCCGCACTACGACCGGTCAAGGCCCACCCGGCTGTCACCTTGCCGAGCATGCGTAGGCGCGCAACGTCATCGCTCGCGGGGTCATGAAAGACGGGGACTGCCAGCTCCAGCGCGTCGTGCGCTCGCCCGGCCGCAATCAGGAGCCCGGCGCGTTCAGCGGTCAGGTAATGCTGTGCGTCGGACCCAGTAGCGAGTGCAGCCGCGTCTGTCACCACCGACTCCGCCCGCGCAAAGTCGCCCAGGCCCCACGCGCAGCACTTCACGCGCGCGTCAACAACGCGCACAAGCCGCGCGTCGTCGGCGCACTCGATGGCGGCGAGAACATCGTCAGCTTCGACGTAGCGACCTTGCCCCGTCAGTGCCTCGCCCAGTGTCACCGAGGCATCGAAGTTTGGCTCCACGACAAGCGATTGGCGGGCGAGGCGTTCGGCCAACGCGTGATCGAACAGTCCGTTCGCTGCAAGCGCGCCGCGTCGGTAGACGTCGGCGTGGCCGGCTTCGTGACACGCAAGGCGCCACGTCGCGAGGCGAAGGATGTCGGCTGTAGCTTCCGCTCCGCGAGCCTCGAGTTCATCGGCGAGCAACCGACAGAGCCGGTCGTGCTCCACCAGGGGAAGTCGGCTCCGAATTACTTCGCCGTAGAGCGGATGGCTGAGCCGCACGCGCACCACGTCTCCGTCTTCGACAACCGAGACCAGACCGCTCCGTTCGCACTCCGCCACGCGTGCGTCGGGCAGGAGCGTTTTGAGAGTGGCTAGATGAATGGGCTCGCCCACCGCCACCAACTCGGCCAGCTGCAACTCGGCGTCGCTGAGCCGACCCAGCCTGGACTCGATGATGTCGATGAGCCGCGCACCCGGACCCGTCACCGTGGACCACACCCACGCGCCGCTCGACTGCGCCAACCGGCCCGTGTGGATGGCGTCTTCGATGACCTCGCGCAACATCAGTGCGTTGCCGCCTGAGCGCGCCCGCAACTCGGCCTTGGTATCGGGAGCGACGGCACCCGGCAGCGCCGCATCAATCAGCGAATCAACCTCAGCGGGAGCGAGGGATTGCAGCTCGATGCGGTTGAGGTACCCGTCCTTCCACAGCGCCGTAACGCCGTCGGGCGATGCCTCGCCGGTACGGACCGTCAGGAGCACGGCGATGCCGGGCTGTCCAACAAGCTGACCGACCAGAGCGGAGGACGAGTCGTCGAGTAGGTGCGCGTCGTCTACAGCTACGACGAGCGGCCGTTGTTCTGCTCGTGCCCTCAGGGCGGTGAGCAGATCGTGCAGCACCTCGAAGCGCTCGGCCCGACGTCCCGTGGGCAGGTCATCGAGGAGAGCGGCGAACACGCCAAAAGGGATCGCAGCGGCGGACCGCGTGGCCACTACATAAACGGTCTGCATGCCGACGGCCTGCGCGGCCTCAAGCGTCTCTTGCAGTAAGCGCGTTTTGCCGACACCAGCGAGCCCGGCGAGCACGACACCTGCGGATCCATCGCGTTGCAGCAACGAGTCGATAATCGAGCACTCTTCAATGCGGCCGACCAGGGGCCACCTAGGCGCCACCCGCACCATTCCATTGCACGAGTACCAGGGTGGCGTCGTCGGTGAGCCGGTCGGCTTGGTGTTCGAGCACCGCGCGTACAAGGCGGCGCAAGACCTCTTCGGGTTCGAGTTCCTCCGAGGAGTGCTGCCCGATCAGATCGGCTAGCCGCTCGGCCCCGAACTGACTTTCTCCGGGCCGGTGGGCCTCCACAACGCCATCTGTGTAGAAGAGCACGCCGTCACCGGGTTCGAGTGATTCGGTCGCAACGGTTGGGACCTTTGGCGTTGCGAGCAGCCTTCCGACACCCCAGGGCGGGGTGGGACGACACGTGAGTTCCTTCACGACGCGACCGCCACGTATGAGCATCGGTAGGGGATGTCCGGCGTTGGTCCAGGTCATCGTGCCGGTATCAAGTTCGAACCGGACCAGCTGACCAGTGGCGAAGGCTTCGTCAGGAAACTGGTGCTCGATCGCCGCGTCCAGGTGCCCGTGCATCTGCTCCAAGCTCTGACCCTCCCGTCGGTCGTGGCGGTAGGAGCCCACACAGAGCGAGGCGATGAGCGAGGAACCGAGCCCGTGACCGACGGGATCGAACACGGCGAGATCCAACACGGTGTCGTTGAGCGCGTAGTCGAAGCAGTCACCGCCGACCTCGTAGGCCGGTTCGAGAAGGCCGGCAATGGAGACGCGACCGGTCTTGAGGACGAGCGGTGGCAACAGATCCCACTGCATGCTCGCCGGCAACGAAAGCGAACGTCGGCGTCGGTGAAGGTTGTAGAGGTCGGTCGCTCGGGATTGCGTCGCGATGAGATAGCCCGTGAACAGACCGATCTCGCAGCACGCGCGCAGCGTGTCGTCGTCTGCCTCTTGGACCGTCACGGCGAGCACGCCGGTGCGGTCCGAACCCTCGTTGATCGGTACCCACACCCGAACCCCATCGGGTCGCTCGGCGGTCACCGGTTGCTGGTCGACGAACGCCCGGCCCGCGATCGTCGTCGCGACCTCCTCGCTCTGCGCAACGTTGGCGTGCGGGCCGCGATCGGGTAACGGTTCGAGCGTTGTCTGCGCGAAATCGATCAGATACACAACGACGTCGGTGCCGCCGAGTTCGCTCATCAATCGGAGCACTACCTCAGGGATCGCGGCCGGGTCGGCCCCGTGCGCAGCGCGCAACGCGCTTCCAAGATTCAACGATGCCACCTGTCGACTCTAGGGTCGATTCGACCAGTGACGTTTGCGGGGCGTGCGACGATGGACCCGACGAGGAGGCCCGATGCGGGTTTTAGTTACCGGTGCGACCGGGTTCGTGGGCGGACGCCTGACACAGGCCTTGGAGGCGGCAGGACACACGGTAACGGCCATGACCCGTCGGCCAGAGGCCTACGCGGGCGCGGGTATGGCCGTGGGCGGCGACGTCGGCGACACCGCGAGCTTGAAGTTGGCACTCGCCGGGCAGGAGGTCGCCTACTACCTGATCCACTCGCTCGATCACGCCGACTTCAGCACGAAGGACCGTGACGGAGCCGCCGCGTTCGCGCACGCGGCTAGCGCTGCAGGCGTCGGTCAGGTGATCTATCTCGGCGGCCTCGGCGAAGACAACGACGCGTTGTCGGAGCACCTCCGCAGCCGTCGCGAGGTCGAGCAGGTGCTCCAAGCCGGTGGACCTACCACCGTGTTGCGCGCGGGCATCGTCATCGGCGACGGCGGGATTAGTTGGGAGATCTTGCGCCAACTCGTCGAGCGACTGCCGGCGATGATTACGCCGCGATGGGTGCAGACCCGGTGTCAGCCCATCGGCATCGACGATGTGCTGCACATTCTCGTCGGCGTCCTCGGCGACGCGCGCACGATCGGTGAGACGTTTGAAATCGGCGGACCCACTGTGCTCACCTACCGCGAGATGCTCCACACCGTGGCCCGCATCACCGGCCGCCGTCGACTCATCGTGCCCGTGCCGCTGCTGTCGCCCGCGCTGTCGTCGCACTGGCTACGTGTGATCACAAACGTCGACATAGCCACCGCCCGAGCCCTCGTCGATTCCATGACCAACGAAGTCGTCGCACACGACGACCGTATCAACGCGCTCACCGGACTTATCCCAACGTCGTTCGCCGACGCGGCGAAGACCGCACTGCGCGAGCGCGACGAACGCCTGCAAGGCGTTCCGGATGCCGATGCTGCTTCCTAAGGTCCTCACGCCGGCCGCGCCGGTCGACGACAACGAGGCGCCCTCGGTCGTTCGGAGACGACAGATCGTGGTGGGGGTGACCCTGGTCGTCGGCGCGACCGTGCTCGCCCAGACCTTGGCCGCACCGAAAGGCTCGGGACGGTTCTACGGCTTCGCGTTGGCCGCGGCGGCCACGTGGCTCGTAGGAAGCGTGCTGGCGGGCCCGCTCCCGTTCGGACGCACGTTGACCGCGCGCGATCAGCCGCGCGACGTCGCTGGTCCGGTGCTTGTGGGGGCCGCCGCGTTCGTGTTCTTTCTGATCGCGTCGCTGGTGGCTCGTCAGATCCCGGGCCTCGACCACGCACTGCGATCGGTGCTGGCCAAGGCCGACGCCGGACCGCGCACCATGCTGATCGGCGTGGCCGTGATCAACGCCGTGGGCGAAGAGTTCTTCTTTCGCGGCGCGCTACACAGCGCGTTGCACCGTTACCGGCCCGCACTCCTAGCCACGATCACTTACGCGCTAGTCACGATCGTCACCGGGAACCTTGCGCTCGTTGTCGCCGCGATCGTGATGGGAAGCGTCTTCGCAGTAGAGCGCCTTGCGACACGAGGGATCCTGGCGCCGATCGTCACCCACATCACGTGGTCGATCATCATGATCCTCGCCTTCCCGCGCTGAGCGCGAGCTGCTCCGCTCCTAGCCGGGCGGACCCGACGAGCGACGCGTGGCGGTCGCCGCCAACTCGGCCCGCGTTGCGACCCCGAGCTTGGCGAAGATGTGGCCTAGGTGCACCTTCACCGTCCCGCGGGCGATGAAGAGCCGTTCTGCGATCTGCGGGTTCGTGAGGCCTTGGCTCGCCCATTCGACCACCTGGAGTTCCGTCGGCGTGAGACTGTCCCACCCTGAAGCCGGACGTTTCCGTTCGCCCCGCGCTCGGGTTGCGTACTGCACCGCGTCGTCGAGTGAGAGGGCGACGCCTTGCGCCGTCGCGTCATCAACGGCGTCGGCACCGAGCACGTCGGCAATGCGGCCCATCGCCGCTTCATAGGCCGCGACCTCCGACGATTCGCGCGCGAGACCCATCACGTCTCGTGCCACCGATGCTGCTGCCAAAAGGCGAGCCGCTTCTTCCGCACTCCCGAGTTCGGCGGCCAACGCGCCCAACGCCTCGAGGGATTGCGTGACTCCTGGCAGCCACCCGCCCTCGACGCGTGCGCGTAGCGCGGCGTGGTGAAGGTTCTCGCTTCGTGCCACTTCACCATCACGACGCGCTACCTCGGCCAATGCGAAATCGGCGCTCGCGACCACCCATTGGTTGTCGACGCTCGCACCGCCTACGCGCGCCTCGTTGAAAGCACCCGCTGCCGCCGCATCATCGTTACGCAACGCGTGTACCCGGCCGAGGCACAGCAACGCGGTGGCGAGGGGCGTTGTCAAACCAGCAGATCGCAGCTCAGCCACCAAGGGTTCGATGATCGCGGCTGCCTCGTCTGCCGCGCCACGCGCTACTGCCGCCGACGCAAGGGCGGTGATCGCCCACGGCAGCGCGAGGTCGCCGCCTGTAACCGCTGCCCGCTCGAGGAACGCGCCGAGCCGGGCTTCGGCCTCGGCCGTGTCGCCCTGCAGCACGTCGAGTTCCGCGAGCACTGAAACCGCGATGCCTGCGGTCGCCGGTTCACCCACTGCGTCGCAGTACTCAATGGAAAGCTGCAGCTGGCGACGCGCCTCGTTGAACTCCCCGGAGCGACTCTGGGCGAAAGCCAGTCCGCAGTGGTACCAGGCCATGAAGAAGCCGTTGCCCGAGGCGACGGCCGCATCTCGCAGGTCCGCCAGTGACGCGACGAGCGCCTCGTCCTTCGCCTGCACGATCCAGGCAACGGTGATCATCTTCAACCCGTCAGCGATCGACCAGTTGTCACCAATGCTGCGCCCGAGTTCGGCACTGCGCGCCAGCGCGATGCGCGCCAGCTCTGGTTCGCTCCAGAGCTGGAGGTAGCCCAGCGTGTTGAGCGCGCGGGCCATCGCCCACGTGTCACCCACCGCCTCACCCATGGCCAGCGCCTCCGTTGCGCAGATGGTCGCAGTCTCATAGTCGTATCCGTAGACACCGACGTGGGCTGCACCCCAAAGCGCGCGAGCGCGCACGACCGACGGCTCAGCACCGTCGCCCGCGAGGGCGCGGGCAAACCAGCGTCCACCTTCGGCCAAGTGGCCGCGCAGTTCAAAAAACAGCGTGAGCGCGGTGAGCAACCGAAGGAACGCGGTCTGTTCGCCTGCGGCATCGGCCCACTCCATCGCGACCCGGAGGTTGTCGTGCTCAACCTCAAGCTGCGCGAGCCAACGTGGGCCATCGGCCAGGGCGAGCGCAGGCTCAGCCTCCTCGGCCAGGGCGAGGAAATAACCGAGGTGTCGTTGGCGTACAACGTCGCTCTCGCTCGCCTCGGCGAGTCGGTCACGCGCGTAGAGACGAATGGTCTCGAGCAACCGGTAGCGATTCTCGGCGGGCTCAACCTGCACGAGGGATTTATCCACGAGGCGGGCCACAAGGTCCAGAACCGCATAGGAATCCAGCACGTCGTCGGCGCCGACAACCTCGGCAGCTTCGAGCGTGAATCCACCTGAGAAGACGGCGAGGCGTCGGAACAGCGTGCGTTCGTCGTCGTCGAGCAAGTTGTGACTCCAGGCAACGCACGCCTCGAGCGTCTGTTGGCGCGGCATCACGGTGCGGGCTCCGCCGGTGAGAACTCGGAAGTCCTCCTCCAGCGCGCTGGCGATCCGGGCCGGCGCCATCATGCGCGTACGCGCCGCTGCGAGCTCGATGGCCAGCGGAATGTTGTCGAGGCGCCGGCAGATCCGGGACACCGTCGCACGTTCATCTGAGGTCGGTGCAAAGCCCGGGCGCACATGCGTCGCTCGCTCGATGAACAACGCTTCGGCCGCGGTGTGGTCCAACGACGGCACGCGCCACGTGGTCTCGCCCGGGATCCCAAGCGGCTCCCGACTCGTCGCCACCACACGAAGCCCCGGCGCCGCGCGCAACAGGTCGTCGAGGAGCGACGCAGTCGCATCGAGCACCTGCTCACAGTTATCGATCACGAGCACGATGTTGAGGCCCGCGAGTTGTCCGGCCAGCGTGTCGGCCGTAGACCGACCTTCTTCTTTACGAAAGCCCAGGGCGCGCGCCAGCGCGGCGGGAACCAAGTTGGGCGCGACCACCGGCGCCAACTCGATCCACCACGTTCCGTCGTCGGCGGTGTGCGCAACGTCCGCCGCCAACTGCAGCGCGAGCCGGGTCTTGCCACAGCCGCCCGCACCCGTGAGGGTCAGCAACCGTGTCGTCGTAAACGCGGCCTGAAGATCCGCGAGCTCGGCCTCGCGCCCAACCAACGACGTCAGCTGCACGGGGAGGTTGTGCGCGTGACGATTGAGCGAGCGCAGCGGCGCGAAATCGTCGGCAAGGTCCGCGTGACACAGCTGGTACACGTGTTCGGGCTGGCTCAGGTCCTTGAGGAAGTGCGAGCCGAGATCGCGCAGCGTGGCGCCATCGGGCTCGTTACCCCCGACCACATCGAAGCTCGCGCGAGAGACGAGCGTCTGCCCACCGTGGGCGATGGCGCGCAACCGCGCGCACCGGATGATCGTTGTGCCGAAGTAATTGCGCGCGTCGCGAAGCTGCGCTTCGCCGGTGTGGATCGCCATGCGCACCCTGAGCGCGGCCCCGTCCGGCCATGGCTCCTCGGCGAGGGCGCGTTGCGCGTCGAGCGCGGCCCCAACTGCGTCCGCCGCGTGGGCAAAGGCGCCAACCACGCTGTCGCCCTCACCCTGTTCCTCGGGCCGCACCCCGCCGTGGAGGGCGACGGCCGCCGAGAGCAATTCGTAGTGCCGGGCGATCGCGGGCGCGGCGGCGCCTTCGCCTGCCTCCCACAACTTCGTCGACCCTTCGACGTCGGTGAGGAGGAAGGTGACAACTCCGGTTGGTAGCGCCTGATCCGTAGCTATCGAGTGTGTCAGACCGTTCATCACGCAGACCGTCCGAAACGTCCTGCGTACGTACCACCGGCGTAGGCGGCGCTAACCGTGGTGCCGTCGAAGCGCAGCGCGCCGGTCAGACGCGCGAAGTCTCCTGTGCCCGACACGACGGCGGCGTTAATGGAGATATGGCCGCCCGCATCGAGCGTGTAGCGCTCGTCGAAGGTGATCGTCCCCACCTCCCCCGCCGAGGATCGACCGGCGAACCGTTCGTGAATCCACCCTGACCCTGCGTTTGTTCGCAGGTCGATGTGGCCCCCGATCGTGTACGCCGTGACACCGACCAGAGCGCCCCGCCACGAGGTGGACCCCACGCCGCGGAAAGTGCCGATAAATGGACTGGTCTCCGAGGGCCGATACCGAGTGATTGCGACGGGCACGATTGATGTCCACCTCCCCGACGTTGCGCTCTCGATCTGCGTCGCCGCATGGGCGGACGGCTCGCTGGTGAGAAGGAGCCCCACGATCGCGAACAGGATCAGTAGGCGGGTGCGGTACGCGTGCATGTCTTGAGCATCGACTGTGCGCGCCGTTGAGACATCTGCCATGTGGCATATATCCCCGACCTAGGGTGGCCGCCGACAGAAGTGGGACAGGGGGTAGCCGCCCACAGGCGCGCCGCTACGCCTCGTTACCTGCGCCCGAAACGACTCGGTATGCGGTGCGCGTTATCGCCCGCGAGCGCCGCGCACGAGCCGACCTGGCACCCCACCCGTGATTTCGTCGTGGTCGATCGTTTGGACGCCGCTCACGAAGGTCGCCACGTAACCGTGTGCCCTCTGGATTAGGCGCCCCGCTCCCGCGGGCAGGTCGTGGACCTGCTCGGGTCGCCGCAGCGCCAATCCATCGAAATCGATGACGTTTACATCTGCCTTCATGCCCGCAGCGATTACGCCGCGATCTTTCAAGCCGTAGAGCTGCGCCGGATCCTGCGTCAGGCGTCGCACTGCGTGTTCGAGCGCCAGCTTCGGTCCGCGGCTGCGGTCCCGCGCCCAGTGCGACAACATGTAGGTCGGCATGCTGGCGTCGCACACGAGCCCAACGTGCGCGCCCGCATCGCCGAGGCCTTGCACCGTTGTGTCGTCGGTCATCAGCGCGTAAAGGCCGTCGTAGGAGCCGCCGCCGAAGTTGAGCAGCGGCCACAAAAGGAACTCGCGACCGTCGTCGTCGAGCATTAGGTCGTACGCGACCTCCCACGGGTCACGACCTTCGGCTCGCGCGAGCGCACGCACGCTGCGCTCAGGCGACGGCTCGTAGTCGAGCGCGTCGCCGAGGGGATACAAGTTGTCGAACGCGCGTCGTCCGATCTGATCCATTGCAAAGGGCCCGCTGTAGTCCGGCGCGTCGGCGAGGATCGCGGCGCGCACATCGGGGTCGCGGAGACGGTCCACACGTTCGGGCAGCGGCAAGTGTGCGATCGCCTGATACGCGGCGCGGTATTGAAACGGATTGAGCCGTGACTGGTGGCCCATCAACACACCGAAGCAACGGTTGCCGACTTGCGGGCGCAATGTCGCGCCCTGCGCGTTGGCGGCGCGCACGGCGTCGAACCACGGCCGCCAATGATCGAGCTCGGGCCGCTCCATCAACAAGAACGTGATCGGGCGGCTCGATGCGATCGCGCGCGGCACCAGCCACGCCAGCTCGGCCTCCATTGCGCCCGCGGCGTCGCCGGTGATCTCGCCCCCAACGCCGGCCGGCACCACTTGGAATACCCCCGCGTCTGCGTCATCCATCACACCGAGCAAAGCCGTTAACTCATCGGGCGCGGCGAAAGTGCCCGGAACAGTCTTGCCATGGATGTCGCGGTGGCCGACAGTCCGTCCGGTCGAAAACCCCAGTGCGCCGGCGTCGAGCGCGTCACGCAGAATCGCGCACATCTGCGCGATGTCGCTCTCCGTCGCGTCATCGCGGGCCCGGTCCCCCATCACGTAGGACCGCACCGCCGCGTGCGGCACGTGCGTTCCGATATCGAGCGAACGCGGCAGTGCGTCGAGCGCGTCGAGGTACTCGGGGAAGGTCTCCCAGCCCCACACGATGCCCTCGGCTAAAGCCGAGCCGGGAATATCTTCGACGCCCTCCATCAACTCGATCAACGCGTCACGGCCATCAGCACGGACTGGCGCGAAACCTACGCCGCAGTTGCCAAGGATCGCCGTGGTCACACCATGCCAGCACGACGGCGTGAGGTATTGGTCCCACGTGGCCTGACCGTCGAAGTGGGTGTGGATGTCGACGAAGCCGGGCGTCACTAGGAGACCAGTTGCGTCGATAGTGCGGCGCCCGTCCCCCACGCTGGGTCCGACGGCGGTGATCGTCGCGGCGTTGATCGCAACGTCGGCGAGCCGGGGGGCCGCTCCGGTGCCGTCGACCACCAACCCACCGCGGATGACGACGTCGTGCACGGCTACGAGCGTACGCGGTGGTTACTGGGGTGCATGTACTGCGGCGGACGTATGACATCTCGGTTTGTAGGTCGGCGACCGTGCTGACCTAGACCGACGCCAACTCGGCGGCAGACAGCGGCAATGGCGGTCAACACCGAGAGTTGTCATGTGCACGGAGCCATGCTCAGCGATCAGCGAGTACTCGGCGGGCGGCGTCGGCCGGCGACAGCGACGTTCCGGACAACCACGCGGCATCGAAGAGATCGGTCGCGAGCGCGGCTTTCACCGCGGCGGTAGCGGAGTCCCAAATGTGCGCGGCGGCGTCGTCGCGGGTAACACCCATTCGAGCGCGGCTTGTGTGCGCCGACGCCAAAGCCATGGTCGAAATAGCGCCTTCGTGGACGACTTCGTTTGGCTCTACCTCTACGCTGCGCGGCCATGACCCGCACGCTGGCTGGAACCGATATCCGCATCCCCGAACTCGGAGTCGGCACCTGGGCCTGGGGGGACAAGAGCACCTGGGGCATGGGCTCCTACGACGACACGCTCACCGAGACGACGATCCGCGACGCATGGGACGCCTGCATCGAACGGGGTGTGACGATGTTCGACACCGCCGAGGTGTACGGCGGCGGCGAGAGCGAGCGCATCATCGGCCGGCTGCTCAAGGACGACGTCGGCCGTCGCAAGGACGTCGTGATCGCGACCAAGTTCATGCCGATGCCGTGGAAACTGAACGTGTCGTCGGCCCTCGTCGACGCGGCAAAGAAGTCGATCGAGCGCATGGGCATCGAAAAGATCGATCTGTACCAACTCCATGGGCCGATCTCGCTACGAGGCCACAGCGCGCTCGCCGACGCGATGGCAGCCGCGAAACAGCAGGGGCTGATCGACGCCGTCGGCGTGTCGAACTACTCGGCGAAAGAAACCCGGTCGATGGCTGCGCAACTCGAGAAGCGCGGACTCAAACTCGCGACGAACCAATTCGAGCTATCGCTGCTGCGCACGGGACCGGTCGGGAACGGCCTCGTCGCGACGTGCGCGGAGCTGGGTTGCGTCCCGCTCGCGTACTCCCCCATCGGGCAAGGTCGCCTCACCGGCAAGTACTCGGCGCAGAACCCGCCGCCGGGCAAACGCAACTTCAGCGCCCACCCGATGGAAAAGGTCGACGAGGTAGTCGGAGTGCTGCGTCGCGTGGGCGAGGCACACGAGCGCACGCCTGCGCAGGTCGCACTCCAATGGCTCATCGCCAAAGGCGCGCTACCGATCCCCGGAGCAAAGAACCGCACGCAGGCCGAAGACAACGCGGGTGGCATGGGTTGGTCGATGACTACAGCCGAGCTGACCGAACTCGACGCCGCCGGACTGGCGGGCATCCGCAATCTCCAATCGCGGTTCTGGCAACACGGCTAACCGAAGTGACCCTGCCGCGTAACTTGAGGTGATGGCCTCGTCGACCAGCCCATCGCGGGCCCTTGCTCGGATGGCCCAAGCGGCGCGTTCGGCGAGGATCACGCCCGAGCTGGCCTGGTTCATGGCCTCACCCGGGTACCGAGCCGACCCGTATCCGGCCTACCGACGGCTCCGCCGCATCGACCCGGTGCACCTCAGCCCGCTCGGGGTTCTGGTGGTCTCCGAGCACCGACACGTCACCGCAGCGCTGCGGAACCCGGCGCTCAGCGTTGACGTCACCCGGATCGATGGGGCGGCGTTGCACCTTGGTCCGCTGCGCTACCTCCTCGGCCGATCCGATGCCAAAGAGCACGGCCCCTTCTTCGATCTACTTCCGGAGCTCATGCTGTTTCGCGATCCACCGGATCACACGCGCCTGCGCTCGCTGGTGAACCGGGCCTTCACGCCGAGACGCGTCCAGGAACTCGAGCCTCGCATCCGGGCGATCGCCGACGAACTCCTTGATGGCGTCGCCCCCAACGGTGCGACCGAGCTAATGGCGAATTTCGCGTATCCGTTTCCGGCCCGAG
>JBKJQZ010000160.1:0-2669 GCA_046594835.1 Acidimicrobiales bacterium | reverse complement strand
CTCGTTCTTGTGCTCCTGTTCGCCGCGCTTGGCGCGTGCGGCGGGGGAGGCGGCGACGTTGGCGACACCGGGGCCGCGAGGGCACCCAGGCGCGTGAGCGGGCCGCCGCCCTGGGCGCTTGGATCCAATCAGGCCGATCGCATCGAGGCGGCTGGTCTGCCCAAGCTGCGCGCTGAGGGCAGCGTGGTCCACTACCACGCACACCTCGACGTCTTCTACGACGGCGAAGCGGTTCTCGTGCCGTCGGGCATCGGTATCGACACTGAAAAGCAAGTGATCTCGCCCGTCCACACGCACACGGCGGCCGGGATCATCCACGTCGAGGCGAACGGGGACGCCCGGTTTATCCTCCAGCAGTTCCTGATCGAGTGGGGCGTAAACCCGGACCTGCCCCTAACCGTCTACGTCAACGGTAAGAAGAACCCCGAGGGCGCCCACACCGTGATTGCGGCCGATACCGAGATCGCCATGGTCTTTGGCACGCCGCCCGCCGAGATCCCGTCGACCTATGACTGCCGCCGCAGCCCTGGCGACTCATGCGACCAGATCCCCCAACCGCCCGCCTAACGCGAACTGAGTGGGAAAACCCGCACTATGTGCGGCTTTTCCCACTCAGAACGAGTGGCTTTGGATTTTGGCGGAGGGGGTGGGATTTGAACCCACGGAGGCTTGCACCTCAACGGTTTTCGAGACCGTCCGATTCGGCCGCTCTCGCACCCCTCCAGGATGGTGAACAGCGGAGCGGACACATTACAGGTTCGGTGCGGCGCGCCTTGTAGCGAAGAAATCAGTCAACAGTCGAGCGGCCTCTGCCGCGCGAATTCCCTGCGATAGCGCAACTTGGTGGTTCAGCCGGGGGTCGACACACAGGTTGTACAGGCTTCCGCACGCGCCCGCTTTGGGGTCACTTGCGCCGAAAACGACCCGTCCGGCCCGGCTGGCGAGGGTGGGGCCCGCGCACATCGGACACGGTTCGAGCGTCACGACGAGCGTCGCGTCGACCAGTCGCCACGAGCCAAGTGTTTCGGCTGCGTCACGAATTGCCAGTACCTCGGCATGAGCGGTCGGGTCCTTTGTAAGCTCTCGCTCGTTGTGGCGCTGGGACACGACCCTTCCGTTCTGTATGACGACCGCGCCTACGGGAACATCTCCGTGGGCGACGGCCGCTGCCGCCTCCCCCAGCGCAAGTTCCATCGCCTCGTCGTCGGTCACGAAATTCCCCAATTCATTTCAGGTACGAGGCAGGAACCCCGCCCAGCTGGATCGAACTCTTGCATTGATCACATCATCGTTCGGGCGGCGCTGGGGCCGTCCGGTCGAGATTTGCTCGTGGGAGCCCAAACAGCTGTGAGTTGTAGATGACTCGAGTCCGGCGTCGGTCCTCGTTTGCAATTGTGATCGGAATGGCGATCGCCCTCGTCGGCGGCGCACCGTTGGCGCTCGATCCGCACGCCACGCGGGTCGAGACCGGAGACACCTCCCGTGTTTCTGACGCCATCACAGACTCGACGCTTGCTCCCGTAGCCGTCCTCACGCCGGGCGACACGAGTGGGGATCTCGTGTCGGCGGCGCAGGCTGCGCCGAAGCCGGAGGCCGTCATCAAGACTGCGCCTTCGAGTTTCCAAGGTGAGGCCCCTCGGGCCATCGCACCGCCGGCGATGATCAACGACGCGCCGGTGTCGTCCCAGGGCGTAAGCGGCGGGACCTGGGCGGTTGTGATCGGTATCAACGACTACCCGGGCGGCTCGGACGATTTGGCGTCGGCCGTGAACGACGCGAACGACATGGCTGAGGCGCTCGCAGGCTTCGGCGTCGACGGCGAGCACATGCTCGTGTTGCGTGACGGCCAGGTGTCGGCCCGCAGCCTTCTTGATTCGATCGGCTGGCTCGCGAACCACGCCGGAGCTGATTCGGTTGCCGGGTTCTTTTACGCCGGCCACGTCCGCAAGACCTCCAGCGGCAACGAAGAGATCGTGACCAGCGACGGATCGTCGGTCTCGGATCGACAGCTCGCCGCCGCTCTGCATCGCGTGAAGTCGACCCGCTCGTGGGTAGCAATCGCTGCTTGCTATGGCGGTGGCTTCACTGAAGTGCTTCGCCCCGGCCGCGTTCTGACCGCGGCGGCCGGGGCCAACTCTCTCGCGTACGAAAACTCGGGCATCGGTCGTAGCTACATGGTCGAGTACATGGTCCGTCAGGCGATGATTTACAACCGCGCGGCAGCCACGGTGCAGAGCGCGTTCAATTACGCCGTCGATCGACTCTCGAGCCAGCACCCGGGCCGCGAACCTGTCCAGTTTGATCAAGGCGACGGAGCGCTCGACCTGCGTCCGCCGGGCGCCACCCCTGCAGGGCCGACCGAGCCCGATCCCGAGCAACAGCAGCAGCCTCCGGCGCAGCCGCCGGCCGACGAGCCGCCTGCCGCCGATCGACCGGGCAACCAGCGGTGCACCGGTAACGGGCTCTTCCGGTACTGCTCTGACGGCTAGCGCGCCTTTCGGGCGCGGAAAGCCCCGGTCATCCAGAGCGACGGCTAGGCGGTCTGCGGCACACGGCATTGTCCGCTGAGAGCTGCTGCCTTCCGGCCCTGACTCGGTTCACGGGGATGCTGTTGCGCAGGACCCAGCCGCCGCACTGCATGATCGGGGCCGCACAGAGACTACCTTTAC
>JBKJQZ010000022.1:0-28202 GCA_046594835.1 Acidimicrobiales bacterium | reverse complement strand
GCTCTTCCCCATGATGTTCGACAGCACGTTGAGCCGCCCTCGGTGGGCCATGCCGATCACGGCGCCCGTCAGACCACTGTCTGCGGCACCGGACAGGATCTCGTCCAGGATCGGAATCGCCGATTCTGCACCCTCGATCCCGAATCGTTTCGTGCCGACGTACTTCGTCGCGAGGAACTTCTCGAATGCCTCGGCGGCGTTGATCCGCTCGAGGATCCGGTCCTTCTTCTCCTTCGAGTACGTCGGCGGCTTGATCTCCACGTTCTGCTGGATCCAGGCCTGCTCCTCGGTGTTCTGGATGTGCATGTACTCGACGCCGATCGAGCGGCAGTATGCATCACGGAGCACACCGAGCAGGTCGCCGAGCTTCATCTTGTGGCTCCCGCCGACGCCGTCGGTCAGGAACTCGCGATCGAGATCCCAGATCGTGAGGCCGTACGTGGCCGGGTCGAGCTCGACCGGCATGTGCGGATGCTTCCAATGCAGAGGGTCGAGGTCGGCGATCAGGTGGCCGCGCACCCGATGGACCCGGATCAGCTTGGCGACCGCCATCTGCTTGGCGAGCATCGCTTCCTCACGGTCGAGTGGGTTGATGTCGGGTCGCCACTGCACCGCCTCGTAGGGCATGTCCAGGTCGACGAAGATGTCGTCGTAGAACCCGTGCTCGCCGAGCATCAGTTCGTGCATCCGCTTGAGGAACAGACCCGACTCTGCGCCCTGGATGATGCGGTGGTCGTAGGTGGAAGTGACCGAGATGACCTTGCTCACACCCAGACGAGCCAGCGTGTGCGGATCGGCGGCCTGGTACTCGGCCGGGTAGTCGATAGCTCCGACGCCGACGATCACACCTTGGCCTGGCATGAGGCGGGGCACCGAGCTGAACGTTCCGATCGTGCCCGGGTTCGTGAGGCTCACCGTGACGCCGGCAAAATCGTCGACGCCGATCTTGTTGGTGCGAACCTTGCGGATGAGGTCTTCGTAGGCCTGCCAGAAGCCCTGAAAGTCGACCTCGCTCGCGTCCTTGATGCAGGGCACGAGCAGCGTGTGGGAGCCGTCCGATTTCGTGGTGTCCACGGCGAGGCCGAGGCCCACGGCCTTGTGATGCAGAACCCGGGGCGGTTCGCCTTCGACGAAGCTCGAGTTCATCACCGGCACTTTGCCCAGCGCGCGCACGACCGCGTACCCGATGATGTGGGTGAAGCTGACCTTGCCGCCGCGGGTGCGGCCGAGGTGGTTGTTGAGAATCTTGCGGTTGACCTCGAGGAGCTTGGCGGGCACCACGCGCACGCTCGTCGCGGTCGGCACGCCGAGGCTCGCCTCCATGTTCGTGACGATGCGAGCGGCGGCGCCGCGGATGGGCGAGCCCTCGTCTAGGGCCTTCGGCTGCGGTGCTGCCGCTGCCACAGGCGCGGCAGGAGCGCTTGCCACCAGAGCGGGTGCCGCCGTAGATGCGGCTGTTGCTACGGGAGTCGGTGCGGGCGCGGGCGCGGCCGCGACGCCGTTCGTCGCTGCCTTCGCGGGCGCCCGGTAGTCGGCGAAGAACTCACGCCAGCTGTCTGAAACCGAATTGGGATCCGCCTTGAACTGGTCATACATCTCTTCGACCAGCCACTCGTTGGGCCCAAACGTTGATCGATCTTCGGGAGCCATCACCAGGCATCGTACCGGCGGCCGGAACAGAAACCCGACCCACGCCGCGGACCGGCGTTCCGATATTCGGAACCAGCGCGTCCGCTAATTGACCTTGTGGTGCACCCAGACGTTCGGCTCGATATAGACCCCGAGCCCGCGCGCTTGCGAGACGACCACCGGAGCGAGACCACCTTCAACCACGACGTCGCTTTCGCCATCGAACGCTAAGCCCGTCCAGCTTCGCCAGTCTTCTAGTGTGCCGACGATCGTCATCGATTGATCTGCGAGCGCGACAACCTGCCCACCCGCCCGCACGTGCACGCGCAACCAAGGGTCCTGGGGTAGGCCGTCGTCGCGCACCCACGTGACGTACTCGCCGATCGACACCGTTGGATATCGAGCCTTCTCCGTGGGACGGAGCGGGCAATAAAGGTCGCTATGGCCCAGTCGGGCGCAGTTCTGTTTCACCAGAGCAAGGGTGGCCGCGCTCAGTCCTCGTCCTCGTTGATCAGCAGCCAGCGAGATCTCCAACGCCGCGACTGCGGTGGGCGCCTCACCGGACAATTGGTCCTCGGCCGCCCACCGAATCACGACGTCCCATCCGCCCACCGGAAGCGCCTCACGACCCGGAATACCTAACGCAAAGGGCACGGTCATCGCCCGACCAACTACGTCGTCGCCGTCAAGGACCGTCATCGCGTACTGCGCGTACGCGCCGCCCAACCCCGCGTTGTAGAGGTAGCCGATATCGCAGTGCTGCATGAATGCTTCAGGTGGATCGCCGATCCCGAACGCCGCCTCAACAAGATCTGGGCGGGCCGCAAAGCTCACCAATCGGACGGTCATGGCGCCCAGCATCGTGGACCGGAGCCGGCTCTGCCCCGGATTGCCAAAAGCGGAGAGCGGCGAACAGAACCGGTGGCAGTACCGTTGACCCCCGCCATGGCTCATCAGTTCATCTACACAATGCAACGCGTCTCTCGGGTCCACCCGCCGGACAAGCAGGTCCTCACCGACATCTACCTGTCGTTCTTCCCCGGCGCCAAGATCGGTGTGCTCGGAGGCAACGGCGCGGGTAAGTCCTCGCTGCTGAAAATCATGGCTGGCCTCGACGACGGTTACTCAGGCGAAGCGCGGCTCACGCCCGGCTTCAGCGTCGGCTTCCTCCAGCAGGAACCCCAGCTCGACGAAACCAAGGACGTCGCGGGCAACGTGGCCGACGGCGTCGGCGAGATCGCCGGTTGGCTGACCGAGTTCAACGAGGTATGCGCCGCCATGGGCGAGCCAGACGCCGACTTCGACTCGCTGCTCGAACGTCAGGGCAAGCTCCAAGACAAGATCGATGCCGCCAACGGCTGGGACCTCGAGCGCACGTTGGACATCGCAATGGACGCGCTACGACTTCCGCCGGGTGACTCCCCCGTCACGCACCTCTCGGGCGGCGAGCGCCGACGTGTCGCGCTGTGCCGTCTCTTGCTCCAGCGTCCCGATCTGTTGTTGCTCGACGAGCCGACCAACCACCTCGACGCGGAGTCGGTCGCGTGGCTCGAGCGCTTCCTCCAGGACTACGAGGGCACGGTCATCGCCGTCACCCACGACCGTTACTTCCTCGACAACGCGGCGGGCTGGATCCTCGAACTCGACCGCGGCCGCGGCATTCCGTGGGAGGGCAACTACTCGTCGTGGCTCGACCAGAAGCAGACCCGCCTCGCCGCTGAGGAAAAGGCCGACAAGGCTCTCCAGAGCACCCTCGCCCGTGAGCTCGACTGGATCCGTATGGCGCCCCGCGCCCGTCAGGCCAAGGGAAAGGCCCGCATCACCGCGTACGAGCAACTCGTCGCGCAGTCCGAGCAATCGGGCGGAGCGCAGGACCGCATCGAAATACCGATCCCGGTCGGGCCTCGCCTCGGCGACGTAGTCGTTGAGGCCAAGAACCTGACTAAGTCCTTCGGCGACAAGCTGCTAATCGAGGACCTCACCTTCTCGTTGCCCCGGGGCGGCATCGTTGGAGTCATCGGTCCGAACGGCGCCGGCAAGACCACGCTGTTCAAGATGATTACCGGCTCCGAGACTCCCGACAGCGGCGAGCTCACCGTTGGTTCGACCGTGCAGATCGGCCACGTCGACCAGAGCCGCGAGACCCTCGATCCGAACAAGACCGTGTTCGAAGAGATCGCGGACGGACTCGAGCACATAGTGGTGGGCGGCCGCGACTTCCACAGCCGTGCGTGGGTTGGAAAGTTTGGCTTCCCCGGGGCGGATCAGCAGAAGGTCGTTGGCACCCTCTCGGGTGGCGAACGCAACCGCGTGCAGCTCGCCAAAGTGCTGCGCTCGGCTGGCAACCTGATCCTCCTCGACGAACCAACCAACGACCTCGACGTCGACACGCTGCGCGCCCTCGAAGAAGGACTGCTCAGCTTCCCGGGTTGTGTGGTGGTTATCAGCCACGACCGCTGGTTTCTCGATCGCATCGCTACGCACATCCTCGCCTTCGAAGGCGACTCGCGGGTCGTGTGGTTCGAGGGTAACTACGCGGACTACGAGGCCGAGCGACACACTCGTCTCGGCCGCGAGGCCGACCAGCCGCACCGCATCAAATACAAGCCACTGGTTCGGAACTAGAGCGTCCGCATGGTTGCGCTGCGCCGCCTCCGCTTGGTCGTGATCGCGGTGTGCGTCGCGGCGATACCCACGATGATCGTGGGCTCAGTCCTCGACCGCAACGGCGTCGCCCTCTTTGGAGGCATGTGTGCTGCAACCGCCGTTACGTGCTTGCTGGTCGCCACGACCGTTGCTCCGGCGCCCAAACCCTTCTCCGCCGAGGAAGAAGGCCAGCGCGTTGAAGGGCTCATCCAACAGCTACATGCACAAGGGGCGGACGAGGCCACCTTGCGCGGGCTCGCCCAAGCAGCGATTCGTCTCGGTCACGCGCAATCGGGTTATGGCGCCGGAGCCCGGAGCGCGGCGGACGCTCAACAGACTCCGACGCCATAGATGAGGGTCCGACGATGTTGGTCATAAGTCAAGAGCGTCGCGGCCTAGGGTTTAGCTGTGCCTGAGAGCCGTGCCGTCGAACGAAGCATTGAACCCGGCAACAGCGCCGTCTGCCCCGTGTGCGGCGAGACCGTGAAGTTCAAGGCCCGGACGCAGGGTCGACAGGTCATCGCCAATATCTACGTGAATGACGCGTGGGATCGCGTGGAGCACTATCACGTCGAGTGCTACAACGAAGCCGACCAACCCTTCGGGCCACCCCAGTAATTAACGTGGCGCGGTGATCACCCGCGTCAGCCGCGCATTCAGCTTCGAAGCCGCGCATCAACTCGAGTGGCACTCGGGCGCCTGCAAGAACTTGCACGGTCACAGCTACCGGCTTGAAGTCACCGTCGCCGGTTCGCTCGACGCCAACGGCATCGTGATCGACTTCAGCGATCTCTCTGCGATCGTAAACAGCTCGGTCATAGACGTGTACGACCACACCTACCTGAACGACTTCCTACCGAACCCGACCGCTGAACTGATCGCGGCGGACATCTGGACTCGACTCAGCCGCGCCGGCCTGTCCGTCGACCGCGTTGTGTTGTGGGAGACCGAGAACTCCAAAGTCGAGCTGTCCGCGTGAGCGGTACCGTCGTCGTCCTTAGCGGGGGCCTCGACTCAACGGTGTGCATGGCCGAGGCGGCGCACGCAGGGGGCGAGGTCATCGCGCTGACCGTCGACTACGGCCAGCGTCACCGCGTCGAACTCGAGCGGGCGGCCGCCGTGGCCCAGCACTACAGCACCGAACACATCCTCCAGCGTCTCGACCTTTCGGCCTGGGGTGGCTCGGCGCTAACC
Organism: Acidimicrobiales bacterium; assembly: GCA_046594835.1. Classification (GTDB taxonomy): domain Bacteria; phylum Actinomycetota; class Acidimicrobiia; order Acidimicrobiales; family JACCXE01; genus JACCXE01. The sequence goes on along the minus strand of JBKJQZ010000022.1, from coordinate 22,733 downwards.
GACGCAGCGATCGACGTGCCGACTGCGGCGCAGGCGGCGGCTGGTGCGGGCATCCCTGTCACCTACGTACCCGGGCGCAACCTCATCTTCTTGTCGCTGGCGGTCGCGCTGGCCGAAGCCCGCGAGTGCGACACGGTCATAATCGGCGTCAACGCCCTCGACTACTCCGGATACCCCGACTGCCGGCCCGAGTTCATCACTAGCTTCAACCACACCGCGCGTCTGGCCTTGCGCGCCGGGGTCGACGGCCATGGGGTGCTCGTCACAATGCCCCTCATCAATCTCTCAAAAGCCGACATCGTGCGCCGCGGCGTCGAGCTCGGTGCGCCGTTGCAGCTCACGTGGTCGTGTTATCGCGGCGAGGCCCAACCCTGCAATGACTGCGATGCCTGCGCGCTCCGGGCCAAAGGTTTCGCCGAGGCCGGCGTCGCCGACCCATCATTGAGCGCCCATGCCTGAGTCCACACTCGTAGTCAGCGAAATCTTCGGTCCAACCGTGCAGGGCGAAGGCCCTGAGCTCGGGCGTCGCTGCGGGTTCGTGCGTCTCGGGCGCTGCAACCTCGCGTGTCAGTGGTGCGACACGCCCTACACGTGGGACTGGTCGCGCTATGACGCCGCCACCGAGCTCACCACGCACTCGGTCGACGCGGTGGTGGCACGGCTCGCGACCATGGCCATCGATACGGTCGTGCTCACCGGCGGTGAACCGCTGCTCCAACAACGTCGCCTCGTGCCACTGGTAGAGGAGTTCCGACGCCTGCGTTGGCGCACGCACGTCGAGACCGCCGGCACGATTGCCTGGCAGCATGCGCCGAAGCTGATCGACCGCTGGGTCGTGTCGCCCAAGCTTGCCAACTCCGGCATGACGGCGAGACGCCGACTGCGCTACGACGTGTTGCGCGGCTTCGTGGAGCTTGGCGCGAGCTTCAAGTTCGTCATCGTCGAGCCTGAAGACCTCGACGAGGTGGAGCAGATCGCTCGCCGCGTCGACATCCCGCCGACCTCGATCTGGATCATGCCCGAAGGCACCACCGCCAAAGCTGTCGCAACGCGTACCGGCGTCCTCGCCAACGACGTCATCGCCCGCGGCTGGAACCTCACGACCCGCTTACACGTCCTCGCGTTTGGGAACAAACGCGGCCGGTGAGGCCGCGCCCGCCGCAATCGCATCCGCAATGTGCAGAAATGGTGCGGTCTGGCGTTCGGTCGAAAACGACGCTGCGTAGCGCCGCAGCGGGTCCCGGTCGGCCGGGATCGAGCATGCGTCCACCAGCGCGGCACCGACGTCCTTCGGCGTTGGCTCGACCACACGCCCGACCGGTCCGATCACTTCGGGCATGCTGCTGCGATTCACGCCCACGATAGGTACACCGAATGAGGCCGCCTCGATCGCCGGTAGACCGAAGCCTTCGTGGAGGCTCGTCATCATCAACGCTGATGCAAACGCGTAGTAGCTGCCGAGTACGCGGCGCGGAACGGATCCGGGGCAATGGACGCGGTCGAACAATTCGTGGCCGACCACGTCGAGCACGCGCCGGGGCAGCGGCCCGTTGACGCGATCTGGTGGCCCTGGCGCACCAACCAGCACCAAGTCTTGTTCCATGCCCTGCTCCACCGCCTCGCGCCAAGCTGCAAGACCCAATGTGACGTCTTTGCGCGGATGAAACCAGCCCACCTGCATGACGTATCGACGCGCTCCAAGCGGCGACGAACTGGCGACCGTTCCAAAATCGAGCACCGACGGCGGCGCGAGCACAAGTCGGTCCGCGGGCACCCCGAAGAGTCTCTGTGTACGGACTCGGCCGTGCTCGGAGAGACACACCACTGCGAAGGCTCCGGCCAGGTTGCGCTTAGGGACTGTGAGCGCTTGGCGAAAGTTGTAGGCCGAGTACACGCCCCACGGGGTCTCTTCCAGAAACGCAGCCTCATACAGCACGGCGATACGAGGAATGTCGCGCGGCCGCGGCGCGTGAAACTGCGCAGTAACGATCAGCGCGTCGACCCCCGCACGCTCCACGGCTCGGCGCACCGCGCCCTCGGCGTACAGGTCGACGTTGACCGTGCCGATCAGTGGCTGTCGTCGCTGCGCCACGCGTACCAGTTCGTGTGGCGCGACCACCTCGGGGGCCTCTGCGTGATCGCTGGCGAACACAACGATCTGATGACGCGTCTGGTCCAAGAGGCCCTGCAACAGTGTTGCCTGATAGGTCGTGTGCCCCGCCGGAAGCACGTCGGGGTGCGCGACAAACAATCCAAGCCTCACGGAGCGAATACCCGCGAGGACCACTGCGCGTGCTCAAAACCAGCGGCCGCGACCCAACGGTCACATCGGTAACGCAGCCAGTGCTGCAACACGCGCTGGTCGATTCGATCGCCGACCGAGCCGTCCCATACCCAGATCACTTCAACGCCGTCAGGACGAGCAGAACGTATAAGCGCAGCCCATATCGGGTCCCAGACGAGGACCCGGGTGACCCGCGCGTCGCGCAGTCCTGCGCGCGCGGCGCGGCGCCAGCGCCACAGCATGCGCGCTGACCACAGCGACAGGGCGGGAAGCGACGCAGCCATCCGACCAAGCCGCGGCGGCACGGGTTGGAGCGCCGGGACAATGGCCTCCGCATTGTTGTCGTACACGTCGTGGCCGAGGACGACGAGTTGCGCGATCAGTTCAGCGCGGGTTATCCAAGGCTGAAGGCCCATCGGTCCGAGAATGAGTGTGCGCGGCTGGCCGCCGCGGGTCACGAGAACGCCGACTTGATACGGCCGAAGAGGCCCGACGCGTGTTCCTGCACTGAGTCGCCCTGCTCCTCGGCCAGCTTCCGTAGGAGGCCTTCGGCTTCGGCGCTGAGGTTCGTAGGCGTGTCAACCACGATGTGAATCAGCAGATCGCCGCGACCGCGGCCCGAGGCGTGGGGCACGCCCTTGCCCTTCATCCGCATCAGGGTGCCGGTCTGCGTGCCGGGCTGCAACGTGATTGTCTCGTCCTCCTCCAGCGTGCCGATCGACACCACGGCGCCGAGCGCAGCCTGGGTTACTGGCACGTGGAGTTCAGTGTGGATGTCGACACCGTCGCGCTCAAAGCGAGCGTGCCGGGCGACGCGCACGTGGAGGTACAGGTCGCCGGACTGGCCGCCGCGCGGCGCCGCTGCGCCGCGGCCCGTCGAGCGAAGCGTCTGCCCGTGATCGATGCCGGCAGGAACGGTGACGACTTCGGCGCGTTCTTCGGTCCGACGGCCCTCGCCCCGGCAGTCGGCGCACGGGTTGGTGATGATGGTGCCGATCCCACCGCACGCGTTGCAGGGCGAGCTCGTGACCATTTGACCGAGGATGCTCTGGCGCACGCGCCGCACCTCGCCGGCTCCGCCGCAGGTCGTACAGGTTGCGGGTACGGAGCCATCGCCCGATCCGGTTCCGTTGCACAGGGCGCACGCGACCGGCAGACGAAGCGTGATCTCCTTCTCCGTGCCGAACACTGCCTCTTCGAACTCGAGGTCGATGACGATCTCGGCGTCGGCGCCTCGCTTCGGGCCACGACCGCCACCCTGGCCGCCGAAGCCGCTACCGAAGAACGTCTCGAAGATGTCGCCGAGTCCGCCGCCGAAGATGTCGTTCGGGTTTCCACCGCCGCCGGTGCGGGCCGCGCCAAAGGTGTCGTAGCGCTGGCGCTTCTCGGGGTCCGAGAGCACCTCATACGCCTGGCTTACTTCCTTGAACCGCTCGTGCGCGACTGCGTCGTCGGGGTTCGCGTCAGGGTGGAGCTCGCGGGCGAGCTGGCGATAGGAGCGCTTAATTTCATCGGCCGACGCGTTGCGCGCGACGCCGAGCAGCTCGTAATAGTCACTCGCCATGGCTACGAGGACTCCCCAAGGTTTTCGCCCAGGCGCTGACTCACGGCCGTGACCGCAGCGAGCGCGTGCGGGTAATTCATGCGGGTTGGCCCGAGGACGCCGACGGTGCCGGCGTTCTGGCCGCCCACGGTGATCGGCGCAACGATCACCGCGCACTCTGCGAGCGGGACGAGGCCGTGCTCGGCGCCGATCGCAACCGACTGACCGGTGCTGAGCACGTCGCGCAACAAACTCACTACTACATATTGGTGCTCGAGCACGCCGAGTACACGACGCACGGTATCGACCGCGTCGAAGGCTTCCGCCACGCGTGCCGTACCGCCCACGAACACCTGATCCGTAGCGGTCGCGGTCGTCTTGGCTCGGCGCACCGACCCTGCTCGTAGGGCGGTGATCACATTGTCAGCGGCGGCGTTGCCCGTGGCGATTCGCTGATTGATGTCGAAGGCGCTCCCACGCATTGCGCCCTCGAGCGCTGCGCCTGCGTGCGCGAGCACCTCGGGCGTGGTCCCCGCCGGCAGCTCAAAGCTCAGCTTGTCAACCACGTGATTCGACAGCACCACCACAGCCATCCCCTCGTGGGGACTCATCTCAACTAAGTGCACCGACCGCACGACTGCGGCCTCGTTGGCGGGCGAGACCACCACTGCCGCGTAGTTCGTGAGCGTCGCAAGGAGCTGGCTCGTTTCCGACAGCATCTGCTCGAGCGCCCCGTGCGTGTGATCGAAAAACTCCGAGATCCGTTGCTGCTCAGGCCGACCGAGATCGCTCGGCGCCGTCAGCGCGTCGACGAAGAAGCGGTAGCCCTTGTCGGTGGGAACTCGGCCCGCGCTCGTGTGGGGGTGGCTGAGGTACCCGTCGCGCTCGAGCGCAGCCATGTCGTTACGAATGGTCGCGCTCGACACCGTGACTCCCGCGCTCTGGCGCACGTGAGCGGAACCGACGGGCTGCGCCGTGTCGATGTATTCCTCGACGACGGCGCGCAACACAGCGGCTTTGCGTTCATCCAACATTTGGCACTCGATGATACCGAGTGCCAGCTTCCTGGCCTTGTAGCGTCGCCGCGTGCTAGACCAGCCCGAGCAACAACTGTGGTTGGCGCTAGCCGGTTTCGCCGTGGCGATGGCGGTGGGTTTTTGGATTGCGACCAGCGGCGGTACGCCACGCTCCGGAGTAGTCCGCGTTTTACGGATCGTCAACTAACCTGCAATCAATCGTGGACAGCACCGCACCCGAATCCTCAGTCATTGACTACGCCAGGATCGTCTGGCGACGAAAGTGGCTAATCGCGGCAGCGATGGTCGCGGCCCTGGCCGTCTCGCTTTTCGTGAGTGCCCGCGCCACCCCGATTTACTCGTCGTCGAGCCGGCTATTAATCGCCTCGCAGGACACGTCACTGTTCGCCATCTCCGGTTACGTCGCGCCGGACCCAGCCCAGATCGACACACAGGTGCAGGTAATCACGTCGCCCGCTGTCGCGGTCGCCGTCGCAGAACGACTCGGAGCTGACGCCGCAGCCGTGACCGGCGTAAGCGCGTCGGGTATCGGGGTGACCCGCGTTCTCGCCGTCACCGTCACTGCCACTTCGCCCAAGGTTGCGGCCGAGGCCGCCACGCTGTACGCCCAGGTTTACAAGGAGCAGCGCCGAGACCAGGCAATCGCTGAGGTCGTGGCGCTTAGCCAGAAGCTCGGCGAGAAGACGGCCGAGGCCAAGCAGAAGACCCAGGACCTCGACGCGCAGCTGTCGCGCGCACAGGCCACCAAGGCGTCTACGTCCGAGATCGAAGGCATCAAACTCCAGCGCGACGCCGCCGCCACGAACTACGTCCTGTACCAACAGAAGGCGGACCAGGCTGGCGTCGACGCATCGGTGGCAACCGGCGGCGCCGAAGTACTCGTGACGGGCCAGGTCCCCTCGGTGCCGGTGAGTCCCCAGCCGCGCCGAAGCGCGACCTTGGCTCTTGCGCTTGGGCTCATGCTCGGCGTTGTCGCTGCAATCGGCCTCGACTTCCTCGACGACTCGGTCAAGACCGTCGATGAGGTCGAACGCATCGCGCGAAACCTGCCCATCCTCGGAGCAATCCCCACCATCGCGGACTGGAAAAACCGCGACATCGCGCGTCTCATAACGATCGAAGATTCCGGGTCGGTGATCGCTGAGGCGTACCGGAGTCTGCGCACCAACGTGCAGTTCGCCGGCATCAAACGAGAGGCGCGTTGCATCCAGATCTCGAGCCCCGTCGCGGCCGAAGGCAAAACCACGACGCTCGCCAACCTTGCCGTCACGCTGGCGTTGTCGGGTCGACGGGTCACCGTCGTCGACTGCGACCTGCGTCGGCCCCGCGTGCATGAATTCTTCGGCGTCACCAACGAGATTGGTTTCACATCGGTACTGCTCGGCGACCAGCCGCTCTCGCGCGCGCTGCAGCGCGTCGTGCTTCCCGACGGTGCAATCATCCAAATGCTCGCATCGGGACCACTGCCGCCAAACCCGGCCGAACTTCTCGGCACGGCCCGTGTCGCCGAACTGATCGCAGCCCTCAAGGCCGACAGCGATTACGTGCTGATCGACGCACCACCCGTTCTTCCCGTTACTGACGCCGTTGTCCTTGCGTCGCGGGTAGACGCCGTGGTGCTCGTCGCCACCGCGAAGGTCACGGGTCGACGCCACCTCAATCAGGCGCTCAGTTCATTCCGCGCCGCGGACTCGCCACTGATAGGGATTGTCGTCAACGGCGCCCAGTCGAATAAGAGCTACAGCTACGACTACAGCTACCGGGCGCGGCCGAGCAACGGACGAGGCCGTTTCGCGATCGATCGCGAAACGGAACCCCTCGACGTATGAGCACCAGCGTGATCGCCCTGAACGGACTCAACCTGTCCGTGATCGATGAAGGTGCCGGCACGCCGGTGCTATTTCTGCACGGGTTCCCCGACCGCGGGTCTATGTGGAGAAGCCAGATCGACGCCGTGGTTGGGGCGGGTTATCGCGCTATCGCACCCGACCTACGTGGCTTCGGCGACAGCGACGCGCCCGAAGGCGTCGAGCACTTCGGCCTGTTCAACCTGCTCGGCGACATCGTCGGGGTGTTGGACGCGCTTGGGATTGAACAAGCTCACGTCGTTGGCCACGATTGGGGCGCAGCGCTGTCCTGGCTCTTCGCCACTTTCAACGCCGACCGTGTGCTGTCGCTCACCGCTGTCTCGGTCGGTCACCCCACCGCATTTGCGAGCGCAGGTATCGAGCAAAAGCAGAAGTCGTGGTACATGCTTGCCTTCCAGCACGTTGGCCTCGCCGAGGAAATGGTGATGCGCGACGAGTTCTCGTTCTTCCGGAACTGGGGAGATGGTGGATCCGAGACGCAGTGGGCGGCAGACCTTTCGCGACCCGGCCGCATGACCTCCGCTCTCAACATTTATCGGGCGAACATTCCGCCCGAGTCGTTCCTCGCCGCGACGCCGATCGAGTTGCCACCGGTCGGTGTACGCACGATGGGCGTGTGGAGTGACGGCGACGACGCCCTCACCGAAGCGCAAATGAAGAACTCCGCCGCGCACGTCGCCGGCGACTTTCGCTACGAGCGCATTAACGGGATCTCCCACTGGGTCCCCACCGCTGCGGCTCCACAACTGAACGCGCTGCTGCTCGACTTCCTCGCGTCTTGACCCCGCTGCGCGCGTTCGGTCCGCGGTCTTGGGCGCGACCCGAAACGCTCAGCTACGGCCGCGAACCTATGGCGACGTACCTACCGCGGGGCGACGAGGTCTCGCTCGACGGCGAGTGGCGTTTCACGCTGGTACCCAAGCCCGAGTCGGTGTCCGACGCGCAACTGACCGAGGACTGCGCATCGTGGTCAGCAGTCGAAGTGCCGGGGTGCTGGACGATGCAGGGCTTTGACCGCCCGCACTACACGAACGTGCAGATGCCGTTTCCGGGGCCGCCACCTTCGGTGCCTCGTCACAACCCAACCGGCGTGTACCGCCGGGCCGTAACGGTCCCGAGCGACTGGGACGGGAAGCAGATTCTGCTGCAGGTCGGTGGGGCCGAAACGGTCCTGTACGCGTTCCTCGACGGCGAACCGGTTGGGATGGGGAAAGACTCTCGACTCCCCCACACGTTCGACATCACCCGCTTCGTTTCTGCGGGCGATACGTTCGATCTCGCGCTCGTGGTCGTGCGATGGTCCGACGCGACCTACCTCGAGGATCAGGACCACTGGCACCAGGCGGGCTTACATCGCTCGGTGTTATTGGTCGCCCGCCCTGCAGTGCACATCGCCGACCTGCACTGCGTCGCCGACTTTGACGCGACGAGCGGTACGGGCTCGCTCGTCGCGAGCGTGAACGTCGGCGGCCGGCCGGCGTCGGGGCGTGGGTGGCGTCTGCGCGTGACCTGCGGCGACGGTTCGGTTGAGGCTCCGGCTCGCTTCGAACACGAGAGCTGGCTCGTCAACTCGTTCGCGTTCGAGGGGCGCGGCGCCACGGTTCGCCTCGACCTACCTGGGGTCGCGCCGTGGACCGCGGAGACGCCCAACTTGTATCGCGTCGAGGTGGAGCTGCTCAGTCCCGACGGCGCAGTGGACGCGGTGGGCCTTGCGGTTGGCTTCCGACGCGTCGAGATCCTCGACGCCGAACTACGCGTGAACGGCCAGCGGATCATCGTGCGCGGCGTGAACCGCCACGATACCGATGCTCGCCGCGGCAAGGCCGTGACACGGGAGAGCATCGAGCGCGACGTCGGGCTGATGAAGCAGCACAACTTCAACGCGGTCCGCACCGCCCACTACCCGAACGATCCGTACCTCTACGACGTGTGCGATCGCCTCGGGATGTACGTGATCGACGAGGCGAACATCGAGTCGCACGCCTACCTCCGTTCGCTCACAAAGCAACCCGAGTGGGCGGCAGCGATCCTTGACCGCGTGGCCCGTATGGCCCAGCGCGACAAAAACCATCCAAGCGTGATCGTGTGGTCGCTCGGGAACGAGAGCGGCGTGTCGCCGGCGCACAACGCGGCCGCGAACTGGCTGCGTGCCTATGACCCGACGCGACCCGTCCACTACGAGAGCGGCATCTCGGAATCGCAGATGGCCGAGGGTGGCCAGTCGTACCGGCCCGAGATGCTCAACCGCAACCATCCCGAGACCGACCTGATCGCGCCGATGTATCCACCCGCGCCTGCGCTTGTCGCTTGGGGCGAAGCCGGCCTCGCAGCGAAGCCGCTCATCATGTGTGAGTACATCCACGCGATGGGCAACTCGTGTGGCGACGCCGACGAGTACTGGCGCGCCATCCGCAGGTACAAGGGCCTACAGGGCGGCTTCGTGTGGGACTGGGCCGATCAGGCCTTGGTGCAGACGATGCCCGACGGATCAGAGCGTCTCGCCTACGGCGGCGACTTCGGCGACTATCCCCACGACGGCGCGTTCTGTATGAACGGCCTCGTCGACACGTTCCGCAACCCGCACCCTTCATTGTTCGAGCTCGCGCACGTGATGGCGCCGATTCAGGTGCTCGCCACTGATGACGGCTTCCGCGTGGAGAACGAGCACGCCTTTACCGACCTCGCGGAGTTCACGCCGGTTCTCGAAGTGGACGACCACCGCATGGAGCTTGCGCCCCTCGTGTGCGAACCGGGTGGACACGCGTTTGTTGCCGCACCCGAGACGGGTGACCTCATCACCCTCTCGTTTCATCGTCACGACCACGAGGTTGGCTTCGGTCAGCTTGTGCGCAGGCTTCCGACCGACGCGCCGGGCACCGACAGCGCGTTGTCCGGCTTCGGCGAAACACTCGCGCTGTGGCGCGCGCCGATCGACAACGAGACCTTTGGCACCGGCCACGCCGCCCGATGGGAAGCGCTCAGCTTGGCTGATCCGTCGGCCGCAACCTGGACGACCACGACCAGCGCCGAGCGCTTGATCACGCAGACCGTCGAGGTCCCCGACGCGTACGACGACATCGCACGGGTCGGTGTGCGCCTCCGTCTCGGCGCCGACGTCCACTCGGTCGAGTGGTTCGGACGCGGTCCCCACGAGAACTACTCCGACCGTTGCGCTTCGGCGCGCTACGGCACCTGGACCACACTCGTGGACGACTGGGCCGTGCCTTACGTGCACCCACAGTCGAGTGGGAACCGTACCAGCGTGGCCTGGGCCCGCTTCCTCGACGCCGACGGCGAACCGTTACTGGTAGTCGATCAGATGGACGCGCTCAACCTCAACGTGTCGCGCTACACCGACGAACAGCTTGACGCCGTCGCCCACCTCGACGAGCTGCCACCGAGCCGCGAGTGCTTCGTATGGATCAGCGTGCGCGAGCGCGGCGTCGGTTCTGGTGCGTGCGGCCCCGACGTGTCCGAGTCTCATCGGATCCACCCCGGCACCTACACCTGGAGCTACCGCCTCCGCTGACTAGGGCTTCGGCGCGAGCAGGCGCGCCGCAGTGAGGTTGTCGATCCCGAAGGGCATTACGGCGAGGACCGGCGTGGTGACACCGTTGTCGACGTAACGTTGGATCTTCTCGCGGCACTCGTCCGGCGCGCCGTGGACGATCAGCTCGTCGATCACATGGTCGGGAATGGACGCGACCGCGGCCTTGCGGTCACCTTCTTTCCAGTGCTTCCACATCGAGGCGAGGTCGTCACCGCGGCCGAGCCACTCGTGGAACTTCGCGTACACCTCGACGTTGAGATACGCCGCCGCCGCAAACTTGCCCGCGGCGCGCACCATGTCTTTGTCCTCGCTCGGGCATACGAAGATGCGGGCGACGATTTCCTTACCGGGCCCGACCTCGGGCGCGACCTTTTTCACGTCGTCGGGCGACAGCCAGTTGATGATGGCGCCGTCGGCTTCACGGCCGGCCATGCGCAACATCCCGGGTCGCAACGCAGCAACGAGGATGGGCGGTGGCTCGGGTAGGCGCATCGCGAGCTTGAACCCCTTCACGCTGAAGGTGTCGAAGTCTTCGTCGATCTTCTCGCCCGCGAGTGCCTTCTTGAGGAAGCGCACCATGTCGCGGGTCTTCTTATATGGCTCGTCGAACGGGATGCCGTTCCAGCGCCCGACGATCACGTCCGACGAAGTGCCGATCCCAAATACGGCCCGCCCGGGTGCAGCCGCAGCCAACGATGCGGCGCTCTGCGCCATCAGGGCGGGGCCACGCGTATAGACCGGCAAGATTGCCGGACCAACGCGCAGTCGCGGCTCCCACGCTGCGGCGAGGATCAGCGGGGTCAGTCCATCGGCACCGTTCGCTTCGCCCGTCCAGACGTCGGTGTAACCGAGATCAGCAAGCTCATTGAAGATCGCCTTGTGCTCCGAAAGTGGAGCTTCGAAAGGAACGGTGATGCCGTAGCGCGCGCTCATGCGCACGTTTCTAATCGGTCAGCGCCACATGCGGATTTTCACGCTCTGGCTCGCCGTCGCGAGGAGCGTGCCGTCCTGGGCCCAAAGGTGGACCAGGCCGTGTGCGAAGCCGTTGGCGATCGCATGGATGCGAATGTCGAGCAGCACCCATTCGGTCGGTACAAGGTTCGCGATACGGATCGTGTTGTCGAGGCTGTTGCCCCCCGCCATACGGCCGGTCGACTGGGACACGCCGAAGGGCACAAAGTCGCCGAGGACCGCGAGCGCAGCGGGCGACATGTCGAGCAACTCAGGCATGCGCGCCCACAGGGCAGCGCGCCCATCGCCCGGCGTGCCGTCCATCTCGCTCGGCGATCGACCGACCGCAACGCGCTCTTCGATGCGCGACGAGATCGTGGCGCTCGGGTCGTTGCGGAACTCGCGATCGCGGCACTCGTCGGGCCCCGGCACGTCGGGCATCTCGGCCCACTGTCCGCCGATGTCGAGCGGACGACTGCCGAGCGCTGCGTTCACCGTGATGATCTCCTGGCCCTTGTCGCTCATTACGACGCGACCCTGAGTGATCTGGTTGCCGCTCACCGCGATCGTCACGTCGATATCGAGCACTGCGGGCGGACGGGCGAAGCTCAAATACTGCGCAGTTGCCCACACCATCGGGCGGCCGCTGGCCTGCTCCATCGCCACCACGCCCGCGGCGAGTCCGGCGCCGCCGAAGAGGAAGTGTCCGCCGGTGCAGATGCCGTTGGTCACGGGCAGCCGGAAGCGAGTCGGATCCTCAGTTGGCTCGAGCCCCAGAAACGCCGCCGCATCCACGGGAGTGACAATACGAAGGATGCGGTTTTCGGAGCGAGTTCGGTGGGTACCACTGCTGTGACCTCGACCCCTAGTTGGGTGTAACACCCCTTCTGCATACTTCTCCTATGGCCGCTCAACAGCTCACACTTGTTGCAGAACCCAAGCGGGTGAACTGGCGGCTCGACCCGCGCACGATCGAACGCGGCAAGCAGGGCGTATCAGCCGCTCGGGCCGTGTTGGCCGAAAGCGTCGCCCGGGCTGAGGCCCGACGCGCCGCCGAACGCGAGCGCTCCGCGAAGTCCACAGCCGCGTAGGCCCAGCCGCATAAGACCAGCCGCATAAGACCAGCCGCATGACTACATTCCGAATCCATGGGATTGATTCCGTGGATCGTGGTCGGATTTGTTGCCGCAGCAATCGCGGGGCGACTCACCGGACGTAGCGGCGCCGGCTGCATCACGAAGATTGTTGTTGGCGTCATCGGCGGCCTCATTGGCGGCGCGCTCGACACCGCAGCTGGCGGTCAAGGCATCGGCGAGTTCGGCCTTCGCTCGATTCTCCTGGCCGCGCTCGGCGCCACCATCTTCTTGGCCGTTCTCAACGCGATCGAAGTCGGTCGCCTACGTCGCTAACCGTCCGCATCTAGCGGTAGGCGCGGGCCTGGAGTTCGTAGAGCTCGGCGTAGAGACCACCGGACGCGACAAGTTGGTCGTGCGAGCCCACTTCGGCGATGCGGGCGCCCTCGATCACCACGATCAAATCGGCCATGCGCACGGTCGAGAAGCGGTGCGACACCAGCACGGTGATCGCGCCGTTGGTCCGGGCCGATCGGCGCGCGGCACCGGCGTAGCGTTCGAAGAGCGCGTGCTCGGTTTGCGCGTCGAGCGCAGCGGTTGGCTCGTCGAGGAGCAGCAGCACGGGCTCTTCACGCATCATCGCCCGGCCCAATGCGAGCTTTTGCCACTGCCCACCCGACAGCTCGGCACCGTCGGCGAAGCTCTTGCCGAGTTGGGCGTCGAACCCTCCCGGTAACGACTCAATGACTCCGCCGGCCGACGCCCGGCTGAGCGCTTCGCGCACCGCGGTCTCGTCGTCAATGGAGTCGAGCAGGCCCACACCGACCGTCTCACGCGCGATCAGTTCGAACTTTGCGAAGTCCTGGAAACCCGCAGAAAGCCGCGTCCGCCATTTGCGGGCATCGATTCGGCGCAGGTCGACGCCGTCGACGCGGATCGCTCCTTCGGTGGGGTCATAGAAGCGGCACAACAGCTTTACGAGCGTTGACTTGCCCGCGCCGTTGTCGCCGACGATCGCAACGGTCGATCCCGCTGGTATGTGCAGCGTTGCGTCTTGCAATACGTCGACTTCGGCGCCGGGATAGCGAAACGACACCGCGTCAAGATCGATGCCGTCCGCAAGGTGATCCGGTAGCGGCGCCTCGTCGGGAATCGGCGCCGCGGCCGCGGCCGAATAGTCGACGAGCCACAGGTATCGACCAACGGTTTTAAGCCCAGCGAAGAGCCACGTGACCATCTGCACCACGCCACCTACGAGGTTGTTGACCTGGCTCGCGAGAGTCAGGGCCAGCACGACGTCGCCCGGGCTGCCGTCGCCCGCAATAGCGCGATGGGCGACCAGGGTTAACGCCCCGACGAACCCGATGCCGAACACCGACCACCCCAGCGCGGAGAGTCCGCCGGCGATCAGGGACGTGCGGTCCTGGATGGCGTCGACCTCGCGCCACAAGGCCCGGTGCCGGGCGCTAAGCACCGACCCAAGACCGAACACGCGGATCTCCTTCGCGGGTGCTGCCGTAGTCGCAGTCTCCAAAAGGTGACGCGTGATTCGCAGCGGTTCGGCCGACTTCTCGAGGACCTCCTGGCGGCGCTGCTCCGCGGTGGCCGCCGCGTACAGCGACGGCAGACCGAACAGCGGCAGCAGGATCAACACGGGGTGCAACGTGGCCAGAAGCCCGACGACCGCGGCGAACTGGGAGAGCATGCCGATGTTCATGACGACGGCATGGACCGACGAACCGAGTTGGTCGCGCTGGGTTCTCAGGATCTCGATCTCGTCGAGGTAATCGGCGCGCTCGTGGTGCTCCAGTCCCGGCACGGCGAGGGTCAAGGTGATCACGCGCCGGTCCATCAACTCGCCGACTTTTTCGCGCAGCACCATGCTGAGGCTGAACGATCCCCAACCCGCGGTGACCGCCACAAGGCTGCCGAAACCCATGGTGAACGCAGCGCGCCACACGCCGCCGCGATCGCCCGCGAGCACCGCGTTGACGAGGTTGCGCACGCTGAGCGCAACCATCACGGTCGCGATCGGGTCAACCACCGCCGCGCCGATGTCGAGGCCGGCGCGCCACGGGTCGGCCTGGAAGGCCGCGGTGAGGAGCAACCAGAAGGCTCGCGCGTAGCCCCGCACGCCCTGCTTAGGCACCGGGCTCGTGGAGACGTGCTTAGGCATCGACGGCCTCACCCTCAACGGCGGAGCCGTCGTCGGTAAAGCGCGACGCCTGGAGACCGAACATGTGCGCGTAGCGCCCGTCGGCCGCCATCAGCGCATCGTGGGATCCATCTTCGACGACCACGCCCTGCTCGATCACGACGATCCGATCCGCCCGACGCACTGTGGAAAAGCGGTGCGAGATGACGATCGTCGTGAGGCCCGCGGTGAGATCGAGGAAGCGGTCGTAGATCGCTGCTTCGGACCGCACGTCGAGGGCCGCAGTGGGCTCATCGAGCACGAGCACTCCGGCTCCCCCATCAACTGCGTAGAGGGCACGGGCCAACGCCAGTCGTTGCCACTGGCCTCCCGAGAGGTCCGTGCCGTCTTTGAACTGACGCGACAACACCGTGTCCCACCCGAAGGCCAGTTCGGTGATGAGCTCAGAAGCCCCGGCTCGCGCCGCTGCGGCGTCGAGGCGGACTCGATCGACGGGCGCGTCGGGATTGCCAAACGACACGTTGTCTTCCGCGCTCAGTTGGTAGTGCGTGAAGTCCTGGAAGATCGCTGCGACGCGTCGTTGCCACTGGCGAGGATCGATTGTGTTTAGCGCCACACCGTCAACGGTGATCCGGCCGCCGGTTGGGTCATACAGCCGCGCCAGGAGCTTGACCAGCGTGGTCTTGCCCGCACCGTTGTCGCCGACGATCGCAAGGGAACGGCCCGCCTCGATGCGCAAATCGAGTCCTGCAAAGACTTGGTTCCGACCCGGGTAGGCGAAGGACACGTTCTCGAATCGGATCTCGCGCACCGGCAGTCCAACCGCGGACTCGCCGCCGACGAGGGCGACGTCTTCACGCTCGGCAAGTTCATCGAGTGCGACAGCGGCGGTTATCGCCGGCGCACCCCACGTGAGGTTGAGATCGTGATCGCCCAAGTTCACGAAGGCGCTGAGTCCACCCACGGCACCGACAAACACGACGAGTTGTCCGAGCGAGATCTCCCCGCTGATCGCGGCCCGGCCGAGCATTGACATCGCAAGTATCTCGATGAAGAAAAAGACCACTCCGCCGAGCAGCATCGTCTTCCACGTGCCGCGTCGCTCGGCCCACATCTCATTCATGGCGCCCCACCAACTCGCCCGGTACCGCTCGACCACCCACTCCGACAAACCAAATACGCGAGTTTCCTTCGCAGCGCCCGGTGTCATCGCAAGGTCGCGGAAGTAGGCGGAGCGCCGAAGCGTCTCAGCCCGCCCGGTGATGCCCTGCACGTCTCGGTAGAAGTCGCGCCGGAAGCGGCGCACGACGACGAGGTAGAGCGAGACGATCACGAAGGGCAACCACCACCGGAAGCCGAGCAGCAGCACCGCCGACGCAACCCCACCGACGTAATTAGCCCCGATCGTGAACAGCCCCGTGACCACGCCCCGGGGCGTGATGTTGGCGGTGCCAACGCCTTGGGCGAGCATGACCTTGTCGAGCGTTGCGGGATCTTCGAGGTGCGCGATCCCGGGCGGACCAGCCGCGGCGTCCATAACGCGGGCGCGCAGGTAACCCGTCACACGACGACCCAGGCCATCGACAATCAGTCCGGAGAGTGGTCCGATCACCTGCTGGGCGACGAACGCGGCACCGAGCACCATGAGGGCGACGTCAACCCGGTGAGCGGCTGCCGATCCTGTCCCCTCGCGCACCGCCGCGGGGATGGCTCCCACGAGAACACCGGCCGCGACCTTGTACACAGTCGGGAAGACTCCAAGCAGGACGAGGCAGGCACATCCCGCGACGGTCAATCCCAGGCTCGCCTCGGGCATGACCCGCGCCAACGTGCGGATCGCCGGCCATACGGACTTGTCCTGTTCTGGTGCTGCCATTTCGCCCCCCCCAGCGGTGCGGTCAGGTGTTGTTCGGGTGCTCTACCACCGGGGCGTAGAGCGCGTACAGCAGTGTGTAGCGGTCCGCGTCGGAGTCGGCCCGATGTTTTTCGCCCGAGGCGTAGGCGGCGAGCAAGTCAGCAAGCTGGTTCTCAAATCCGGCTCGCTCGTCCTCGGTCAACCAGAGTTGGATCCGGCCGACGACGCCCGCCTTGCCGCCCTGGGCCTCGGCGTCGAGCGCTTCGCCCAGCTCCGCGCTGACGACGCGAAACAGCGTGTCAGCAACATCTCGCTTGAGTTCGGCGGGCATCGATAAGTCGTCGGAGACGGCAAAGTGCTTGGCGACGAGGCCGTAGGTGCGCTCGAGGATGCCCGACACCATCCGGGTGTCGGTCACCTTGATGAGGCCGTGCTCCTCGAGCAGGTTGACGTGGTAGTAGAGACGATTCGGTTTCATCACGAGCGTTTTCGCCAGCTCTTTGACCGTGGTCGGTCGGACGCCGAGTTCCTCGATCAGGCGCAACCGCAGTGGATCCGAAAGGAGGCGCAGCGTGGCAAGGTCGTCGATGACCTTGTAGTCCGGGAGCCCGACGATCTCGCCCGTCGACCCCTCATCAAGCCCGTCTCTCACGGTCATCGAACCTACATCATTCTATTAACTTCAACAAGTGAAGGGTTTTTGACTATAAACTCGCCTTGACAGATTAGAAGCTAGCCTTTACAAAAAGAGAATGACCGATGACGCACGACGTAAAATTCTCGAAGCTGTCGCCGGCGGTCGCCTCGATCCCAGCGAAGCGGCGGATCGCCTCGCCGACATCGACGCCGGCTTCGACGACGACACCACCGATGTTGCCGGGTTTGCGGACCTCCCCCCCGAAGGGTTCATCGACGGCCAAACCACGCCAAGCACCATCAAAGCCATCAAGGTCGATGGCGCCTTCCGGTCGATCGAAGTCATCGGCGACGAGAGCGTCCGCGAAGCCGTCGCCGAAGGCCCCCACCGAGTCCGCTGGGAGGGTGACGTGCTCGTTATCGACGGTTCCTCGGGCGCCGGCGACGACGATGACGACGACCGGCCCGACTTCGGCGAATGGTTCCGCACCTCCACCGGGCGCAGCTCGCGGGTCGGCATGTCGTACCTACGGGACGCACGCGAGTACCGCCCTCGCCCGCTGCGGGTGCGCGTGAACCCACACGTCCCTCTCGAGGCGCGTGTCGAGGCCGGTCCGCTCACGATCCGGCGCGTGAAGGCGACCGTGAAGGCTCGCGTCGCCGCCGGTCCGCTTGTTATCGAGGGCTTTGAGTCCCCCATCGACGTGCGGGTATCGGCCGGCAAGGTCGACGCTCGCGGCCGTATCGATCACGGAGTAAGCACGATCGACTGCGACGCCGGCAAGGTTCGCCTCCACCTCGAGCGGGGCAGCGACGTACGGGTAAACGCGTCAGCAACCTTGGGCAAGGTCGACTTTGGCGGGCGCAGCCACAAGAAAGAACGCTTCGACTGGCGCAGCAGCGGGGGCGACCTGTCGGATCTTGGCGATCGACTCGCGGGCGTGTTGAACAACGCGTTCTCCGACGAACACGAAGTTGTGGTCGGCCGGGGTAACGGCGTCATCGAGATTCGCGTCTCGATGGGCGCCGCCGACATCACCTTTGACGACCCGGCGAGCGAGTAGGCCAGCGCAATGAGCGCCTACCGCCACGCACCTCGTGATTGCCCTGTTTGCGGCGACCGGCTCGCCCTTACCCGGCTGTCGTGCGACGACTGCGGCACCGAACTCTCCGGCGTCTTCAACGCGTGCGACTTCTGCGCTCTCGCCGATGACGACCGGCAGCTCCTGCGAGTGTTTCTGTCCTCCCGCGGCAACATGAAAGATGTCGAGCGTTTCCTCGGCGTCTCCTACCCCACCGCCCGCAGCCGCTTCGACGCGCTGCTGGGCCGACTCGGCCTCGCCCAAGAAGACGAGCCCACTCCGGAGCGGCCCCGCGACGTGGGCCGCGTCTCGGTACTCGAGCGTCTCGCTCGCGGCGAGCTCGACGTGGATGCAGCGTCAGACCTGATCTCGTAACACCCTTCAGACAGACTGCTCGTGTGAAGCGAGGAGTCGTGCTAGTTGTGCTTTTAATGGCCTTGAGTGGCTGCGCGCGTGGCCGTGAACCGGTTGCGTCGGCACGCACGCGCTCGGCCTCGCCCGGGACCGGCGTTGTGAGCAAGGAAACCGACGGCGACACGATCCACGTGCTGCTGAACGGCGTCGACGAGTCGGTGCGTTTCATCGGCATCGACACGCCAGAGACGCACGGCCGCAACGGTCTGATCGAGTGCTTCGGAAAAGAGGCTGCCGCCCACACCGCAGCGCTGCTGCCGCGCGGCACTCCGGTTCGGCTCGTGCGCGACGCCGAGGCGCGTGATCGCTACGGCCGTCTGCTCGCCTACATCTATCGGGCAAAGGACAACCTGTTCGTCAACCTCGCCCTCGCCCGCGACGGCTACGCCGACGTGCTGACGTATCCACCCAACGTGGCCCACGCCGAAGAGTTCGTCGCGGCCGTACGTGAAGCTCGCGAGGCCAACCGCGGGTTGTGGCAGGCCTGCGGATCGGCCGACGTGCCGATCGAGTGAGCGCTTCGGCGTAACTTCTCTTCCGTGAGCACACTGGCGGAGCGGTTGGGATTTGACCCGTCGACTCCGCTCGTCATCATCACCGCCGACCAGCTCGGTTTCTCGTACGCAAGCAACGAAGGCGTGCGCGTCGCACTCGACGAGGGCGTCGCAACCTCGGCGGGGCTCATGGTGCCAGCGCCCTGGGCCCGCGCGGCGTCGGCGGCGCACCGCGGCGAGGACGTAGGCGTGTCACTCACCCTGAACGCTGAGCACGATCTGTACCGATGGGGCCCGATCACGCACGCGCCGTCATTGCTCGATGGTGAAGGCGGGTTTCCTCGCACACCAACCGACTTGTGGGACCACGCAGACGTCGACGAGGTCCGCCGCGAATGCCGTGCGCAACTTGAGCGGGCCGTCCTGTGGGGCTTTGATGTAAGCCACTTGTCGAGCCATCTCGATGCCGCGATCATGCGCCCAGAGTTCTTCGACGTTGTGCTTGAACTGGCCCTCGACTACCGCCTGGCGTTGCGGCTGCCGTCCGCGAACGTCGAGGCGACCGCGGGCTTCCCGTTCCGCCGCCTCGCGCACGAAGAAGGCATCGTCGTACCCGACCGAGTGGAGATCGTGAAGGCGGCTGCGCTGATCGAGGCGATCGACGCGTTACAAGCCGGCGTGACCGAGATCATTCTGCGTCCCGCGGTCGACACGCCCGAACTACGCGCCCAGACCGTGGACGCCTCGGAGCGCTGCGACGAACTAGCTGTACTCACTAGCGCGGCGGCGCCCAAGGCACTCGAGCGCTGCGGCGCACACACAATTACCTGGCGCGAACTACGCGCCGTGCAGCGTTCGTAGCACTGCGGCGGATAGTCGCTGCGTAGTAGCTAGGCGACGGCTGCGCTGAGCAGCGGCGCCATCGACGGAGTTTTTGACCCACCAAAGGGCTCAATTGTGATGGCGAGCTGATCGATCTCGTGCTTGGCGCTGAAGCCGATCACCTTGGGGCTGGCGCCCAGCACACTCAGAGAAACCGGATCCTGGCCGAACTTGATCGCCCACAGCTGGTACGTCTGGTTCTTGCTGAGGGCGGGCAGGTTCGTGTGCACCAGGTACGCGGTGCCGTTCGGCCGCAACACCGCGTCAGCAGTGAGCGCGCCATCCTGCGAGCGCAGCGGCACAACCTTCGAACTCGAGTCCGCGGCGAGTCGCTCGGCGAGCGCACTGATGCTGCGGGGCTCAAGATTGTCGATGCGCTGGCTCTGACGCACAAGTAGCGCACCGTTCACAACCACGAGCGCAGCAGCAACCGCAGCCGCCGACATCGCCGTCGTGCGCCAACGCTTGATCTTCTTGCGCTCCGCCGGAGCCACGAACGGGAACAGCTTCGCGTCGGCAGGCGGCTCGGCCTCGAGCTGGCCGGCGATCTGGTCCCAGAGTCCCACCGGTGCATCCGCGCCCATGTACGACAGGTAGCCCGCGGTGTCGCGGTGGTCCTGTAACTCGGCGCGGCACTTCGGGCAGTTCGCCAGGTGATCTTCGACCGACTCGACCTCGTCGCCTTCAAGCGCGTCTATGGCGTAAGCCGCAACGAGTTCTTGCAATTCGGAATGTGTTTGCCGCGCCATTTATGCCTCTGCTCCAAGAATACCGACGGTTTGCAGTTCGGATCGGAGCCGTCGTAGCCCGCTGCGAATTCGACTTTTTACTGTGCCTTCGGGCTCGTCGAGCATTACTGCGACCTCCCGATAGGAGTGACCACCGAAGTACGCAAGCTCAATGGGCTTGCGCTCGTTGGTTGGCAACGCGCTCATTGCCTCGCGCACCTGTTCTGCCATGGCCAGGTCCCACACCTCGTGCTCGAGGTCGTAGCCGGCCTCGGCGGTGCGAGCTGCGTCGGTTTCTTCCCGACGGCGACGCGAACCGTCGCGCCGCAACATATCGACCGCGCGGCTGTGGGCCTGGGTCAATAGGAACGAACGCAGCGTGCCGCGTTCGGGATCGAATCGGTCCGGCTGCGACCACAGCTTCAGTAATACTTCTTGGACGACTTCTTCGGCGTTACCGCCATCGCCGACGACTCGCATCGCGAGGCCGTAGACTGCTCCGCCGTGGCGTCGATACACCTCCGCGAGCGATTCCTGGCGATAGCGGGCAATGCCCATAACCAGGGTGGCGTCGCTTTGGTCTCGAATGTCGTTGGCCATGTCGTCCTCCACGTCCTCTACGCCCCAGGAGCGAGTAATGGATGAAGAAAAGAAATACCGAGTAATCGGCATCCGGACGTCTGAACAGTCACGTAATTACATCCGATGAGAACAACACGCCTGGCCATGGTAGGCCTTGCTCTGACTGTTGCCCTCGGCGCATGCGCTGGAAGCGACAACAAGAGTGACGCTGCGAAAAAGAAGACAACGGGCACGGAAACAACCACCGTAGCGGTGAAGGACTTCGTGTTCTCTCCCGGTGCGATCACGGTGAAGTCCGGCGCCACCGTTACTTGGACGAACGAGGACTCCTTCGATCACTCCGTCCAGATTGATTCCCTGAATCTGGATGGCCCGAAGTTTGGTCCAGTCACCATGCCGGTTGCGTACTCATATCAATTCACCAAGGCGGGGACTTACAAGTACCTCTGCGGTGTCCACAACTCGATGACGGGCACCGTCATCGTGACTAGCTAACCCCTACCAGGAGTCACGTATGGAAATGACCGAACGGTCGTTGCGCGCGGAGTTGCGCGACGTCGATGAAATCCATCGCGACGGTATGGCCACAATGGCCACCGATCTTCGCGACCTACACGCAGCTACCCGTAACTCGCGCCGCGAACTCGTTCGCAACGCCGCGATTGCCGGCGCCGCTGTGACCATTGGCAGCACCGTCTTGCCGTTTAACAAGCTCATCTCGGCTAACGCCGCTGAGCTTGACGACGCCACGATCGCTGCCTTCGCTGCGAGCGTCGAATACGCCGCTGTCGCCGCGTACAAGGCTGCAGCCGGAAGCGGCAAGGTCACCACGCCCGCCATTGGCGCCGCGGCGACCCTGTTCCTCGGCCACCACAAGGAGCACGGCGACGCGTTCCTGTCCGCCTCCGGCGGCAAGTGGACCAAGGACAAGGCCAACCCGATGCTGATCGAGGCCTTGGCCAAGCAGCTCGGCGAAGCGAAGTCCGAAAAGGACGTCGTCAAGCTGGCCTACGACACCGAGAACGCTGCGGCGGCGACCTACATGTTCGCCCTCGGCGCACTTCAGAGTGCTGACGCCCTCAAGCTCACCGCCTCGATCCTTCCGATCGAGAGCGCGCACGCAGTTGTGCTCGCCGGCGTGCTTGGCCTCCCGGCCACGGACGAGACGTACCTCCCGCCTTTTGAAACTGCGAAGGCCGCCCTGTCCCCGACCGACTTCCCACTGGCCTAAGGAGACCTTATGAACCTGGACCGAGATCATCTGCGTCGCGAACTCAGCGACACACAAGACGAGCACATCGAATCAATGGGCGGGATGAAGGAATTCATCGCCCGTCTGCTCGATCCCTCGTCGAAGGCAAGCGACAGCCAAAAGGCTGACTTCATCATGAGCGGCCTTAACCGCCGTCGCTTTCTCAAGATCGGCGGCACTTCGGTGCTGGCCGGCGCCGTCCTTGCCGCATGCGGCAGTGACAGCAAGAAGAAGGACTCCGGCACCTCTGGCGGCGGCGACTCCAAGGGCTCGACCAACGACCTCGCCATCCTTCGGACGGCAAGCTCGCTCGAGCACGTGGCAATCGACGTGTACCAGAAGGCGAT
>JBKJQZ010000258.1:0-20050 GCA_046594835.1 Acidimicrobiales bacterium | reverse complement strand
CTCGCGGTGAACCCCGCCGGCGCGCACCTGCGGTCGATGTTCGACCACGTGCTGGTGGACGAGGTGCAAGACGTCAACACGGTGCAGGGCGACATCCTCGCCGCGCACTGCGGCACGGACCACGCCGCGATCACCGCAGTGGGCGACGACGCACAAGCCATTTACGGCTTCCGCGCCGCGACGCCCGACGTGATGTTCGGCTTCCCCGATCGGTTCGACGGGTGCGAGGTGGTCACGCTCGAACAAAACTACCGATCGATCCCGCCGATCCTCCACGCCGCCAACACGATGTTGGAGAAGGCGCCCCAGCAGTTCCCCCGCACGCTGTGGACCGACCGCAAAGGCGACAAGCGCCCCAGGTTGATCCGCTGCGACGACGAGTCGATCCAATCGAGCGTGATCTGCGACGCCGTGCTCGAGGCTCGCGAACAGGGCGTGGCGCTCATGCATCAAGCCGTGCTGTTTCGCACCGGCCACCACAGCGACGGGCTCGAGGTCGAACTCGGCCGGCGCAACATTCCCTTCGTCAAGTTCGGCGGCCTCAAGTTCCTCGAGACCGCGCACGTCAAAGACACCCTCGCCCTGCTGCGCATCCTCGATAACCCGACCGACGAGCTCGCGTGGCATCGCGTCTTCGGCTTGCTCGAAGGCGTGGGACCCGGTTGGGCGCGCCGGATCGCCGATGACCTCGGCGTCACCGCCCGCACCGATACGGCGCTGCGCACGTTCCTCGACACCGAAACGCTGGTCCCGCCCGCAGCGGTCGAACACGTTGCGCTGCTGAAACGGTGCTTGGCCGACTGCGTGGGCCCGCCCGACCCGCCGCCCGCCACCCAGGTCGAGCGGCTGCTGCCTTTCCTCAACACCGCGTTCGAGCGCGCCTACCCGTACAACGCACAAAGCCGCACGGGCGACGTAGAGGCCATGGTCTCGATGGCCGGATCACACAAGACCCGCGGCGCGTACCTCGCTGACCTCGCGGTCGATCCGCCCGCGTCCACCAGCGATCTCGCCGGCCCACCCCATCTCGATGACGACTGGCTCGTGCTCTCGACGATCCACTCGGCCAAGGGCGGCGAGTGGCAGCACGTCTACGTGATGCACGCGAGCGACGGCAACATTCCCTCCGACATGGCGCTCGGCGAACCCGGCGGGGTCGACGAGGAACGCCGCCTTCTCTACGTCGCGATGACCCGCGCCCGCGACGCACTCACGGTTACTTACCCGCAACGCTTCTACCACCGTCGTCTCGGCCACGGCCGCGACGACGCGCACTCCTGGGCGCAGCCGAGCCGCTTCCTCACCGGCCTGAGCGCCGTGCTCGACGAAAGCTGCGTCGAGCGGCCCGTCACCATCAACGAGTTCGCGCCGGTCGACGGGCCCACGCAGGTGTCGGTCGCGTTGCACGACCTCTGGAGTGCCTGAAACACGCAACAATGCACACGACATGCCGATCAACGACCCCCGACGAGTCATCCCGCTAGAAGGCGTCCGCAACTTCCGCGACCTCGGCGGCTACCCCGCGCTCGACGGGCGCGTCACGCGATGGGGCGAAGTGTTCCGCGCCGATGCCGTCAGCCTCCTTACCCAAGACGGCTGGCGAGCAATGGGCGAACTGCGCATTCGAACCGTCTATGACCTACGCCGCCAGGGCGAGCGCGACAAGTCCCCCACTATCGAGCACGATCTCGCACACGACGTGGTGCACCTGCCGATCGGAAGCGAGGTGGCCGAGATGTCGTTGGTCGAGTGGTTCACCACCCGCGGCCCGGACGAGCCGTGGGATGACAACTACATCGCCGATACCTACAAAGAGATCCTCACCGAGTGGAACGACGTGTTCGCCACGTTGATGAACGGCCTCGCCCGCTCGGCGCAACGCCCCGCCGTGTTCCACTGCACCGCGGGCAAGGACCGCACCGGACTCGCCGCGGCGCTGTTGCTCGACGTGCTCGGCGTGGACCGCGACCTCGTCCTCGACGACTACGAGCTCACCAACCGCACCCGCAGCGAACACCGCATCGCCGAGCTCACGCCCGAGCTCGAGGCCGCCGGCATCAACGTCGCACTCGTGCGGCCGTATTTGTCTGCGCCCCGCGCCGCGCTTGAAGCGACGCTGAGCTGGGTCGACGAAGCCCACGGCGGGTCCGTCGACTACCTGCGCCAGGCGGGCGTCACCGAAGCCACGCTCGAGACCCTCGTCAACGACCTGCTCACTGACGACGCCGCCTAGCCTGCCCAACGTGCGCATCGAACCGATGAACGGGGTGATCGGGGCGACTATCACCGGCGTCGACCTCGCCAAAGAGCTTCATGGCGACGGCATAGGTGACCTCGTGGCCGAGATCACTAGTTATCTAAACGTTTACCTAACAGTGGTGTTTCCCGACCAACACCTGAGCCCGGGCGACCAGACCGAGTTCACCCACCACTTCGGGCCGCCGTGCCCCACGCCGTTCGTGAAGACGATGGCGGAGTACCCCGAGGTCATAAAGGTCCTCAAGGAGGCCGACGAGGCCAAGGCCTTCAACTTCGGCGGCGCGTGGCACTCCGACTTCTCGTTCCTCGATCAGCCCCCGAGCTACACGCTGCTCCACGCGATCGACGTACCGGCCTATGGCGGCGACACCGTGTGGACCAACAACATCGCCGCGCTCGATCAGCTCATGCCTAAGGTCCGCGCCCAGATCGATGGAACCGAGGCGCACGGTATTCACACCGCCAAAGACGCCTATTCGCCCAAGATGCAGTCCATCCACGACGGCTTGAAGCACATGGACATCCGCACCACCGAAGACGCCAACAACACCCGGGCGCACCCGTTGATCACCACCCATCCCGGTAACGGCAAAGAGACGTTGTTCTTTAACCAAGCGTACGTACGCGACATCGAAGGCGCCGCGTTGGACGACGGACAAGACGTGGCCGAGTGCATGCGCGGCCTCCACCACCACACGACGTCGCACCAGTTCACGGTGCGTCACCGATGGCGAAACGGCGACCTCGCCATCTGGGACAACCGGGCCACCCAGCACCTCGCGCTCAACGACTACGCCGGCTCGCGCCGCGAACTCCACCGCACCACCGTCGAGGGCAACGCGCCGGTGCGCTAAAGGCGCGCGAAAGCCCCTGTACACTTACCGTCGCTTAAGGCGCACGGCTGGGGAAAGCTCGGTGCCGGAAAGGTAAGCGTGCGTAAGCGCCTTGTCGCGACCCTGGTTGCGGCGATACTGACGGTCATCGGCGGCGTGTTCACGTCGCAGGTCAAGGCCAGTCCGGCCGACGAGTACACCGGCACCCACTTCGGCACCGGCAACCTGCCGCGGGGCTGCGAGCAGGACTCGGTGATCGCCTACGCCAACAACGCGTGCTTCCACATGCGCACCGGTATGAATGGGCTCGACTCGCCGAAGGTCAACGTGTTGATCCTGGTGCCGGCCTCACCCGCCGCCGAGCGCGACGCGCGGATCATCCGCCAAGCCGTGGCCATGTGGGACGGCGGTATCCACAACCTCGCGCCGCAGATGAACCTCGACTGGCTCGGTGACGGCATGGCCTTCAACGTGCACGTGGCGGTCCTCGACGCCGCCACGACCGACTTCACCACGTATCCGATTGCTGATCCCGACATCGTCATCGTGTCGTCAAATCCTGTGGGCGGCGCCGGCATCGGCATCGACCCCGTGGCCAACTTCGGCGGGCTCGTCGAAGACCTGACTGGCCTGCCCACCAGGGAGGGCCCCTGCACCGGCCTCAGCAATCCGTTCGACTTCGCGGCGTGGTCCCAGGTCCCCGGCTTCGACGCCCACCACTCGGGCGCGAACGCCGGCACCTACAGCGCCGATTGCCCCGACGGCGGCGGCAACGTGTGCTTCACCATCACCCCGGCTATCGATCCGGTACCCGGCACCACCGACGTCTTCGGGCTCTTTGACCTAGTGGCCCACGAACTCGGCCACTGCCTCACGGTCGGTCATGTCGGCGACGGCGCCGAGGGCGACTGGGGCGTCGTGCCGACCAACGACATCATGTCCTACAACCAGGACCCGCCCGGGTTGAACAAGTGCGTGTCGACCCTAAACGTCGAAGGCCTCGCCGTGTCGATGTCGAAGTACCTCGACACCAACGCCGACGGCGCGGTGACCGCAGCGGACAAGCTCAATGCGAACGACCCGATCGGCGACAACACCGGCGACGCGTTCATGACCCAGCACCCGCGCGACCACTTCTACGCGTCGAGCACGGGCAATCCGGTCGACTGCCCCCAGCCCGAGTTGGGCCTGCTGCCCGGCGCGACGCCCACGAACTGGCAACCCGCGGGCGTGACCACCACACGACACGTGCTCACCGTCACCAGCCCGCAAGCCGACGCGACCAGCACCGACGGAGCCTTCGTGGTGACCGGTTCGGTTGAAAACGTCCACCCGAACCAAGAAACCGTGCCCACGTCATCGACCGCGTCCTTCGACGACGCCGACGATGACGCCAGCGCGGACATCACCGAGATCACGCAGTTCAACACCACCGTCACCGACACCGCCGTCGACGCGACAGTGGCCCTTGCTGCGCTACCGCCCGCAGGCGTAACTGGGCCGAGCCCGTCGATGTACTCGATCGTCATCGACGGCCGCCGCTTCGACTCGTTCGTGCGCTACGGCGTGGCCGACGGCGGCCCGCTGCTGTGGGACCCCGCGGCCGCTAAATACGTCACCCCCGCGCAGGGAACCTCGACCTGGGACGAGACCGCCAAGACCGTCGCGTTCCACATCACCCGCGCGTACCTGAACGAGCTGACGATCACTGCGCCCTACAAGGTCTCGAGCCGATCGTCCTTCGGTAACTTCAGCCAGTCCGTGGCCGACGACTTTGCGCCGAACGGCAACGACACGCTCGGCGTGGCCGCACCTGCGGCGGCGTCGGCCCGTCTGGCTGCGGTCCCGACCGTGCACGCCGCGCCGGGCTCCGCGGCCCAGACCGTCACCTTTGCCCACGACGGCGGCAACACCTTCTACCCGGAGAACTCGACGCTCGGCCTCCCCAGCGCCGCGGGCGTGGGCGAGAACCACCTCTTCGGCCTTGAGCTCCCCCAGACCAGTGACGTGACCTTCAGCCTTGATTGGACCGACGCCGTAGGCGGCGCCGACCTCGATATGGAGGTGTCCTACGGCACCACTACCAACACCGACGGGGGCTCGAGCGCCAAGCCCGAGGCCGCCGCGATCAGCGGCGTACGCGGCCACGTCGACATCAGCGTCGTGCCGTACCTCGTGACCGACGAGACCGAAGGCTCCACGTACACGCTTACCGCGAACATCACGCCGTTGCAGATCGCCGATGCCGACGGCGACGGCGTGCCCGACGCCGACGATGCGTGCCCCAACGTCGCGGCCGCAACCCCCAACGGTTGCCCCGTCGCGCCCGCCGAGCACGTGCGTGTGTACGTCGACGGACTCGTGGCTGCCACCGACGCCGTGGATACCTCGGCCGGCGCCGACACGTTCAGCCTCCCGATCACGGTGGGCGACGGGTCACACACGCTGATCGTGGAGTGGGAGGCCTACGGCCGCGTCGTGGCCACCAAGACGCTCAGCGTCTCCAAGCCGGTTGTCACCACCGACCCGGGCGGCGGCAAGCCCCCGAAGGAAGACAAACCTCCGAAGGACAAGGCGCCGAAGGCCGCGACCTCCGCCTCGTACCCGGCGGTGCTCCGCTCACTTCCCTAGCCAGTACACAGCCTCAAGCGGCGAAGGTCGCCCACACCACTTTGGTATCCGTCGTCGTAGCGGCGCCCCACTCCTTCGCGAGGCGGTGCACGAGATCGGCCTGCACGGCGCTCGCCTGCGCATCATCGGCGGCGTCGGCTTCGTCGGCTGGATGTTCGACCTCAACGCGCACGCTGTGTATCCCGCGCCGGAGCGTGATCCGGAACGGCTGCAGGTTGTTGTGCAAGACCTGGGTCACGAGGTGCGCCGTCGCGACACTCACTGCGCCAACCGACGAGGCATTGTGGTCCCACGCCTGCAACGTGGACAGAACGAACCAGCGCGCCGCCGCGAGCGACTCGGGCGTGGGCAGGAACGATTTGGTGACCTGGTCCGCAGGCGAGTCGACGTCGTAGTTCTTCGCGTAGTGCGCGGGTGGGATCACGTTGCTGTGGGTGTGGCACATCGCGGCCGTCGCGCGCAGGTCGCGGGTCTCGGCGATCATTGGCGCCGAGTACGCGCAGTAGAGCGTGAACCCGTAGGAGTCGACGACCTCGTTCCACAGCTCCTCGAGGCGCACCGCGCCCCGGACGTTGCCCGCCTTCCACAGGATGCCGACCATCTCACCGAACGCGCGAAGCGGTCGATGCTTGGCCGAAGCCGCCAACACGAACGGCACGACCGCGTCACGGAACTTGTCCCGCTCGGGCATGCCGTCGATCATGAAGCTGCGCAACACGGCGGCCGCGTCGAGCGAAACGTAGAGACCATCGTCCTCCAGGCTGTCGATGGGCAGCCCGGCGTCGCAGAGGTACTCGGCGAAGAGCCGGCGGTGCTGTTCGGTCGCAATGACGACCGCCATCTCGCCGTGGCGGAGGCCCTCGAACAGGAACGGACCGACTCCGTCGACGAGGTCGTGCTCACCGTCGTAGAACTTGACGTAGTGGTCATGCACTGCGGGGAGAACACTCACAATTGCGACGGTACGCCGATGCATGGAATCCGCCAGAGTGCAATTGCCCCAACCCGACCGCATTGGTCCACGGGTCCAGAAGTACCCTCGCGACATGGTCATGGAAGCCGCACCGCAAACAGTTCTTCGTAACGAAGCCGACCTTCCCTTCGTGGACTTTGGCGACGGCTCAACCCTGCAGCTGTTGCAGGTCGACCTTGCGACCGGCATTTGGATTGTGCGGTCGCGCTTCGTGCCCGGCACGTCGGTGCAAACCCACAAGCACACCGGCCACGTCTACGCGTTCACCCAGGCGGGCAGCTGGTATTACCTCGAGACGCCCGAATTCGTGAACCAGGCCGGCTCGTATCTGTACGAACCCGCGGGCTCGGTGCACACGCTGCACGTCCCGGACACCAACACCGAGATCACCGACGTGTGGTTCACGATTTACGGCGCCAACCTCAACCTCGACGCCACCGGCAACGTCGATCTCGTTATCGACGCGCACTCGATCTACGCGTTCTACAAGGCGCTGTGCGCGCAACAACACGGGATCACCGATCCCCCGGTCGTGGTAGTGGATTCCAAATAGCGCGTCGCGGGTACAAGCGCAGCGTGGCCGCCCACGCCGAACCCCAATCCCAACGCGAGCGCTCGGGGCTCGAACTCCTCCTTGCTCCGATCATGGGAGCAATCCTGTTCACCGCCGCGATTATCCAGTCCTTCCGCGCGCCAACGCGCGAGGAGGCACCGGCGGTCGAAGAAGCGGCCAAGCCTGCAGACACGGGTTGGCAGGCTCGTGTTGCCCGCGTGCCCGTGCTCGGCACCGCGTTCTGCGTCAACAAGCGTTACGGCGAACTAAAGGGCAACAACCTCGCGTCGTCGATTGCGTTCCAGAGCTTCCTGTCGCTGTTCCCGTTATTGCTCGTGGTCGTAGCGGTGGTCGGGTTCGTCGCCTCGAAGGACGCCACGGTCGGTGCGTCGATCGTGAGCAAGCTCGGCTTGCAGGGCGACGCCGCCAAGATCGTCAACGACGCCATCACCACCGCCGCGAAAGATCCCAAGACCGCCGGACCGATCGGGCTCCTTGGCCTGTTTTGGTCGGGGCTCGGACTCGTCAACGCGATGCAGTACGGCCTCGATCAGGTGTGGCAGGTCGAAGAGCGCGGCATGAAAGACAAGCTGTTCGGCCTGGTGTGGCTCATCGGCGCCGCCGTGTTGTTCGTGGGCGCCGCGGCAGCGACGACCGTTATCAACTGGCTACCTGGGGTTGTCGCACCGCTCGCGCTCCTGGTTGGCTTCGCCGTCAACGTGGCGCTGTGGATGTGGAGTTTTACGGTGTTGCCGAACCGCTCGCTGCCCTGGAAAGCGCGGCTGCCCGGCGCGCTCCTCGGCGCATTCGGCATGGAGATACTCAAGGTCGTTGGCACCGTGTACCTGCCCCGCACCGTCGCCAACTCCTCGGCGCTGTACGGCTCGATCGGCACCGTGTTTGCCGTGCTGGCGTGGCTGCTGCTGTTCTCCCGTCTCATCTTGTACTCGGCGGTGCTGAACGTGGTCCTGTGGGAGCGGCGCGTGGGCACCGTGGAAGCCTCGATCGAGGTGCCGGCCGGTCGTGGCATCGATCCCTCTGACGGCGTCACGCGTACCGGTCGCGTCGCGCGTACGCAGCTTCGTCACCGATCTGCGCCTCGACGAGCCCACCTTGCTCGCGCTCGAGACCTTCAATGACGCTTCGCACCTGCCCGCCGACAAGACAACAGCCGCACCTGACCGTAGCGTCGCGCCACGATGAACCCGCTTGCGGAACTGCTCTCCCGCCATCCACTCCCCGACGCGTCCCACGGCGGCCAGAACGACAAGGGCCACGTATTTATCGTCGGTGGACCGCCGGCGTGTCCGGGCGCGGTGATCCTCGCGGCGACTGCCGCGCTACGGGTTGGCGCTGGTCGCGTGCAGGTGGCGGTCGACCCGGTCGTCGCGGCGCAGGTCGCGGTGGCGGTGCCTGAACTCGCCGTCTACGCCTGGAACCAGAAGGCGTCGCCGCCGCCTGAGATCGTGCAGCGACTCCGCTCCGCCGATGTTGTCGTGATGGGCCCCGGCCACCAGCGGATGGAGGAGACGGTTGTGCGAGCCACCGCCCAGCGGTCGCCCGGTGCCACCATCGTGCTCGACGCGGGAGCGATCGGCGCGGCGTTCGAGGTCGCCCGCTCCAGCGTCATCTTGATCGCTCCCAATCCCACCGAAGCCGCGCTCCTCCTCGACCTGGACGGCGAAGACGAGGAGCCGGGCGAAGCAGAACTCGCGCAGGCCCTCACCGAGCGGTTCGGCCAGCCCGTAGCGGTGCGGGGCCGTACCACGGTCGTCGCCGACGGCACCGAATGCTTTGTGTTCGACGACCCACCCCCAGGGCTCGGCACACCTGGCTCAGGCGACGTATTCATAGGCGTGCTCGCGGCGCTGGTTGCGGCCGGCCTACCGGGCGTCGCGGCGCTCGGATGGGCGGTCGAGCTGCACGCCCGCGCCGGCCGACTCTGCGGTGCCATCGCGCCAGTCGGTTACCTCGCGCACGAGGTCGTCACCGCGCTTCCCGCGGCGCGCCTCTTATAGGGTTTGCGCGTAGAGGTCGAGCGAGGCGCCTTTTTCGCCTAACCTTGTAGGTAACGAAATCGCCACAAGGGCGGTTCTCGGAAAATTGAGAAGAGATACAAAGTGGCACTTGGAACTGTGAAGTTCTTCAATGCGGAAAAAGGCTTCGGCTTCATTTCGCGCGATGAGGGTGACGACGTGTTCGTTCACTTCTCGAACATTCAAGCGTCGGGGTATAAATCTCTCGACGAAGGTCAGCGGGTCGAGTTTGACGTCGCCCCCGGACGCAAGGGCGAGGAGGCCCAGAACGTTCGAGTGGTGTAACCACCCCTCAGAACTTTCTCAGAACGAGCCGCCGGTGCAAACCGGCGGCTCGTTCGCGTACTAGGTCCCGGAGTCCCAGCCGACGTTGCCGCTGGCGAAACTGCCGCGCACAACCTCGACGAGTTCCACGTGGGGCTCGAGGTAGACGAGGGTGAAAGCCCGCAGGATTTGCGATGCGATCTGTGAGGTCGGCGCGCTCGCCGGCCAGCGGCGCACGTACTTGGGCTCAGGGCTGCCGATCTCCTCGGGCACCCAACCCAACACGCCCAGCTTCATCTCGTCCATCTCGGTGATGGCCTCGTCCTGGCTGAGGTTGTAGTTGGTCACCGCGCCGGCCCACACCTCGTCGTCGGTGATGTTCAACTCGACGTAACGCTCCTCGGTCGCGAAGAGCATGTACCACTCGCCAACGTGGTCGGCGCGGTTGTCGAGAAGATCCTCAAACCAGTCGAGCAGGTCGAACAACGTGAACATCTTGGTAGTCACGTCGCATCCTTTCGATGGCGACGGAAGCCTCTCCTGCTGCGGCTTGAGCGATGCGAACCTTGTGCCCGAATTACCCCGAACTACGCGGCGTGCGGAAGAGCCCTTCTTGGGCAACCGAGGCCACCAACACGCCTTCACGGTTGAACAACCCCCCGATGCCGAGGCCGCGGGCACCGTGGTTCGAGCGCGGCGCACCGGTATAGAGGTGCCACTCCCCCGCCACGTACGGACGGTGAAACCAGATCGAGTGGTCCAGGCTGCTCGCCATCATCATCACGGGCTTACGCGGCGCACGGGCCATCGCCAAAATGCCCATGTCCGACATGTAGGCGAACACGCACGCGTGCAGCGCCGGATCGTCGGGGATCTCTTCGTTGAAGCGCACCCAGTAGGGCGGCAACGCGAAGGGACGGTCCGAGCGGTGCAACGGACGCATCTCGAAGAACGTGCCGCTCGGCCGGGATTCGTAGCCAACGAACGCCGGCAGCAACTCGGGATCGGGCGCCTCGACGGGCACGGCGGTAGACCAGTCGTCGCCTTCTTCGTCGGCGTGAAACGACGCGCTCATTTCGAAGATCGCCGCGCCCTCCTGGCTCGCGACAACGCGACGCGTCGTGAAAGACCGGCCGTCGCGCGTGCGCTCGACGTCGAGGCGCAACGGCACGTTCGGCTTGCCGGCCAGGATGAAGTACGCGTGCAGCGATTGGGGACGGTGCTCGGCGCGCACGGTCTTGCACGCGGCCATCAGGCTTTGTGCGGCCACCTGTCCCCCGAACAAGCGGGGGCCCATCGACAGACCCATCGGGGCGAGGAACGAGTCGTCGCCGTCGGGCTTGAGTTCGAGCAACTCCAGCAGCGAATGAACTCGGGTTGGCGACTCGTCTTCTGCACTCACGGCTCTGCACTATCGCAGACCCACTCGTGCGGTCCGTCGTTACGATTTGGGCGTGACCCGCAACCTCCTCCTCACCCTGCACATCAGCGCCGTCACCGGCTGGCTCGGCGCTGACCTGCTCCAGTACGTCGTTGTCCCGAAGTTGCGCGCCGCCGGGCGCGATGTCGACCTGGCGTGGAGCGAAGTGACGGCGTTCCTGCACGACCGCTACTACGCGACAGTCGCCGTGGTCATCCTCGCCAGCGGCCTCGGCCTGTTCTTCGAAGGCGACTGGTCTTTCCGCGAAAGCAAGTTCATATGGGTCGGTCTCACCGCGATCCTGCTCGGCGGCGGCCTCGGCGGTGGCCGCCTCGCCCCGCTCGCCAAGAAGCGCCTCGCTGCGCTCAAGGCCGGCGACGACGCGACCGCCCACGCTGCGGACCGTCAGAGCCTCGCGATCGAGATCTTCCTCTCGGCTGTCGTGGTCGTGACCATCCTCGCGATGGTCAGCAAATGGGGCCTGTAGCCCGGTCCCGTTTTGCAAGACTGCGCGGCATGGCTACCGACGACTGGCGAGTGGACACCCTCAACACGCTCCGCGACATCATCATGAAGGCCGACCCCTCGATCAGCGAAACATCGAAGTGGATCAAGGCCAGCAACCCCAACGGCATCCCGGTATGGGAAAGCAACGGGATTATCTGCACCGGCGAGACCTACAAGGCCGTCGTGAAGTTGACCTTCATGAAGGGCGCGTCGCTCGATGACCCGTCGGGCTTGTTCAACTCGAGCCTCGAGGGTGCGACACGTCGCGCCATCGACGTCGCCGAGGGCGACAAGATCAACGCGGCTGCGCTGAAGAAGCTGATCAAGGCGGCCGTCGCGCTGAACGCCTCCACCAAGAAGAAATAGTGGAGCTCGCAGGGCGGGTCGCGCTCGTCACCGGCGCGAACCAGGGCATCGGCGCGTCCGCCGCGCTCGCGCTTGCACAACTCGGCGCCGACGTTGCGATCAGCTACCACCAGACGAACGAGGACGGTGACGAGTACCCGGTCGCGTTCGCGCAACAGCGAGCGCGTGACGGGTCCGACGTTGTGGCTGCGATCGAGGCAGTCGGTCGGCGTGCGGTGCGCATCGCGGCGGACTTCACCGAGCCCGACGCCGCCGTTGGTTTATACGCGGCGGCCGAAGAACAACTGGGTCCCGTCGACATCCTCGTGCACAACGCGAGTGGGGTGCGGCGTGACACATTCCGCGCCGGCGCGACCGATGCAGTTGGCCGCGCCGGCGCACAGCTCGTCAGCGCCGAGTCCTTCGACGCGCAGTTCATGATCAACGCGCGTGCGGGAGGCCTGTTGATCGCGGCGTTCGCCCACAGCCTCGCGGCGCGCCGCGCAACCTGGGGTCGAGTGATCAGCCTCACCTCGGGTGGACCAATGGGCTTCCCGGGCGAGGCGAGCTACGGCGCAGCCAAGGCGGCGCTCGACAACTACACGATGACGGCGTCGATCGAGCTCGCGGGCTTCGGCGTTACGGCCAACGTCGTGTACCCGCCCGTTACTGACACCGGCTGGGTGACCGACGAAGTCCGGGCGTTCGTCGCGCAGAGCAACGACCTCGTGCACGTGGCCGTACCCGACGATGTAGCCGAGGTGATCGCCTGGCTGTGCACAGGCGCCGCCCGCATGGTTACGGGCAACACGATCCGCCTGCGGTAGCGCCGAGCCTCTAGTTTCAGGCGATGAGTTCGCCGCTGGATAACCCCGAACTGTTCGACCTGCGCATGAGCGACCGCGCGCGCGACTTGTTCGATCGCGTCACCAAGTTTCTCGAGGACGTAGTCGCGCCGATGCAGGCCGAGTTCTTTGCCATCGGAGAGAACCGCGACGACCGGTGGCAGTACGCGCCCGGTCAGCTCGAGCTGCTCGACGGCGCCAAGGCCAAGGCGAAGGAAGCCGGCCTATGGAACTTCTTCCTGCCCGACTCCGAGGTCGGCGGCCTCTCCAACCTCGACTACGCCTACATCGCAGTTGAGCTGGGCAAGTACCCGCTCGGCTCCGAGAGCCTCAACTGTTCGGCGCCCGACACCGGCAACATGGAAGTACTTGAGCGCGTCGGCACCGACGAGCAGAAAAAGCAGTGGCTCGAGCCGCTCCTCAACGGCGAAATCCGGTCGGCCTACGCGATGACCGAGCCCGACGTCGCCAGCTCCGACGCCAAGAACGTGCAGCTCGAAGCCATCCGCGACGGCGACGAGTACGTCATGAACGGCGAGAAGTACTACATCTCCGGCGCCGGTGATCCTCGCTGCAAGATCATGATCGTGATGTGCCGGACCAACCCGGACGCCGCTACGCACAAGCAGCAGAGTCAGATCCTCGTGCCAATGGACACGCCCGGAGTTGAAATCCTCGGCCCCATGCACGTGTTCGGTCACGACGACGCCCCCCACGGCCACATGCACCTGCGCTTCACCAACGTGCGCGTTCCGGCAGCCAACATGCTGCTCGGCGAAGGCCGCGGCTTTGAGATCAGCCAGGTGCGTCTCGGCCCGGGCCGCATTCATCACTGCATGCGCGGCATCGGCGCCGGCGAGAAGGCGCTCGAGCTAATGATCCGTCGGGCCAAGTTCCGCGAGGCGTTCGGCAAGCCGATCCTCAGCCTCGGCAAGAACATGGAGACGGTGTCGCGGGCGCGCATCGAGCTCGACGCGTGCCGCCTCATGGTGCTCCAGGCCGCGAAGGCCATGGACGTGCTCGGCAACGCCGAGGCGCGCGTCTATGTGAGCGCGGTCAAGGCAATGGTGCCCGAGAAGATCTGTCAGATCATCGACCAGGCGATCCAGATTCACGGGGCGACGGGCGTGTCGCAGTGGACGCCGCTCGCGTCGATGTACACGAGCCAGCGCACGCTGCGTCTCGCCGACGGACCCGACGAGGTGCACCACTTCGTCGTGGCCCGCGCCGAGGCCGCCAAGCACTCCGCACCGGCGCCCGGTCGCGCCGAGGCCGCGGGCGACGCGATCTTCGCAGGCCCGTAGCCAGTCCTCACCCGCTTGGGCGGGGTCAGCGGCAGGCGACGACGAGGGTGTACGCGCCGGTTTCTGGCACGGCAATTCGAGCGCGTGCAGCGCCGCGCGCCGTGGTGGCCCAGCTTCCCGCCACGACTTGTCCGTGCTGCCACACCCGGAGAGCCGCGGACTCACACGTGTTCGGAATCCACACGTCGGCGGCGTCGCCGCGCCGTGACGCGATGCCCGTTGCCACGAGCTTTTTTGGGCTGGCGCGCATCGACGTCAGCAGGCCCGGCGCGGCGCGCACGTAGGCCCGCTCCAGCACCTTGAGGTTGTCCGCTGAGCGCAGCACGAGTCCGTCGGAGTAGATCGACTTACCGGCGCACGACGGGCGGTGGCCGCGCACACCCACCGCGTGCGGATCACCGCAGGCCTGCTTCCACTGCCACCACGTCCCGCTCGCCAGATGGACGTCCTCCTGACGGGCGTACTCCTCCATGAAGGGTTGATCGTCGACGGGGTTGGCGAACCAGCCCCACTCCCCCACGAAGTACGGCACCCGCCCGTACTTACGCGCCGCTCGTTCCGCGTTGACGAACCCGTCACTGATGCGACCGGGCAGCGGCGAGATCGACTCGTTGTAGAGGTGCGGTGCGTACACGAGGTTGCGGTCGCCGCTGAATCCGGGCAGCGGACCGGGCGTGGCCAACGGGCCCGTCACCACTGCCGGCTCGAAGAAGATCATGTGCTTCGGGTCGACGTCGCGTATGGCCTTGATCGCGCGTCGATAGAACAGTCCAAGCGTGGCGTAGTCGTTCACGCCCGGCGTCATGCCCGGGTTGGGTTCGTTCAACAAGTCATAACCCGCAACCGCCGGCTCGTCGGCGAAGCGTTGCGCCACGGCGCGCCACACCTTCAACAGGTGGTCTTGCAAGCCGAGGGTGTTGGCGTAGAAACGACTGAAGGAAAGCTGCACCGCCGTCGACACTTCCCTTAGCGACGCGTTGCACGTCGCCAGGGTGCCGACCAGCGACGTGGCCCAGCGCGGCGCGCCGTCCCATCCAACGGCGCGCGTCGCGCCGGGCGGACATGTCACACCGTCGGGCGTGTTGACGAATGGACTCCACGCGTCTTGGTGCATGTCGAGCAGCACGTAAATGTCGTGCGCCTTGGCCCACGAAACCGCCTGCGCGATGCGCTCGACATAGGCCTTGTCGATGACGCCGGGCTGGGGCTCAAGCCTGCTCCAGGTCACCAGCAGGCGCACGACGTTGAAGCCGTGGGCGGCGATCGCGGCGAAGTCGCCTTCGGTGAGCGGCAGCGTCGAGGGCAGGTCGGCCCACTCTTGGTAGTACTCGCCGAGTCCGTTCACGTTCACGCCGCGCAGGATGACCGTGCGGCCCTCGTCGTCAACAAAGCGCGGCCGGGGCGTGTGCGCGGCGCGCAGGAAGTGGGTGGTCTGGGCGTGCCGTACTGCGAGGGACGTGGCGTCGGCCGAGGTGGTTCGCAGTGTCGTAGCGACAACCGCGACAAGTAGTGCTACGAACCCCAGCTTCTTCCCCACGTCCTCAGGGTAGGTGGCCACGTCAGATGACGTAGGTCGCGCACGGCACTGGCCCGCGCTCCTCTGCGCGCAAACACACCACCCGCCGCCCCACTCTTCCTTCTACGCCTCCGGTGTGACGACCGGCAGCGACCGATGTTGCTGTCACCCCATCGCCCTGCCCGTCGACTCGGTTCTCGCCGGATGCCCAGGGCGGCGGCGACCAGCCCCGAATGTGTTGTTTGGCGCCACGAAGGTCCGATGAAAACGGCGGCATTCTCGGGCCGGATCACCGGACCTTCTTGGCGCAGAACCGGGTTAGGTGGTGAGCTGGGCGATCACGGCGAGGATTTCGTCGCCGTAGGTTTCGAGTTTGGCGGGGCCGATGCCGTCGCAGGCTCGCAGAGCCGTCAAGGTCGACGGGCGGCGCTTCGCGATGCCCTCGAGGTACTTGTCGTTCAACACTATGTATGCGGGCATGCCGTCGGCCTTCGCGCGCGCCGCACGCCACGCTTTGAGTGCGGCCGCGGCCGCGTCGTCGAGCGGCGAGGGCGGCGCCCCAAGTTCGAGCCACGCACCGTCGTGCTGGACTCGTTCGCCGAAGCGCACCGTCATCGCGGAACCGGTCGAGAGCCGCACCGATACCCCGTCGGGCGTCACCGAAACAACGAGGCCCTCGTAGCCTCCGGTGAGGCGTAGCTCCAGTCCAACCTCGGCCTCCACCACCGCCGCGGCGACGGGCTTGGGTGCCGACCGCCGCTGCTCGGCCGTCGGGCGAAGTTTCGCCGCCGCTCGCGGCCGCGCCACCGCCGTCCCGTCGAGCTCATCGATGAACTCGGAGCGGCGCGACACATCGCCGAGCACTGCGACGCGTTTGATGCCGCGCGTGATGGCCACGTGCAGGACGCGGCGTTCCTCTTCGACGTCTTCGGCGAGGCGGTGCGGCATGAGCCCGTCGGTCACGCCGTACACCACCACGTGGTCCCACTCGCGACCCTTCACGCGGTGGATCGTCGAGAGCGTCACACCGCCTTCGGTGGCGGGCCGGCGCAGCACGTCGCGCAACCACGGCTCGAACTGCGCCGCCACGGGCTGCAGGTCGGCTACTTGGATGAGGCCTTCGATGTCGTCGAGGTGCGAGCCGCCCGCGGCACCCGTACTGTCGAGCAGCGACATCGCGGTGCCGAGCCCCACCTTGTCGCGCACCGCGACCAGCAGCTCGCGTGCGCTCGCACCACGAGACGCGATGCCCGCGAGCAGGTCCAGATCTTCGGCGAGGCCGCGAAACTTGTCGGCCACCTTCTCGTCGTCGATCCGATCGGCCGCGTCGCGCAGCCCGTCGATAGTGCGGCACTTCGCCAGCCACTTCGACGCCCACTGCGGCAGCCCACGGCTGGGCCGGCGGCGCACCTCGTCGAAGTCGTTGCCGCGCACCTTGGTGGGTGAGATCGCGATGCGCAGGTACGCGAGCGCAGCTTTCACGCCAACCCGGTCCAACGCCCACTCGCTCAGGATCGAGTTGACGGGCACGCCCGCTTCCGAGAGCGCAACGTGCGGTGCCAGCAACAACGACTGCACGCGCGCCAACACCGCGACGTCTTCGGGCGTCGCCCCCGCTCCGAGCCACTCCGTTACCGCGCTTCGCGCGGCGGAGGCCCCGTCGCTCGCCTCGTGCAGCTC
Organism: Acidimicrobiales bacterium; assembly: GCA_046594835.1. GTDB lineage: Bacteria > Actinomycetota > Acidimicrobiia > Acidimicrobiales > JACCXE01 > JACCXE01. The sequence continues at coordinate 2,884 of JBKJQZ010000258.1, read as the reverse complement.
CACTGCGAACCCAGCGGGGTCCGCGACCACGCCGGGTCCCGATTCGATCGTCTTGGGCACCCGGGTCTCGTTATAGCCAAGCAGCGTGCGCGCGGCGACCGTCACCGCGACCGGGCAGCGGTAGTTCACCCGCAGGTCATGCATGGACGCGCCGCGGAAGTAGCGGGCGTAGTCGATGAGAAAACGGGGGTCGGCGCCGGCGTGGCCGTAGATGGACTGGTCGTCGTCGCCTACGCCGAACACGTCGGCCGAAGGCCCCGCCGCAAGCCGTACCAGCAACAGGTGCGCGGGGGTGAGGTCCTGGAACTCGTCGACGAGCACGTGGCGGTGCTCGCGTTGCACGTCACGACGAAATGCGCCGTCGCGCAACAGGTGTTCGAGCGTGCCGTAGATCTGTTCGTCGAAGTCGATGACGCCGCGACGCTGTAGCTCGGCGCGGTACGGATCGAAGATCGAGGCGAGCCCGTCGACGTCGTCGAGGCTCGCCTCCACCTCCTCGGGGTCGCGCAGGCCGAGGCGGATCAGCGAGAGCCCGTCGATGTAGGGCCCATAGGGGTCGGTGTTGAGGCGACGCACTTTGGCGGGCAGGAGCCCTTCGACGAGGTCGCGCACGCCGCGCTCGTCGATCACGTTCAGCCGCGCGCGGCGGGCGCGGGCCAGCAATGCGTAGCCCCACGCGTTGAGCGTGTGGATGCGCGGCGACAGGCCCGTGAGGCGCTGCGTCATTTCCTCCTGCGCCTTCTTGTTGTACGCGAGGGCGATGGTGGACTCAGGCTCGTAGCGACGCGCCTCCAACAAGTGGCGGTAGTGCTCGGTGAGCACGCGGGTCTTGCCCGAGCCTGCGGGCGCGATCACGCGCGCCGGGCCGAATCCATGGGCGACCGCCGCGGCCTGATCGGGCGCGAGCTCAGCGGCAGGCGTCGGCGCGTCGGGCTGCGTGCGCAGGTTGCCGGCATCGACCGACTCGGAATGCACAAGCGCGCGCCCGTCCACGGTGGCTCCGACGGAGCCTCGGGGCCCGCCGTCGATCCACACCGGCGTGCCGTCGGGCAGGACTACGTCGCACACGCCCTCAACACGCGCGCCCAGCCGTGACGCCTTGCGCCCCCACCACCAGATCAGCTCGTCCGTGCGGAAGTCATAGGTGTTGGCCCACACCAGGAACTGCAGCGCGTCGCTGGCTATCTCTAGGCCCGGGCTGAGCGACCACACGTCGTCGGCCACGCTTTCGCCGTTGCGGAACGTCGCCGGGTCGACGCGCAGGTCGATGACGACCGGCGTGCGCGTGAACCACGCCTGGTGCAGTCGCTCGATCGCCGCGTCGGCGGCGAGTCCGTCTACAACGACCCGCTCGGTTTCGCGCCACGCCTCCGGGGCTTCGGCACCGTCGCTGACCACGACGCTGCGGCCGAGCGATCGCGGGAACGCGTTCAACGACAGACTTCGGCACCGGGCAAGGGCGGAAGCGTAGATGCAGATCCCGGTCTCGCCAACGCCGGAAAAACTTATAAATCGACTTGAAAGTTTCTTGTTGTTTGGGTACAACATCGGCGTAACCCCAATTGGCATCCGAGAGGAGAGCACACTCAATGCGTACCGATACATTCCGCGACTTCGACCGTTTCGTTCAGCAAGTAACCGGCACCGCGGCGCGTCCCGCCGCGATGCCCTTCGACGCACACCGTCAAGGCGAAAAGTTCGTCATGCAGTTCGACCTCCCGGGCGTCGACCCGTCGAGCATCGATCTCAGCGTCGAAAAGAACACCCTCACCGTGCGGGCCGAGCGCCATCGGGTAGCGGGCGACGACATCGAAACCCTTGTACGCGAGCGCATGATCGGGAGCTTTGCCCGGCGGCTGACGCTCGGTGACTCGCTCGACACCGAGCGACTTGAAGCGGACTACACCAACGGCGTTCTCACCGTCATCGTGCCGGTGGCTGAGAAGGCCAAGCCGCGCAAGGTCGAGATCAGCGTGGGCAAGCACGCGACCATCGAGCGCGACGCGATCGACGCAATCGACACGAGTTCGAAAGCCGACGAGCTCGTCACCTCCAACAACTAATACCTAAAGGCGTGGCCCATCGTGTTCCCCCTCGACGACCCCTCAGCTGCGATCTACACGGTGGGCCAGGTCTCTTCCATGCTCGGCGTGCAGCCCGCGTTTGTGCGTCGGCTCGACACCGAATGCGTAGTGCAGCCCGAGCGCTCCGAGGGCGGGCAGCGCCGCTACAGCCGCACCAACATCAACACGATTCAGCAGGTGTCGGCAATGGCGGGCGAAGGCATGACGCTTCCTGGCATCCGCCGCATTCTTGCCCTGGAGGCCGAGGTCGCCAGCCTGCGTAAGCAGTTGACCGCGAGACGTCGCAACGCCTCCTGAGCCCGTCCTAACCGATTCCGGCCCGGCCCGATTGCGATCCCGACGATGTAGCCCAAAACGCGCGGAGTAACGTCGGATTCAGTTTCTGAGAGAGGGCCGAATGACGGACGTTTTAAAGTTTTTGCGCCGCCCGTACGGAAGCGGCGGGGCGCGACTTGTTTTCGGACTCGCTGCGGTCAGCATCTGGTTGCTGATGGCCGCCGTGGTCGGCGCCATCGTGCTTGGCAACGACACGACTTCGGTCGATAGCAACGGACCCGCACTCGGCGACGATGCGCCGCTCGCCCTGGGCGGATCGGGCCCCGACGCGACCGTCGTTGACCCGATCACTGGCGAGACCATTCCGGGGGGCCAGCTCGTAATCGACCCGGTCACGGGGAAACCGCGGCCCGCCACACCTGGTGGCACCACTGCCACTACTGCCCCCGCTTCGGGCGGCAGCGCCGGCGACCGCACCGGGGTCACAAGCACCGAAATCAAAGTCGGGGTGCACGCCCCGAAGA
>JBKJQZ010000214.1:0-2612 GCA_046594835.1 Acidimicrobiales bacterium | reverse complement strand
CTCGAGGCTGCGCACCGCCACAAGGTATGCGCGGAGCGAACCTGGATAGCGTGCTGGACATGGCGACGATCAACGGCACCTGCGACGAACGGTTCACGGCAGTCCGCGACACGATGGCGGGCAACCTCGACAGCGGGGCCGACGTCGGCTCGTCCGTCGCGATTTATCTCGACGACGAACTCGTCGTGGATCTGTGGGGCGGACGCATCACCGACCTCGACGGCAACGAAGGCGACTGGCAGGAAAACACTCTCGTTAACGTCTTCTCGACCACCAAGACAATGTGCAACCTCTCGGCGCTCCTACTCGTCGATCGCGGTGAGATCGACCTCGACGCGCCCGTCGCCACTTACTGGCCCGAGTTCAAGGCCAACGGCAAAGAGAACGTGTTGGTCAAGCACCTCCTTAGCCACACTGCGGGCTTGTCGGGTTGGGAACAGCCCATCACGGCCGAGGACCTCTACGACTGGGACAAGTGCTGCGAACTACTCGCCGCGCAGGCCCCGTGGTGGACGCCCGGCGACGGCGCGGGCTACCACGCAGTGACCCAGGGCTATCTCGTGGGCGAAGTGGTGCGCCGCGTGAGCGGGCAGTCGCTCGGCGCCTTCTTCCGGACCGAGCTGGCCGAACCCCTCGGTGCCGACTTTCACATCGGCACGCCGCCCGAGTGCGACGCGCGCGTCGCGCGACTCATCCCACCGCCGGCGCCTGCAATCCCGAAGGGCCTCGACCCCGAGAGCGTGCTCGCAAAAACGATGCGCAACCCAACCCTCGACGCGACCGTGTCGTGGACCGAGCCGTGGCGCCGCGCCGAGATCCCCGCCGCGAACGGCCACGGCAACGCGCGCTCGGTTGCTCGCGTGCAGAGCATCGTCTCGCACGGCGGCGAAGTGAACGGCACGCGGTTCCTCTCGCCCGCCACCATCGAGCGCATCTTCGAGTCGCAATCCTCCACGCCCGACCGCGTGATGATGCTGCCGCTCAACTACGGCATCGGGTACGGCATCGTCAGCCCCGCGCTACCGGTGATCCCGAGCGAGAAGGCGTGCTTCTGGGGTGGCTGGGGCGGCTCCGTGATCGTGAACGACGTCGCCCACCGCATGACGGTCGCGTTCGTGATGAACCGGATGGGCGAAGGCACGACCGGCGACGCCCGCGGTGTGGGCGTGATGTGGACTGCGGGCGGCGTCGTCAACGGGTGACGTGGGCCAACCGATACAACTGCCCGACAGCGTGCTGACGGGGTTTTCCTCGTCCTAGGTCGAAAACCCCGCCAGCACGGTGTCAGCCCGACGCGACGTCGCGGCGCTGTATCGCGCACGCGCCGAGGGCAGTGAGCGTGATCGCGAAGCCGACCATCACCGCGTTGGGTGCCCATCGCGGGTCGACTGCGGGTGCCGCCGCGATGTGATGGACGATCGACGTGTCGAGTGCGAAGTGGTTGAGCTGTACGAGTGAGCCGATCATCTCCACGAGGAACGACCACGCGACGAGCGCGTACGCCGCGCCCACACCCGCGCGTGGCGCGAAGCCAAACACGCACGCACCGAAGCCCAACACGACCAACCCCGGCGCCACGACGTTCAGGCCGGCGAGCACCATCGCGCCGAAGGGGATGTGGCCGCCCGACGTCGCGACGCCCGCCCATCCGCCCACCCCGATCGCGAGCCCAAACCCCACCAGCGCGCTGGCGGCGACCGACACGCGGCCCGTCAGCCACGTGCGCCGCGTAACCGGCCCGCCCGCCAGGTACTCCAGGCGACCCTCGGCAGCCTCCACGCGACACGCGCCAATGAAGGTGGCGGCCACGTAGCCAAGCATCGTGGCCATGATCACGAAGGTCACCCCGACGTAGCCCCGGGCTGAGATGTCGGCGCCGAGGCGGTTGAACACGTCGGCGACGGACTTGTTGTCGGCGAACGAATCGCCGACCGCGGAGCTAACAATGCCAAAGACCGCCGCACCGATTGCCAGCCCCACGGCCCACGCGATCATCACGCCACGGTTGAGGCGGACAGCGAGGCCAACGGGCGAGCGCAGCAGCCGGGTCTTTGCAGTTGCGTGATCGCGCGACGGCCCGAGCGCGGCGCCGAGGTCGCGGCGCACGCCGAGTACGGCCGCGCCGCCGCACGAGACGACCACCACCAGCACGACCGGAAGCACCGGCGCGATGTTGGTGCCCGTGAGCGGGTGCGTCTTGTCGATCCAGCCCAGGGGTGTGGCCCACCGCAGCCACGGCGTGCTCGTGGCCTCGGCGATCGCGCGCACCAATAACGCCACCCCAAACAGCGAGCCGGCGAGGCCAGCCGCGACGCGTCGGCTCGCGGCGAGCTGCGCCGTGAACGCACCGACCGCCGCGAACATCACTGCGCTCATGCACGCGACGAGCGCGAACCACAAAGCGGACCGCACCGAGAAGTAGCCCCCGATCAGACCGACCGACACGAACCACGACGCGGCCGTGGCGAACAGCACACCAAGCGTGATGCCGACACCGAGCAACTGCCCGGCGAGGCCGGTCGTTCGGTTGACTGAGCCCGCGAAGAGCAACTCGGCGCGGCCGGCCTCCTCCTCGCCGCGCAGAACCTTGGTCGAGAGCAGCAGACCCCACA
>JBKJQZ010000122.1:0-10015 GCA_046594835.1 Acidimicrobiales bacterium | reverse complement strand
CTTCCCGCCACGCGTCCGCGGCTTGATCGAAATGGCGGCGCGCCGCTTCGGCGTCGCCGTGGGCGAGGGCCATCTCACCCAACGTCGTGTGCAGCCACGGCACCGCCTGGGGTGAGCCGAGGCGCTGCCACAACGCCAGTGCTTCTTCAAGACGCGCCGACGCGGCCATCTCGTCGCCGTCCGCGGTCGCGAGGCCCGCAAGGACGGTCAAGTGTTCGGCGACCATCTGACTGTCACCAAGCGCGCGGGCGAGCTTGTGGCCCTCATCGGCGAGGGTGCGCGCGGCGGGAAGGTTGCCGTCTTCAAACGCGACGCGCGAGAGCGCGTGGGTGAGCGTGGCGACCACGCGGCGGTCACCCTCGGCGCGGGCGAGAGCCAGCGCTTCGCGGTAAAGCCCGCCGGCGGTCTCGTGATCGCCTTGCTGGGACGCGAGGTGGCCAAGGTTGCGCAGCGAGATGGCGCGGTGACGATCGTCGTCGGCGGCATCGGCGGTTTGCAGCGCCTCGTTGAGCTGCGCCCGAGCCTCGTCGTAGGCGAAGCGGTTGCGGGCGAGGGTGCCGAGATGGTTGAGCGTGCGGGCGGTGCCGAGCGGGTTGTCGAGGATGCGCCAGCGCGCCAGCGCCGAGTTGAGCAGCGACTCGGCCGATGCGTTATCGCCCTGCTCGGTGGCGAGCGCCCCGGCGGCGTCGAGGGCGCGGGCGATCAGCTCGGGCTCGACGCCGTCGAGATCTTCCAGGCCCTGCTCGATCCACTTGCGGCCGCCCTCCCAGTTGCCGCGGACGAGCCAGTACCGCCACAACGCGACCGCCGGTTCGAGCGCGGCGGCGCCGAGCCAGTCGAGCGCGGCGCGCATGTTGAGCTCGTCCGACGCCAGGCGCGTAAGCCACTCCGACTGCGCCGGCCCGGTGAGCTCGGGCTCGGCCGACAGCGCCAACGCGCGGAAGAACGTTGCGTGACGATCACGCGCGATGACGAGCTCGGACCGGTCGGCGAGCTTCTCGAGGGCGTACTGCCTAATCGTGGCGAGCATGCGGTAACGCGACGCGCCGTCCTGCTCGTCGATCACCACCAGGCTGCGCGCCACAAGGCGTCCGAGCGCGTCGAGCACTTCCAGGTCGGTGAGCTCGCCAAAGCCCGCCACCGCCATCGCGGCGTCGAGGCTCCATCCACCGGAGAACGCGGCGAGGCGGGCGAAGAGCACTTTCTCGGCATCCTCGAGCAGGTTGTGGCTCCAGTCGACGGTTGCGCGCAGCGTCTGCTGGCGCGCCATCGCGGCGCGGCTGCCGCCGGTAAGGAGACGGAACTGATCGTCGAGGCGCGACGCGATCTCTTCCACGCTCAACGCGGCGGCGCGTCCCGCCGCAAGTTCGATCGCGAGGGGGATGCCATCGAGACGGCGACAGATCTGCCACACCCGGCCGCGGTTGGCGGGCGTGAGTTCGAAACCTGGCCGCCGCTCGGCGGCGCGGGCGGTGAACAGCTCGATGCACTCGCCGTCAGACATTGGCCCGATGCTCAACACGCTCTCGCCCGGAATGCCGAGCGCCTCCTGACTGGTGGCGATTACCACTAGTCGCGGGCAGTGCGTAAGCAGATCCGATACCAGCGTCGCGATCTCATCGACGAGGTGTTCGCAGTTGTCGAGCACGAGCAGCAGCTGGCGATCGGCCAGCGCGGCGGTGAGGCTTGAGGCCGAGGCGCGTCCGAATTCGTCGCGCAACGCCAGCGCGCCCGCGACCGCGGAGGTCACTTGGGTGGGGTCGCTCACACCGGCGAACTCCACGAGCCACGCACCGTGCGGGAACCCGTCGACCACGTCGGACGCGACCTGTAGCGCGAGACGGGTCTTGCCCGATCCACCAGTGCCGGTGAGCGTGACGAGCGTCGCGCCGCTGCGCAGCCGATCCGCGGCGTCGAGGCGTTCGTCGGTGCGACCGATGAACGACGTGATCGGCTTGGGCAGATTGCCGGGAACGGCGTCGGCGCGCACGCCGGGGAACTGCGAACGCAAGCCTGGCACTCCGAGTTGCCACAGGTGCGTAGGGGAGGGGAGGTCTTTGAGGCGGTGCCGACCTAGGTCGGTGAGGGTCGAGCCGTCGGGCGCGCCGCCTGCGAAGTGGAGTGCGGAGGCCGAGCACAACACTTGTCCGCCGTGCCCCGCGGCGCAGATCCGCGCGGCCTCGTGCACCGCGAGCCCCACGTAGTCGCCGTAGCGAACGACCGCCTCGCCGGTGTGTAGGCCCATGCGCACGCGCACCGGTGGGTTGGGCCACGCGTAGGCGCTGACGGCTTGTTGTGCCGCGAGCGCGCCCGCTAGCGCGTTCGCGGCGGAGTCGAACACGACGAAGACGGCGTCGCCGCGGGTGCCAACCTGGATGCCGCCGTGCGCGACCAACGGCTCGTCAAGCAGGTCGTAATGACGCGTGAGCAGGTCGGGCCACGCGTCCCCGTGGTGCTGAATGAGGTGGGTGGAGCCTTCGATGTCGGTGAACAGGAAGGTGACGACCCCTTCGGGCAAAGCCCGTACCGCGGCGTCGGTCATGTGGGGGCTCCGCTAACTGTGCGAGCCGCGGCTGAAGGTAGCCAGGCTGTGCAGCACGAGGGCGAGTCCCCAGCCGAGCAGTACCCACGCCGGCCAGAAGAAACCTGCGCCCGACAGTGCCCACACGCCCACCAGGAATACGTTGATGACCACATACATCCGAGCGTGAGAAACAAACGCGGTGCGCGCAATACGCGCAATTCGGTCTTCTCGCTCAACGGGCAGCACGCCGAGAGGCTACCGCCGCGGGAGGCAGTGCGCGACGGATAACGTTGTTCTACTCATATATCCAAGGAGTTCGGTAGATGCAGGTTCGGGACAAGATCTATATCGATGGCGCGTGGGTGCCCTCGACGGGCACGGGCACGCTCGAAGTCATCAATTCGTCGACCGAAGAGGTCATGGGGAGCATTCCCGAAGGTACGGCTGACGACGTGCAAAAGGCCGTCGCCGCGGCCAAGGCCGCCTTCCCGGCATGGTCTGAGCTGCCGCGGGAAGAGCGGGGCAAGTACATCCAGCGCATCGCCGAAGGCCTCGGCGCGCGGATGGCGGAGATCGGTCAGGTGATCGCCGGTGAGGTCGGCATGCCGCTCAACCTCTCCAACATGATCCAGGCCGGTATGCCGATCCAGAACTGGAGCGCGATCGCAGGAATCGTCGACAGCTTCGAGTTCGAGACCGAGGTCGGCAACTCGCTGGTTGTGCGCGAGCCCGTGGGCGTCGTCGGCGCCATCACGCCGTGGAACTACCCGCTGCACCAGATCACGCTCAAGGTCGCTCCTGCGCTCGCCGCGGGCTGCACCGTCGTGCTCAAGCCCTCAGAAGTCGCGCCGCTCAACGCGTTCATCCTGGCCGAAGTCATCAACGACGTGGGCCTGCCAAACGGCGTGTTCAACCTCGTTACCGGCGTCGGCCCGGTCGTGGGCGAGGCCATCGCTTCGCACAAGGACGTTGACATGGTGTCCTTCACCGGCTCGACCGGTGCCGGCAAGCGCGTCGCCGAACTGTGCGCCAAGCGTGTTGCACGCGTCTCGCTCGAACTCGGAGGCAAGTCGGCGAACGTGATCCTTCCCGACGCTGACTTCGCGAAGGCCGTCGCCGATGGAGTCTTCAAGGCGTTCCTCAACTCGGGCCAGACGTGCTCGGCTCTGACCCGCATGCTGGTACCGCGCGACCGGCTCGCCGAGGCTGAGGGCATTGCCGCCGCAACCGCAGCCGCGTTTGCACCGGGCGATCCCTTCGGTGGCACCGCGATGCTTGGCCCGCTCGTCTCGGCAACCCAGCGCGACCGCGTGCGTGGCTACATCCAGAAGGGCATCGACGAGGGCGCCAAGCTCATCGCCGGTGGCGTCGAGGCGCCCGAGGGCTTGGACAAGGGCTTCTACGTGCAGCCCACTGTCTTCTCGGAGGTCACCACCGACATGACCATCGCGCAAGAGGAGATCTTCGGCCCGGTGCTGTCGATCCTCCCCTACGACACCGAAGAAGAGGCCATCGAGATCGCTAACGACTCGATTTACGGTCTCGCCGGTGGCGTGTGGTCGGGCGATCCCGAGCACGCCAAGGCCGTCGCTCGCAAGCTGCGCACCGGTCAGGTGGAAGTCAACGGTGGCGCGTTCAACACCAGCGCACCTTTCGGTGGCTACAAGCAGTCGGGTCTTGGTCGTGAGGGTGGCAGCTTTGGTCTCGAGGAGTTCCTCGAGGTCAAGAGCCTCCAGCTCTAAACCACCAGATCAGCGAGTTGATTGGGCCGGGCCTTCGGGCCCGGCCCCGTCGCGTCCGAGGTGAAGTCGTTTAGGGTCACGGGCCGTGAAAGCGCGGGGTTGGCGCACGACGCCTTGGGTGGTTTTCGCAGCGCTCGCAACGGTTGTTGCTGTTGCCGCACCAGCTGGCGCGGCCACCGCGCTTGAAAAGAAGGTCGAATCGGCCCAGCGCGCGGCCAACGCGGCGGTAGCGAATCTGACCAAGGCGAGCGCCGAACTCGAGCGAGCGAAGCGCGATATTGCGAAGTTCCGCACGCAGTCAGCCGAGAACCAGGCGCGCCTTTCTGCGGTCAAGACCAGGCTCAAGGAGTACGCGATCCACGAGTACGAGCGGGGTGGCGGAAGCGTGCGCTACAGCATGGTCGATGACCCCAACCAGGTAGCCCGCACGCACTACCTGATCCGCGAGGTGGCGCTTGGCTCGGCCGACCGACTCGACTCCTACCGCGTGATTCGCGCCGACCAGGTGCAACTGCAGACAACGCTCGAGACGCGCCTTCGCGATCGCACCGCAGCAGTGGCCCGCGCCAAGGCGCAGCGCGCCGCGTTGTCCTCGCAGCTCGCCAGCCTGGGCAAGGCCATGAAGGCAGCCAAGAGCACCTCGCGGGTCCTCGCCCGCGGCGCGTGGGTGTGCCCGGTACAAGGTGCCCGCGCGTTCTCGAATGACTGGGGCAATCCGCGCTCGGGGGGGCGACGCCACAAGGGCAACGACATCTTTGCGAGGCCCGGCACTCCAGTGGTTGCGCCCGTCGCCGGCAGCGTGACCACCCGCACCGGCGGCCTCGGCGGCAATTCCGTTTACGTGCGCGGCGTCGATGGCAACACCTACTACGGCGCGCACTTGAGCCGCTTCGGATCGACGGGCGGCGTGAGTCAGGGCCAGATCATTGGTTTCGTGGGCACGTCGGGCAACGCCCGCGGCGGCGCGGCGCATTTGCATTTCGAGATTCATCCGGGCAACGGTGCGGCCGTGAATCCCTACAGCACCCTCCGGGCTTACTGCTGAGCGACGAACTGGCGTCCGCACTTGGAGCGGTGCTCGGCGCGTCGAACATCGACGGCCTGCGCCGGCTCTCGGGTGGCGCGAGCCGCGCCACGTGGTCGTTCGCGGCCGACGGCCGCCGACTTGTCCTACGCATGGACCCACCCGGCGCGGCCTCCGGCGGCCTCGCTCGTGAGGCCGACCTGCTGCGGGGCGCCACCGCCGTAGGTGTGCCCGTTCCGAACGTCGTTGGCCGCGGCGACGGCACCGACGCAATCGGCGCGCCCTACATCGTGATGGACCACGTGGACGGCGAGACCATCGCCCGCCGCATCCTGCGTGAGGACGAATACGCGGCGGCTCGTCCGATGATGGCGCGCCAGTGCGGGGAGATCCTCGCCAAGATCCACACGATTGCGATCGACGATGTGCCGGGACTGCCCGACGACGATCCGCTCGAGAAGTACGCGGCGGCCTACGCAATGTTCAACGAGCCCCACCCCACCTTCGACCTCGCGTTGAAGTTCCTACGCGAGCGGCGCCCGTCGACCACGCGCCGCACCGTGGTGCACGGCGATTTTCGCAACGGGAACCTGATCGTCGGCCCGGAAGGGGTGCGCTCGGTGCTCGACTGGGAACTCGCGCACGTGGGCGATCCGATCGAGGATCTCGGCTGGCTCTGCGCCAATGCGTGGCGCTTTGGAGGCGAACTTCCTGTAGGCGGGTTCGGCACCTACCACGACCTGATCGCCGGTTACGAAGAGGGCTCGGGAGAAACGGTCGACCGCGACGCGCTCAACTGGTGGGAGGCCGTAGGCAACCTCACCTGGGGCGTGATCTGCATCTCGCAGGCCAACACGCACCGCAGCGGCGCTGTCCGCTCGGTGGAGCTCGCGGCGATCGGCCGACGCGTTTGTGAAACCGAGTGGGACCTGCTCGGCAACCTCGAAGCCGCGGGGTGGCCCGCGTGAAATACGAGCCCCATGACGTACCGAGCGCAGCCGAGCTGGTTGAGGCCGTGCGCGAGTTCCTTGAGCGCGACGTGATGACCTCGACCGAGGGCCGCGTGCAGTTCCACGCCCGGGTCGCGGTCAACGTCCTCAACATGGTGCAGCGCGAGCTCGAGGACGGCGGCGCGCAAGCCGTGGCCCATGCGGCACGACTCGCGGACCTCGGTGTGGCGACGGAACAGGATCTGTCCGACGCGATCGCGTCGGGACGCCTCGACGACCGCCTTCCCGAGGTTGTGGCCGTGGTCAAGGCGAGCGTGGCGGACAAGCTGCGCGTCGCCAACCCGAAGTATCTGGCAGGCTGAGCAAATGCACGTTGGCGTTCTTGGTGGCACCGGTCCTGCCGGTTCGGGGTTGGCTATTCGTCTCGCATCGGTTGGGCTTGAGGTGACGATCGGTTCTCGCACGAAGGATCGCGCGCAGGAGACCGTCGAAGCGCTTATGGCGAAGCACCCTGATCGCACGTTCCTGCTCGACTCGGGCGACAACAAGCGCGCCGCGTCGGCCGACGTCGTGGTGATCGCCACGCCGTGGGACGCGGCCGCGACCACGGCCCAGAGCGTGGCCAATCAGCTTGCGGGAAAGGTCGTCATCTCGATGGCAAACGCGCTCGCCAAGGTCGGCGATGAGTTCCAGCCGCTCGTGCCGCCGCGCGGCTCGGTTGCCGCGAGCGTGCAGGCGGTGCTGCCGCAGTCCTTCGTTGCCGCGGCGTTCCATCACCTCCCCGCCCGCGAGCTCGCGGCCATCGACCATCCCGTCGAGAGCGACGTGCTCGTGTGCTCCGATCACCCGCACGCAACCGAGGTCACGTCCGAGATCATTCGTCTGATCCCCGGTTGTCGTCCGCTCGACTCGGGCCGTCTCTCGAACGCCACGATGATCGAGGGCTTCGCGGCGGTCATCCTCCAGCTCAACATGCGGTACAAGACGCGCGCCGCCGTGCGCGTCACCGGCATCACAAACGCATAGATGACAATGCGCTTGTACGACACGGCCCGTCAGGCCGTGGTCGACTTCCTCCCCGCGCAAACGGTGACGATGTACACGTGCGGCATCACGCCGTACGACTCGGCGCACATCGGTCACGTCGCGGTGTACCTCACCTACGACGTGTTGCAGCGGCGTCTGCGCGACATGGGCCACGAGACCCAGTGCGTGCGCAACGTGACCGACGTCGACGACGACATCCTGCGCAAAGCGCGTGAAGTAGGCGTGTACTACCTCGACCTTGCGGCGGAAGAGATGGCCAAGTTCGACGCCGCGATGACCGCGCTCGACATGCTCCCGTGCTTCTCCGAGCCCCGGGCCACCTCTGCTATCCCCGACATCCTTGGGTTCATCGGCATGGTGCTCGAATCCGGTCACGCGTATCAGGCCGGCGGAGCGGTGTACTTCTCGGTCGCGAGCTGGCCCCGCTTTGGCGAGGTGAGCAATTACTCACGTGAGCAGATGCTCGCGTTCGCGAAGGAACGCGGTGGCAACGTCGAGGACCCGAACAAGAAAGACCCGCTTGACTTCGTGCTCTGGCAGCCCTCCGCCGAGGACGAGCCGTGGTGGGAGTCGCTATGGGGCCGCGGTCGACCGGGCTGGCACATCGAATGCTCAGCGCTTTCGATGCGTGAGCTCGGCGCAACCATCGATCTGCACGGCGGCGGCGGCGATTTGATCTTCCCGCACCACGAGTGCGAGGCGGCGCAGTCCGAAGCTGCCACCGGCGCCGACTTCGTGAAGCACTGGATGCACGTGGGAATGGTGCGCCTCGACGGCGAGAAGATGAGCAAGTCGCTCGGCAACCTCGTGTTCGCCGAGCACCTATGCAAGGAGTGGGACCCGCGCGCCATCCGTCTCGCGTGCTTGAGCAATCACTACCGACCCGGGTGGGACTGGAACGATCAGCTCATGCCCGACGCTGCGGCGCGCCTAGCCCGCTGGTCGGAAATGGGATCGGGTACGGCGGGCCTCGACGACGCCCGCGCCTGCCTCGACGACGACCTCGACACGCCGGGAGCGATCGCAGTTATCGACGCAGCCGCAGCATCGGGTCACGGTGTGAGCGAAGCCGCGCAGCTGCTGGGGGTCACCCTCTAGCTGTGCGGCGTCTCCTTGTCGCTGCGGGGGCGCTGCTTCTTGCGGTTGCGTGGGCGCCGGTTGCCGAGGCGAAACAGGCGAGCGTCGAGCAGCGGCTGCAGTCGGTCAACGCGTTGCTCAACACGCGAGCCAAAGCCGAACTGGCCCACGACCGCGACGCGTTCGCAAAGACCATCGATCCCGCCGCGCCCGCCGCGTTTCGCAACGCGCAGCTCGCGTCGTTCGACAACCTGGCAGCGCTGAAGGTCGCGGGGATTACCTACGAAGCCAACGTCGTGCTCGGTGGGGACCTCAGCCGCGGCGCGAACAAGTCGGACTACGGCGGCGCATCGGTGTTTGTGCCCGAGACGCTGCGCCGGTTGCGCTTCGCGTTCGACGGCGAGCGTCCGTGGATCGATGACATGTGGTGGACCTACGTGGAACGCGACGGTCAGTGGTACGTCGGCGGTGACGACGACGTCATAGACGTAGGCCTCGAGCCTGCGGTGTCGATGTGGGATCTCGGTCCTGTGGTCATGGTGCAGAGCGCACACGTCGCCCTCATCGCGCACCCGGCGGATAGGGCCCGCGCCGACGCGCTGCTCGGGATCGCCGAGCAAGCAATGACCACGCTTGCGACGCGCTGGAGCCTCCCGTGGACGGGAACGATCGTGGGGTTCCTTCCTTCCTCACCTGCCGAGCTCACCGACCTCATCCAGGCCACGGTCGACGTGACCAAGTTCGTTGCGTTCGTTTCCTACGGCATCGATACCGACACCTACGCAACCAGCGCCCCGCGCCTGTTCGTCCAGGACAAGAACCTCTCGACCTATCCGGCCGCGGCCCAAGCCGAGACGCTCGTGCACGAGTTCGTCCACGCCGCCGGGTCGCGGTACGCCAGTTCCTACACTCCAGCCTGGGTCCACGAAGGACTCGCCGACTGGGTTGCCATCGGCCCCACGAATGCGTTTCGGCGCGGGAGCGGCTCGGGCGACGTGGCGCCCCGCGACGATCAGTTCGGAGCGGGCACGCAGGGCCAGATCGTGCAGGCCTACCGCGACTCGCGCTCACTCATGGCCGCCTTGAGTCGCGTCGCGGGAACGAAGGCACCGTACGACTTCTTCCAAGCTCTGGGGAAGGACCCGATCCGAGCGGGGTCTCGTCCGTACGTGGTGGATGAGTCCTTGCGCGGCCTTGGCCTCGGCGGCCTTGGCGACCTCGAAGCGAAGTGGCGCGACGGGCGCTGAGGAATAACGGTTCTGGAATTCGGGACGGGTTCCCTAATCTGGCGTGATGGCTGACCAGATCACTGTCTCGCTTCCAGATGGCTCCGAACGGACCCTGGACAGCGGGACCACGACGGTAGATCTGGCCTTGTCGATCGGCAAGCGGCTCGCAGCCGACGCCGTGGCGGCGGTTGTGAACGGCGACGAGGTCGACCTCGGCGTTGCGTTGCCCGATGGCGCGTCGGTCGCGATCGTGACCGCGGGCACCGAAGAGGGCCGTCACGTTTTGCGCCACTCCACCGCCCACGTGCTCGCGCAGGCCGTGACCCAACTGTGGCCCGGCGCCAAGTTCGCCATCGGTCCGCCGATCGAAAACGGGTTCTATTACGACTTCGACCTGCCCGGTGGGGTGCACTTCCTCGAGG
>JBKJQZ010000088.1:0-7120 GCA_046594835.1 Acidimicrobiales bacterium | reverse complement strand
GTTGTGGCCCTGGTCGTCGTCTAGCGAGAAGGGATAGGGCACGAGGATCGACGGCAACCCGCACGTCGCTAGCTCGGCGACGGTGCCCGCGCCCGCGCGCGACACCGCAACGTCGGCCGCCGCGTACGCGGTGATCATGCGGTCGAGATACTTCACTACCTGAAGATTGAACCCGCTTGCAGCGTCCTTGACGGATTCAAAGTGCGCGGCGCCTGCCTTCACCACGACCCGAATGTCATCTCGGTCCATCCATCGCTCACCGAGCCCGAGCGCCAAAGAGTTCAACGTCGCCGACCCCTGCGAACCCCCGGTGATCAGCACCATCGTTTGGCCGTTGCGCACTCCGTACTCGGCGCGGGCCGAAGGCCGCAGCGCGGCGCGGTCGAACGAGGCGATCTCTGCCGACAGCGGCATGCCCACCACCCGCACCTCCCGGCCGGGAAAGAACGACGCGGCGGACGCGAACGAGAGCGCGACGTTGGGCGTGAAGCGGGCGTTGAGACGGTTGGCGCGGCCGCCCGTCGCCCCCGACTCGTGGATGACCACCGGAATGCGCGCCCGGCGCGCTGCGAGCACCGTGGGCAGCGACGGGTAGCCACCCATAGCGACGACTGCGTCCGCTCCAAGGCGCCGCAGTACGCGGCCGGCTTGGCGCGACGCGCGCATTGTGGAGAGCGCAAAGGTGCCCGAGCGACGTGCGCCACGCCACGGGACCATGTCGACGAGTTCGAGGGGGTAGCCCGCCTGGGGGATCAAGGTTTGCTCCAACCCGCGGGGCGTGCCAACGAAGGTGACGGTCGCGTCGGGCGCCAGGGAGCGCACCGCATCCGCGGTCGCGAGCCCGGGGTAGATGTGGCCGCCGGTGCCGCCCGCGGCAACGACGATCGAGGTCATAGGCCGGTGTCGAACGGGTGGCCGGCGTCGACCCACGCGTTGGTGCCGCCGGCTACCGAGACTGCGTCGAAACCCGCGCCCACCAGCGCATTCGCCGCGTGCAGCGAGCGTCCTCCTACCGCGCAAACCACCCAGATCTGCTGGTCCCGGGGCAACTCGTCGACCCGGGAGCCGAGCTCGTCGAGAGGAACCAGCACGGCGCCGGGCACGTGCATCTCTTCGTATTCCGCCTCTCGGCGGACGTCGAGAACATAGGCACCGTTGCTTAAGGCGTCGGCCAGTTGGTCGATAGTTACCTCAGATGCGGCGGCATCACTCGGGACGTTGGTCACAAGGCCAACGCTAATTCGGACTATTCAGCGGCTAGTTACCGGGGCATCAAAAACCACCCTTTCGTGGCATGGCTCAACGGACGCCCAACGCAGAGGATGTTCCCTATGACCACGAACCGCCTGACCCGCCCCCTCCGCGCAGAAGAGCGCATGATCCGCGAGCACATGTACCTGGTTGGGTACGCCGTCTCGCAGCTTGCGACGAGGATCCCCCGCCACGTCAACCGTGACGATCTTGAGTCCGCCGGAATGGCAGCGCTGGCCGGCGCCGCCCGCGGCTTCGACCCCGAGCGCGGCGTGCGTTTCGACCGCTACGCGAATACTCGTATCAAGGGCGCACTGCTCGACGAGCTGCGCCGCGCCGACTGGGCGACCCGCTCGGTCCGCTCCCGCGCCCGTCAGGTTGCGGCCGTCACCGAGAAGCTCACCCCGGTCCTGGGCCGTTCGCCGATGCCCGTTGAAATCGCCGGTGCCCTGGGCTGGGACCCGCGTGAAGTGATCGAGGTTGCCGACAACGTCAACCGCGCCGTGGTCCTGACCTTCGACGGCATGACCGCCGCGGGCATCAGCATCGGCGACTCCGTCGCCGACGACGGCCTCACCCCGGACCTCGAGATCGAAGAGAACGAAAAGCGCGGCTACCTCGTCGACGCCGTGGCCTCGCTGCCCGAGCGCCTGCGCCAGGTAATCGTGGGCTCGTTCCTCGAGGACAAGACCATGGCTGTGCTCGCCGAAGAGATCGGCGTGACGGAGTCGCGCATCTCGCAAATGCGCACTGAGGCGCTCGCCCTGCTCAAGGTCGGTCTCGAAGACCTCCTCACCCCGAACGAAGACGCCGACGTCGAAGAAGCGCCTCGGGGCCGTCGCCCGCATCCCAACGCCGTGCGGGCCGAGGCTCGTCGCGATACCTACCGCAAGGCCGTCGCTAGCCGGTCGACCGCCAACGAACGCATTTCCCAGAAGTCCCTGGCTTCGCTCCTGAGCTAAGGGATCCACTTCAACGAAGGACTCCTCGTCGAGTTTGGTGTCGGTAGCGGCACCAAACCCTCGAGGAGTTTTTCGCGTTAACCCTCGGACGACCGCGAGGCTGCTTGCGCGGCGCGGAGGCCACGCTGGACCGACGGCGGGAGTTCCAGCGAGTGCACGATCGCGACGCGCTTGGTGGCGCGGGTGAGGGCCACGAACAGCGCGCGGAGGCCGAACTTGGCGTCGTCGACGATCGCCTTGGGCTCGACCACGATCACCGAGTCAAACTCGAGACCCTTGGCCAGCACAACCGGCACGAGGGCGACGGTCTGCTCGAGGCCTTCTTCGCCGATACCAAAGGCGATCCCGGCGGCGCGCAGCGCAACCGCCAGACGCTCCCCATGGACGGGCGTGCACACCACTGCGAGCGTGCCGCCGCGCGCCTCTTCTTCACGGACGACTTCGACCACTGCGTGGTCGGGGTTGTCGCTGCGAATGACGCGCGGCGGGTGACCACCCGGACGCGCTGAGCGCGGCATGTGCAGTGTCGGTGCGGCCTCGGCGAGCACGGCGGCGGCAACGTCCATGATCGCCCCGGGCGTGCGGTAGTTGACGGTGAGCTCGGTGAGCCGCGCCGGGCCGCCCACCGAGGGGAGGTGCGCGAGCACCTGGTCCCACGACGACGGCGCCCAGTGGCCGCTGGCCTGGGCGACGTCGCCCACGATGGTCATCGAGCCGAGCGAGCGACGAGCCAGGACGCGCAGCTGCATCGGCGAGAGGTCCTGCGCCTCGTCGACCACGACGTGGCCGTACTGGCGGACCTCGTCGTCAGCCGCGTGGCCGTTCTTCATCGGACGCCCGAGGCGCACGCGCAGTTCGTCTATCAGCGCGAGGTCAGCTGAGGTCCACGGCACGTCCTCGAAGGTCGCGCTGCGGGGCCGCACGAGCAGATCGCACTCGGCCTCACTCAACACGTTCGAGCCGGCGAGGCGCGCCAGCGCTTTGGCGCCGAACATGTCGTGGAGCAGTTCCTCGGGCGAGATCAGCGGCCACATGCGATCGAGCACGGCCACGAACTCGGGCACCTTCGCGAGGCGTACGCGTTGCTCACGTTCTTTCTCGGCTGCGGCCTCGCGCACGGACTCGGCGTGGTCGGCGTCGTCGGCGTCGCCGAGGCGGGCGAGCGGATCATCCGTCTCGACGCTCGGGCGCAGCGTGTGCATCATCCGCTCGTGCGAGGCGAGCAGCTTCTTGGTGAGCTGATGTTCAACCTGGCGACGCCGCACGTTGTGCGTGCCGGGCCGGCGCCGCACGTTGTGGATGATCTCGGCCGTCTCTTCGACGTGCAGCGTGAGGGTGAAGGCGCCGAAAGGAATGCGGGCGCTCTTGGCGAGCGGGCGCTGCCGGTCGCGCACGGCGCGCTGCATCACCTTGATCATCCGAGCGTCGCCCTTGAGCCGGGCCACGGCCTCGGGCTCGCTGCCGCGCTTGGTGACCCGCGAGTCGGGCAAGGTGCGCACTAGTCCGTCGACGGTGAACAGGCCAACGCCGGTTTCGCCGAGGCTGGGCAGCACCTGATCGATGTAGCGCAGGAACAGCGGGTTGGGCCCGACCACGAGCACGCCCTGGCGCTCGAGCGGGAACCGGTGTGTGTAGAGCAGGTACGCGGCGCGGTGCAGAGCAACCGCCGTCTTGCCGGTGCCCGGACCGCCCTGGACCACGAGGACACCGTGCATCGAGCCGCGGATGATTTCGTCCTGCTCGCGCTGCACTGTGGCCACGATGTCGTGCATGCGCCCGGTGCGGTCGCGCTCAAGCGCGGCGAGCAGCGAGCCGGCGCCGACCATTTCTACGTCCGACGACGCAGGCAGCGCGTCGGGCGTGAAAACCTCTTCTTCGATCGCCCCGATGTAGCGGCCGTTGCAGGCAAAGTGACGCCGACGAGCCAGGCCCATCGGGTGGCGACCGGTGGCGCGGTAAAACGGCTCGGCCACCGGCGCCCGCCAGTCGATCACCAACGGATCCTGGTTCGTGTCCCACACGCCGATTCGTCCGATATAGAAGACCTCACCGGGAAGCCCCTGCTCAGAGGGCGTGTTGTCGCGGTCGATGCGGCCAAAACAGATCGGCAGGGTGCCCACGTCGAGCTGGCCTATGCGCAGCTGCGCCTGCTCGGCCACGACCTCCCGATCGACCACCGAGCCGGGCGTTACGCCTTTTTGCAGAAGTACTTCGCTGAGCAGCTCCGACGCGCGTTCCCGCTGCTCGCGAAGCCGGTCATAGACCCGGTCGAGGAAGACCTGCTCCGCGACCAGTTCAGGGTTTGGTGCCAATTACAAGGCCCTTCAGTGACGAAACGTGGCGGACCAGACTACTAGAACTGGGTCCGTGCGTACCCGCCCCGCCGCCGCCATCGCCGCGCTCGCGGGCGTTTTGACCGCTTCGTCCCTACCGCCGTTCCGGTTCTGGTGGCTCGCTCCCCTCGGCTACGCCGGGTTGAGCGCCGCCTTGCTCGACCGCCCACGACGCGATCGCTTTGTGGTGGCGGGAATGTTCTTTTTGTCGTTTTTTACGGTCGGACTGGCCTGGATGGTGGAGTTCTCCCTGCTCGGCGGCGTGCTGCTGGTGCTGTTCGAGTCACTGCTGGTCTCGGCCTGCGTGGTGGTCGTGCCAAAGTCCCGCGGCGCCACCTTCGTGGCCGTCCCCGCAGCGGTGCTCCTGGGCGAATGCCTGCGCTACCGGCTGCCCCTCGGAGGCCTGCCCATGGCGGGCCCCGCCCTCGGGCAGGTCGACGGGCCGCTGCTGCCCCTGGCGCGCACCGGCGGTGACTTCTTGGTGGTGCTGATCGCGGCCGCCCTCGGGTCGGCCATCGCCGCGATCGTGGTCGGCTGGCGGAGCCGACACCCGGGCCTGCGCCGCTCGGGTACCGCTGCGCTGCTCGCGCTCGGCGCGTGCATTGCGGCCGCGCCGCTTGTCCCCACCCCCCGGGCGACGGGCGACTTGCGGGTCGCGTACGTACAGGGCGGGGGTGTGCGAGGCCTGCGGGCGGTCGAAAACACTGTGACCGACGTGTTCGGCAACCAGATCGATGCCAACAGCCGGGTGCGGCGGCCCGTCGACCTCGTGCTGTGGCCCGAAGACGTGATCGATCTGCCCGGGCCCGTCGCCGAGGACCCGATCCGCACCGAGATGGGCACGATCGCCCAGAACCTGCAGGCCACGGTGGTCGCGGGCGTGGTCGAAGACTTTGGCGAGCACCAGTTCAAGAACGCGGCGGTGGCCTGGGACCGCAGCGGAAAGATCGTGGACCGCTACGACAAAGTCCACCGGGTGCCCTTCGGGGAATACGTGCCCGCCCGCGGCCTCGTCAGCAAGCTCGCCGACTTCTCCGCCGTGCCCCGCGACGCGTGGCCGGGCCGGGGCGACGGGCTGTTGCTCACGCGCGGCACTGATCAAAACGGGGTTGAGTTGGGAGTGATGATCTCCTACGAGGTCTTTTTCCCTGACCGGGCGCGCATCGCCACCCGCGCCGGGGGCGAGTTGCTGCTCGTGCCGACCAACGCGTCGTCGTTCAAGGGGCGACAGGTGCCCGAGCAGGAACTGGCCGCGGCCCGGTTGCGAGCGGTCGAGATGGGTCGCGACTTGATCCAGTCGGCACCCACGGGCCACTCCGCCTTCGTCGACGCGCATGGAAACACGTCGAAGGTGTCGAAATTGGGCGCCGCGGCCGTGGCGCAGACCACACTGCAGCGCCGTTCGGCGATGACGCCCTACGCCCGTTTCGGCGATGCGCCGATGGCGGCGATCGTGTTGCTTCTCCTGGCCGGAGCACTTCTGCTTGACCGATCGGTCAAGTCGACCCTGTAGCCTCTCGCCTTCATGTCTGGCGCGCCCACATCCGACCAACCGCTGCGCATTGCGTTTCTGATCTACCGCGGTAACCCTTACTCGGGCGGCCAAGGCGTTTACACCCGCTACCTCACCAAGGCGCTCGTCGAGCTCGGCCACGAAGTCGAGGTGTTCTCGGGCCCGCCCTATCCCGTCCTCGACGAGGGCGTGAAGTTCACCCCGGTCCCCTCGCTTGACCTGTACCGCGAGCCCGATCCGTTCCGGATCCCGTGGCCGTGGGAGTTCAAGTCGTGGATCGACGTCGAGGAGTTTGCGATCATGGCGAGCGGCGGGTTTCCCGAGCCGCGCACGTGGAGCCACCGCATCCGTCGGGTCCTGCAAGACCGCGTGGACGACTTCGACATCGTGCACGACAACCAGTGCCTCGGTTCGGGCCTGCTCGGCGTGGTCAAAGACGGCTGGCCGTTGCTCACCACGCTGCACCACCCGATCACCGTTGACCGCGACCTCGATGTGTCGCACACAACCAACCCGTTCAAGCGCATGACGCTTGGCCGTTGGTATCAGTTCCTCGGCATGCAAAAGCGCGTAGCGAAGCAGCTGCCGCGGCTCATCACGGTGTCGAGTTCGTCCAAGCGCGACATCACCGCGCAAATGGGGGTGCCGGCCGAGAAGATGGGCGTGGTCGCGGTGGGCGTCGACCACATGCGATTCCGTCGCCTGCCGGACGTGAAAAAGGTCAAGGGTCGTTTGATGACCACCGCGTCGGCCGACGTGCCCCTCAAGGGTTTGATGCCGCTGCTCGAAGCGGTCGCCAAGGTCAAGACCGAGCGCGACATCACCCTCACGCTGGTCGGCAAGCCGCGGTCGGGCTCCAAGGTCGCCAACCGTGTGGCCGAGCTCGGACTGCAAGACATCGTGCAGTTCCACACCGGCATCAGCGACGACCGCATGGTCGAGCTGTTCAACGAGGCCGAAGTCGCCGTGGTCCCGTCGCTGTACGAGGGGTTCTCGCTGCCGGCCGTCGAAGCAATGGCGTGTTCCACTGCGCTTGTCGCAACCACTGGTGGCGCGCTGCC
>JBKJQZ010000157.1:0-2586 GCA_046594835.1 Acidimicrobiales bacterium | reverse complement strand
ACCGCCACGCCCGCGTGCACCAAACGAGGATCGACCTTGACCCACAGACAGTGCGCCGCCGCGTCGCGCCACACGCGGTTGTCGACCTGGCTCCACACCTCGGGCGCGACACCGTCGATGATGATCTTCACCACCGCGCCTTCGGGGGTGCTGGCTACCGCGGCGGCGATCTTGTCGGTTACTTCGTCGGGGCCGATGCCGAGCGCGGCGATGATGTCGGGCATCACCATGGGGCGGCGACCGGCGAGGGCGACGTGGCGGATTTCTCCCGCCTCGGTGTCGAGAACGACGACGCCCTTTGCGGTTTCGTACTCGTCTGAAAAATCGAAGCCATCGGTCGCGCCGGCGTACCACATGCCCCGAACCACCTCCTTGTGCGTGTGGTAATGCCCGAGGAGCACGAGGTCGCAGTCGAGAGCCGAGGCGTCGACGGTGATCTCGTTGAGGTCGGCGTACTTGGGCTCAACCTGCGTGAGCCGCGGGTGGGTAAGCAACAGGTTCACGCGGTCATTGGACCGGTTGGCCTTCACCTCGTCGAGCGCGTCGAGGGTGGCCTGCACCGAGTTCATCTGCGGCACGCAGTGCACGCGCAGGCCCGGGAACTCAAAGGCGCGGTATTCGAACCCGGGCGCGAAGTTGAACCCGGTGAACACGTCTTCGAGCGAGCGGTACGGGCTGCCCGTTCCCACTACGCGGGGTGTGTCGTGGTTGCCACTAATGCAGACCAACGGCACGCCGTGGTCACGGATTTTGACCAGCTCGCGCTGGGCGGCGCGGTATGAGCGGTACGACGGATTGGGGCGATCGAACACGTCGCCCAGCCACACGAACAGGTCGGGCGACTGCGTAAGACCGAGGTCGACGCTGCGCGAGAAGGAGTCGTCGAAGTCGATCTCGCGTTGGTTGACGCCGCCGAAAGTGGCGGGGCCAACGGTGCGGCCGAGGTGCGCGTCGCCGAGCGCCACGATCTTCACTAGTCGAGCATCCCGGCCACGTTGGGAGCGGCTTCCGGACGGGGGGCAGGTGGCGTCGTGGCGTTGCGCAACGCGATCGACCACAAGTGGATCGACGCCGGAACGGCGAAGGGCGTGTCGACCCCCGCGAGCAGGCACTCGCCCGGCATGAGGGTCTGGATTTCCGTGTTGAGCGACGACAGGTCTTGCTTGGCCGAGCCTTTCAAGATGTTGCGGTCGCGTTCATCCGCCAACCCGAGGATGAAGAAGGTGTTGAACTGGCTGAGCAACTCGGCGTCGACGAGTTTGGGCTGCTGGGTGACCGCGACGAGGCCGACCTTGAACTTGCGGCCCTCACGTGCAATCCGTGGGAACACGTTGATGTCGGCGTCGTTGGCTTTGCCGAGCACGCGCTGCGCCTCTTCGAGCACGATCGCAACCGTAGGCAGGCCGGCGTGCGCGTTGCGATCGTCGAGGAACGCCTGCTGCCACGCCTCGAGGACCTTGCGGCTGAGGAACGACGCGACAAGGAGCTCTTCGGTCGAGTCGAAGCCCGACGCGTCGATAAGCACGACCTTGCCCTCGCGCAGGTCGCGCTCGATCTGATCCGACACCGACACGTCGGCATCGGCGCTGATCGCCTTGAGGTTGCAGATGCGCCGGGCGCGTCGGTGCAGGACCTGGAGCGTGGAGAGGGCGACGCTCTTGCCGAGGTCGATGTCGCGGAAGCCGACGAGGTCGTCGAGTTGGCTGAAGGGCAGCAGCCACGAAAGGCCGGGGTGCTGGCCCGAGTAAAAGCGCTCGAGTTCGAACAGGCCTTCGGTCTGGGCGCGGGACGTGTCGCCCGTTGCCGTGCGCAGGTCGTCTGAGTTCATCTCGCCGAGGCTGACTTTGAGCTGGCTCGCGGAGCCGCCGGGCGCGTTGACCGACGTGTAGGTGCGCAGGCGGCGTTCGGCCCACGGGTGACGGGCCAGTTCGCTGCGGTACTCGCCGTGCGGGTCGATGATCAACAGGCCGTAGCGGCCATTGGCCTGCAGCGCAGCCCCGGCGATCACCATCATCAGGTTCGACTTGCCCATGCCGGTGGTGGCGAAGATGCCGACGTGCTTGGCGAGACTCTCGCCGCTGATGCCGACGGGCACGTCGACTGTGGACTCGCCGGTACGCAGCAAGCCGATGTGCAGATCGCCCATCGAGCGTTCGAGGAACGCGAGGTCGGCCGCTTCGGGCGACACCACGCGGGAGAACTGCGTGGGCAACGACTTGGGCTTACGGAATTCCTTTCCGTCAGGCGTGAGGTAGCCGAGGCAGCGCGTCTCGGCGACGCGATAGGTGCGTCGCTCCTGTTCGTACAGCGGGTGGGCGCCGGGCGTGTCGCGCGCGTCGTCGGAAAGCAGCGTGCCTGCGACGCGCTCGGCCCAGCCCGGCTCGCGGTGTTCGTGGCCGTAGGTGACGTTGACGACGCGGAACAAATAGCGCCGCCCGGTGGCCTCGTCGATCGCGACGAGGAGTTCGCCGAGGAACAGATCGTCGTCGGGTGCGGCGCGGAACTCGCCCTCCAGGACGTTCTTGCCGTAGAGGCGGCCGCGCGTGTGGGCGGTGGACTCGCTCATGAGGCGCGCTCCATCAAGCG
>JBKJQZ010000059.1:0-6595 GCA_046594835.1 Acidimicrobiales bacterium | reverse complement strand
AGGCTTTCTTTGAGGGCGACGTAGACCGCGCCCGCGAGATCAACGCGCAACTCGCAGCGGCCTACGAGTTCGAAGGCAACGACACCTACCCCAACCCGGTGCCCACCAAGGCGGTGATGCGGCGGCTTGGCCTGCCGGTCGGGGAGTGCCGTCTGCCCATGGGCCCCGGCTCGCCGGAGCTCGACTCTGCGGCCGACGCCTTGCTCGCGTCGCTCGGGTCGCTCGCCGCACCGAAGTGCAGCGCGTAATGGCTGATCCCGTTCGCATCATTTTCCTGGGTGGTCTCGGCGAGATCGGTCGCAACTGCGCCGTCGTGGAGGTCGCGAACCGACTGCTGATTATCGACTGCGGGTTGATGTTCCCCGACAGCGACATGCCTGGCGTCGATCTCGTGCTTCCTGACTTCACGTTCCTGCGTGAGAACGCAGACCGCGTCGAAGCGTGCGTGCTCACCCATGGACACGAGGATCACGTCGGCGCGCTGTCGTACCTGCTGCGCGACCTCTCGTTCCCGCTCTACGGCGCCGAGCTAACGCTGGGCATGGCTCGTAACCGGATCGACGAATCCGGGCTCATGAAGAAGACGTCGCTGCACCCGGTGAAGTCGGGCGGGGACCGCGTGCAGATCGGCCCGTTCGACGTGGAGTTCATTCCCGTCACGCACTCGGTGCCCCACGCGTTCGCGATTGCGATTCACTCGCCCCAAGGCGTCATCTTCCACACCGGCGACTGGAAGCTCGACCTCACGCCGGTGGACGGCCGCACCACCGACATCGCGCGCATCGGTGCGATCGCGTCCGGCAGCGGGATCCGGCTGCTGCTAGGTGACTCCACCAACGCTGAAGAGGCCGGCCACACCGTCTCGGAAACATCGATCGGTGAAGTGCTACGGGATCAGTTTCGGCGCAACCCCACCAAGCGGGTGATCGTCACGTGCTTCGCGAGCCACATTCACCGCATCCAACAGGTGATGGAAGCCGCGATCGACAGCGGGCGCGTCGTAGCGACCCTCGGTCGATCGATGGCCAAGAACGTTGCGTTGGCGCGCTCGATGGGTCTGCTCAAGATCCCCGACGCGTCGATCGTCGACATCGAAAAGATCCACGACTACTCGCCCGAGAAGGTCTGCGTCATCAGCACCGGGTCACAGGGCGAACCGCTCAGCGCGCTCGCACTGATTGCCGCGGGGGAGAACCGATTCCTCAAGGTCGACTCCAACGACGTCGTGATCCTGTCCTCCCACGCCATTCCCGGCAACGAAACCAGCGTCGGCAAGGTGATCGACGGCCTCCACCGCCTCGGCTGTGACGTAGTGCACTCGGGCATCGCTGCGGTGCACGTGTCGGGCCACGCCAAGGGCGAAGAGCTCAAGACGCTGCTCACACTCGCCAAGCCTGAGTTCTTCATACCGGTGCACGGCGAGTTCCGTCACCTCACCCACCACGCCCGCCTCGCCAAGAGCCTCGGCATGTCGGACAACCACGTCCTGTTGTGTGAAGACGGCGACGTCGTCGAACTGCACGACAAGGGCCTCGACTTCCGCGACACCGTTCCGGCGGGCTACCTGTATGTCGACGGCATCGTCGGCGACATTGGCCAGGGCGTGCTGCGCGACCGCAAGTTGATCGGGGAAGAGGGCGTCGTGATCGTCGTGATCACCGTTGACTCCAAGACCGGTGACGTCGTGAGTGGTCCCGAGATCATCACGCGTGGCTGGGTGTACGCGCCCGAAGCCGAAGACCTGCTCGACGAAGCACGCGAGACCGTGCGCAAGCAGGTCATGACCGTCGCCAAGGGCGGCAAGGGGCAAAACGCCACGGCGGACGTCGACCAGCTGCGTAAGACGGCGCGATCGGCCCTCGGCAAGTTCGTCAACGAGCGCACGAAACGCCGTCCGATGATCGTGCCCATCGTCATGGAGGTCTGACCTTCCGCGCGGCAACGCCGCAGGTCTCTCACCGGCCTATATCAACCGCATGCGGCCCGGCGCGTCCTTGACGCGAATGACGACGTCGGGCATCACGATGCTCCCAGTAACCGACGCGGCCTTTTCAATCGAGGATTGGTTGTTAACCGGGCTGCCGGTCGGATGCACGCTGGTGTCGGGCTTGACGCTCGGCCGTCCAACGCCGCTCCATGTGAGGTCTATGCGCACACCACCATACGGGGACTCGACGACCCTCGAGTCCCCGAAGGGGGCCCTCCGGTAATACGTCAAGTCGAGGGTGGCATGCGCCGTCGCTTTCCACCGGCCGGGATAGAAGGAGTAGTCGTCGGAGCGGAGAGGGTGCGCGCAGCCCTCGATGTTCTCGTGCGGCCTACTCCCGTCGGGTAGATCGGAGGTGCGCTGCAACCACACACAGACCTCCGCGGTCGAGTCCGACGCCGCGTCCGGGAAACCGCCATGCACGACGATGCTCCCCTCATAGCCGTTGTAACGGAAGGCGTACTGCACCTCGGTCGTCCATGGCGTCGACCACGCGTCTGAAGGCGCACCCGCGTTCGCCGCTTGTGGGGCAAGGCATGTACAGACAACGAGCAACGCGATCGCCCCAAACCCTCTCCCAACGCTCTTCCCCATGAGCGGAGTGTAAAGGGGACCTTGTGCAATGAATGTGTCGTCGGTCACTTGGACCCGCGACCACCTCCGTTGGCCAAACGGTGGTCTAGGACCCAAGGTGTCTGACGCTGGAGAATCGTTCGACGCGCACGACGGCCACGATCGGCGCGTCCTGGTTGAAGGTGTCTCGGGCTCCATCGACGTTGGTCCGAACGGGGCACTGGCGTTTTGCCGGTCTGTCGGAGATGGAAAGTCGCCGCCGACTTTGTGGGTCGCTGATGCCGATGGCTCGAACCAGCGTCAGATCAGCGAGGGCCCGAACGCCTGGCTCCCGAACTGGTCCCCCGACGGCACCCGTATCGCGACGTCCGCGGCGAATCGCGAGACGACCCAATTCAGCACGAGCACAGCGATCCTCACCGCAGCTGGCGTCCTTGAGGGTTACATCGACGACGCCAGCACCTTCGACTGGTAGCGGACGCCTTGCCCTACGGCTTCGGGCGCGAGGTGTACCCTGCGATCAACACGACTAAACCCAAACGTGTAGATCGGCATCCCCGCCGGTCGGGAAGCGATGCTCGAGACCCTGGTAGCGCGTTAACGCAACGCCCCTAACAGGAGTGTCTCATGGCTCTTACCCAGTATTCTTGGGCCGTCGTCTCGACCGATCACGTCCCTACCTACGACGTGACCATGGCTCACGATCACACCGTTTTGTGGCTCGGAGGTGACCACGATGCGGCTTCGGCCAGCGATCTTGTTTTCGAACTCGCGAGGATCTCTCCCACCGACGGGCGCGACGTTGTCGTCGATCTCAGCGGCGTGTTATTTATCAGTTCGGCGACGGTGCACGCGATCGTCGATGCTCGCCTCGCGCTCAGCGCGCAAGGCCGAGCGCTCACGCTTCGCGATCCTTCGGCGTGCGCACGCCGATTCTTCGCTCTCGCGTCCCTCGACTATTCGTCCTGGGGTACCGACTCCGACGCAGCCATCATTCCGATTGGTAACCCGGGGCCATGAGCTGTGCCCCGTGAGCGACGCTTGCGTATCCTCGAACAACTTGGCGGAGCGAAGCCCGGCGAACAAACCAAACACCTGTGCCGTGTTTCGGCCGAGATCACCCAAATGGACGGCGCTGGCATCATGTTGATGTCCGTTACTGACGGCCCTCGAGGCTCTCTTTGCAGTTCGAATTCGACGAGCGACCTCATCGAGCGTCTCCAGTACGACCTGAGCGAAGGTCCGTGTGTCGACGCATACGCGTTCGATCGTGCCGTGCTCGAGCCGGATCTGCACCAACCCGTCCGGCCGCGCTGGCTGGCGTTTCGGGGCCCAGCTTTGGAAGCGGGGGTCGCAGCCGTATTCGGATTTCCGATGCACATCGGGGCCGTACGGCTCGGCGCGCTCAACCTATTTCGATCTTCACCCGGCAACATGTCCGACGACCAACACGCGGATGCTCTGGTCATGGCTGACATCGCTGCGGAGTACGTGCTTGCGTTGCAAGCCAACGATCCGGGCGAGACAGTGGCGTTCGAGCTTGCAGCGGGCGCAGACTTTCACCACGTCGTCCACCAGGCCACGGGCATGGTCGCCGCGCAACTCGGTGTGAGCGTTGAACAGGCCCTGGTGCGCTTGCGCGCATACGCGTTCGGCAACGACCGGGCGTTACGAGACGTTGCGGCAGATATCGTCGCCCGCGCGCTTCGGTTCGGAGACGGAAGCGGGAGATCCGATGGTTAGAGAAACGTTGTTGACAGAAACATTTGTCGAGCTGGCCGACACGCTTGTCGCGGACTTCGACGTCGTCGAGATCCTGACGCTGCTCGCGGACCGCTGCGTCGAGGTGTTCGACGTCCACGCCGCCGGCATCATGTTGGCCGCGCCCGACGGCGACCTTCGCGTTATTGCCAGCTCTAGCGAGGCGATGCGGGTGCTGGAGTTGTTCGAAGTCCAGTCAGCGCAGGGCCCGTGTTACGACGCTTTTCACACTGGTGTAGCCGTCGCCGTAGGCGACCTACGCGAATTGAGTGGGCGATGGCCGAGGTTCGCAGTCGAAGCGCTCGAAGCGGGCTTCGCCTCGGTCCACGCGCTGCCGATGCACCTGCGGGGCCACGTGATCGGTGCGCTCAACCTGTTCAACGTCGAACGCGGCGCCATCTCGACCGCCGACATCACGGCAATGCAGGCGCTCGCCGACGTGGCCACGATCGCGGTGCTTTCCCATCGGGCTGTGCTCGAGGCCCAGGTGGTGAACGAACAGTTGACCCATGCGCTCAACAGCCGCGTCGTGATCGAGCAGGCTAAGGGCATGGTCGCCGAGCGTTGCCAGATCGGCATCGACCAAGCCTTCAATCGGATGCGGTTTCACGCCCGTAACCACAACCGGCGCCTCGCGGATGTCGCCAGCGACGTGATCACCGGCCAACTTCCCGCCGTTTCGCTCGACCCATTCGACACGTAAGCCGCACCGCCTGAACCTCTGGTCCGCTACCCTCCCCGTTGGGCGGACCGAACATAGGTACGGTTATTTGGCTATGGCCACGACGAAGCGAGGCCCCGCTCGCAAACCCGTGAAACGCCCGACTACGGCTGCCCGCCGTCCGTCTGGGAGCGCGAAGAAATCCAAGAAGCCGTCTGCGGTCGTGCGCGCTCGCACGTCTCTGGCGACGCATCTCGGTCACCAGTCCGACGACGTGTGGGGCCTCCTGCTGGTCGCCCTCGCCGTTGTCGCGGCACTCGGCATCTACGCCGACCTCACCGGACCCGTGGGTCGTTTCATCAGCGACCTCGCCGGACTCCTCTTTGGATGGGGCCGCCTTGCGCTGCCGATTGCGCTGGGTGGAGTCGGGTTCGCGCTGCTACAGGGCCGGCCGCGTCAGGAACCGGCACGCGTGGTTATTGGCACGATCTTTCTCGTTACGTCCGGCGTTGGGCTCGTGCATCTGTTCCGCGGCTCACCGAGTTGGACGGATAAGGCCGACAACCTGCGCGACGCGGGAGGGCTGCTCGGCGCCCTGGTTGGCGAACCGCTGCGCGGACTTTTGGCCGTTCCCGGTGCCGCGCTCATCCTGAGCGTGGTCGGTCTGGTGGGCTTGCTCGTGTTACTCAAGATGAGCGCTCGACACGCGTGGGACAACGTGATGCGAGGCGGGCGCAAGACCCTCGACATTCTCAGCGGTTCTGCCCGTCACCTCGCCGCCGTCACAACGCCCGACGTTGAGGACCGCATCGACGCGACCCGTCGTCATCCCTCGAAGCCCGCGGTCTTCGACCAGGACGGTTCGGCCACGCCCGAGCCCGAACCGGAGCCTGAGCGCGAGATCACGGTCAATGTGCCCGAGGAGACCGAGCCGGTCGAGGCCGACCAGCTCGCGATCGACCTTGGTCCCTCGACGCGCTCGGGCCCCTGGCGACTGCCCGCGCTTGCCCTGCTCACGCGGTCGAAGGCGGTCGAGGTCGACAAGCGCCAGATCGAGGCGGGTGGTCGTGCCCTCGAGCACGCGCTCGCCGCGCACGGAGTCGAGACCACGCTGATCGGCATGACCGTGGGGCCAACCGTCACGCGTTACGAACTCGAGCTTGGTCCGGGTGTGAAGGTGTCCAAGGTCACGAGCCTCAACAAGGACATCGCCTACGCGATGGCGTCGCCGGACGTGCGCATCCTCGCTCCGATCCCGGGCAAGTCGGCGATCGGCGTAGAAGTGCCCAACCGCGACCGTCAGCTCGTCGCCCTCGCCGACATCCTGTCGTCGGAAGAGGCGCGTAAGGCCACCCACCCGCTTGAAGTCGCTATGGGCAAGGACATCTCGGGTCGCGCCGTGATGGCGAACCTCGCCGAGATGCCCCACATCCTCATCGCCGGTGCCACTGGTGCCGGTAAGTCGAGCTGCATCAACAGCCTCATCACGTCGATCCTCGTGCGGGCCACGCCGGATCAGGTGCGCATGATCCTCATCGACCCCAAGCGCGTCGAGCTGGGTCAGTACAACGGACTGCCCCACCTGCTTACGCAGGTAGTCGTGAACCCCAAAC
>JBKJQZ010000058.1:0-11875 GCA_046594835.1 Acidimicrobiales bacterium | reverse complement strand
TCCTGGCGCCAAACCGTGGCTATCCGACCGTCGACGAGCGCAGGCCGGCCACGCGTTCTGCGGCGGTGTCAGGAGTCGGAGTCGGGTCCGTCCACGTTGAAAATGGTCGCGCCCTTGCCGCCCACGCGAACAATGGCTCCCTCGCCACCCTCTGACGCGACGCTCTCTCGGTGGACGAGGTGCGCCGGGATGTAGACGAAATCTCCCGCGCTCACCTCAACCCGCTCACCGCCGCCGTCGCCGTACTCGACAAACATCTGGCCTTTGGTGATGTAGCCGTATGTGGCGTAGTCACCGTGATGGTGCCAGCCCGTGGTGGCGCCTCCGGGGAAAGCCGAGAACCCGGCCCATACCCCGTCGTGAGCGAACGCCTCCCCTCGCTGCATGCCTTCGCTCTGCTCGGCGGACGGGTTCTCTAGCTCGTGCTTCTTAATGACCTTCGGAGGCTCCACGGCCTGCTCCCATCGTTGATGACCAGTACAAGCAGGGTGCAGCGCTCCAGCCGCACACTCAAGCCTAAAAAATGAACTAGCGACCCGTGCTCCAGGCATGACACTGACCATCTAGTTCGCCGAGCAGCTTGTGAGCAGCGGCACGACAACGTCAGGCACACTGCATTCATGTCTGACCGCAGTCCCGGGCGCGGCCGGTACGCACATCTCGAGCGCGAGCAGCGGTGGATCGTTAGGACGATCCCCCACGGCGTAACACCTGTGGCTGAGATCTTCGATCGCTACATCCATGGCACCCAGCTGCGCCTGCGCTGGAGCGAAAATGCGGACGGCGTTGTTTTGAAGCTGGGCCAAAAAGTACGCGCCGAGCCAGCCGATCCGGAGACGGTGAGCCTCACCAACATCTACCTATCGGAAGCCGAGTACCACGTGCTACTCGCGCTTCCAGCAGCTGAGCTTTACAAAACACGATCGCGCGTCCAGTGGCGAGACCACACGGCCGTCGTCGACGTCTTCCACGGACATCTCGACGGACTCGTCCTCGCCGAGGTCGAACTTTCGGCGGATGAGCCGCTGCTCGCTCAGCCCCCGTGGGCCGTCGCGGACGTCACCAGCGACAACCGGTTCTCAGGTGGGGCACTCGCCTTTGCGGCACACGGCACCATCGCGGCACTCCTGAAGTAGCCCGCGCCCGAGGACGTATGCGCCGGGCAGGCGGACTGTCATCGAGTCGACGGTGATCGTCGCAGGCTCCTTGTTTGGGAAATGACCTGGAGCGTCAGACCCGGCCAGTTCGACGCGCAGCGTGTGACCGACGAGAAGTCGCCAGGCGGTCGTTCCGGCGGTGAAGGAAATCGTCCGTGGCGTCGGGTCGGCCCCAGAGTGTCGGTACGCTGCGTGGCTGATGAGTGTCTGGGTCAAACCATCCGCCGCGACGTCCCAGAGCCGCACGTGCGTCTGCGCGTGACGACCGACGATTTGCAGGCGCGCTCGAACCGTCGGAGTACCAACGATGACGAACGATTTGCGGATCGGAAACTCCCAGTGCGCGGTAGCCGCGTCGGTAACGGCCGGGACGTTGAGACACATAGGTTCGGGCAACAGCGTCGCTTGCGCGAACTCGGTGGTGACGGGATCCGACACCAGGGCTGAGAGCGACGTGGCGGCGCTCGTCGTCCGCTGGGGCCGGTTGTCAGCCGCCGCGAACGAGCTGGATCGCCCCGAGACAAGCCCCTCCCACGTTTCGGATACAAGCGTTTCGCGGGCCTGCCCGCCGCACGTGTTGGTCATGACCGTCACGTCAGGAAGTGGCGCCCGCCCGATGCCCTTCAGGTAGTAGTCGAGAAAGCCGTGGCCGGCCGCGTGCCACACCGAGGTGACGTCGGGTTGGTTCGTCGCGTGGAGGTGGCCAACGTCGCCGAAGAAGCTCTTGATCGGGTACCTCGGGCTTGTTTGGAGGAGATGGTTTCGCATCTGCACGCCCTGCAGTGCGGGGAAGATGTCGTCGGTGAAGCCCTGCACCATGTAGATCGGGACCCTCCCGCGCGGCGCGATGTAGAGCGGCGACCTGCGGTCCATCGCGTCGAGCATTCGGGGAACGGCAGGATCCGTGGCGTCGTCGTGATACGGATCGCCCTGCGCGAAGCGAATCGACCATCCGTTCACGTCTGCGGTCGGGTCCTGGTTCGGCCGGGCGTAGAACCGCTTGACGTTTTCTCCGGCGACTTCAGCGAGGAGTTGCGCTGCGAGCGGCACACCGACGGGCGTCCGCTGTAAATGCGCGCCAAACGCATTTTCGGTGGCGCGGCCATTCGGCGCGACGGAGCCAACGAAGCTGGCCCAGCCATAGAGCGGCACCGACGCCGCAATATGCAAAGGGATGCGAAGGCGTGGACTTCGCCACGGCGAGGTCGATCCGTCGCGGTTGACCGTGACGTTGTCGTACATGGCGAGCAGGAGACTGTGTCCGGCGCCGTAGGACCAACCGGTGACGCCGATGCGATCCGGAGCAGCGAGACCTTGGTCGACCAAGGTGCCGATCAGGAACTGTGCGTCGTGGATCTCCCACTTCGGGTCCGCAACATGGGTCCAGTACTGCCTCGAGGTGCATGCGCTCGGCAGGGTTTGCCGTACGCCCTGCACCGCAGCGGCTTTGGGCCCGCACGACGCTTCGAAACCGCGCGCCGAGTAGGTGAGGACCGCGTAGCCGCGCCGCGCGAAGGCGACGTTGTTCCAGTCATCGAGTTCCGGGCCGTACGCGGCATTGGGGCCGCTGTGGATCGTCACCGATTCGAATGTCGTACGGTCGCCGGTAAACCCGTGCATCATCACGACAAGGGGTCCGCGCGCCTCGTATCGATCGGGAACGGTGACATCGACCGCAATAGGCAGGCCGTCGAAGGACGGCGTCAACCCGGAGTACATCGTGTAGCGCACTCCGTCCGGGCTGACCCTGTGCGTTCCGTGCAGGCCGTACGGAACGACCGGGCCCGCGCCTGATGCCGCCGCTGGGTGGGGCGATTGCACTACGCCGGCAACGAGGAGCAGTGCGACTACTACGGCGCGAACCCGCGGTAACGCGGTTCGGCCTCTCACGCTCAGCGGCACATCATGGTTTTGCTTCGAGATCGCGTAGCCGTTTGGCGAGCCCGACCGCCATCTCGCGCCCGATGCCGGGTTCGGCGACGAAGGAGGAAAATGTGCCAGGCCCGAGCACGAGGAGGCGCATCGGGGTCTTGGCGACCACGGTGGCGGATCGGGGTTGGTGGTCGAGCATGGCCATCTCCCCGATGAATTCGCCGGGGCCCACTGCGGCGATGACCTCGCCGTCGCGGCTGACCGAAGCCCAGCCCTCGACGACGATGAACGACTGACGCCCGGTCCCGCCCGTCTCCGTTAGGACCTTCCCGACTGGCACGTCGACTTCGTCGACCAATGCCGCGAGCCGGACGAGGTCGGCGTCGTTGTGCCCGGCCAGGCCTGGCACTCGGCGCAGAACGGCGATCTTGGGGTTGGGGCTTCTCATGGTCACCACGTTGCCCGTGAGTGGTTGCAGGAGGGCGAGGTCTCCCCCGCAGCGCGGTTGCAACCGGCTGCGACCGCCAGCCAAGCGGTCTGCAACCGGGCTCGTTACCGTGGTCGACGTGCAGCTACGCCTGTTGGGGCCGGTAGAGGTTGTCGACGTCAGCGGCGGCGTCGTAGCGATGGGGGGGCCCAAGGAACGGGCCGTGCTGGCGCTGTTGGGCATCCACGCGAACGAGGCGGTCTCAGAGGACCGACTCGCCGACGCGCTGTGGGGCGACGCGCCGCCCCGCACCGCGACCAAGACCGTGCACACCTACGTGTCTCGGCTGCGCAGGGCCCTAGCGGCGGCAGGACCGGGCGACGACAGCCTGGTCATCGAGACGCGCCCACCCGGCTACCGGCTGCGGGTGGCGCCCGGGGCCTTGGACGTCGTGGAGGCCGAAGAGCTCATTGCTCAAGCCCAGGTTGCCGCCGCCGACGGTGATCACAGCTGGGCGGCGGTCGCGCTCGGCCGGGCGTGGCGAGGGTGGCGAGGCAAATCCCTGGGCGAGTTTGCCGACATGCCGTTTGCGTCGGCGACCGCGATCCGCCTGGAGGAGTTGCGCCACGTCGCGTTGGAAGGGCGACTCGAGGCCGAGCTTGCCTGCGGCCGCCACGCTCCGCTAGTCGGTGAACTCGAGGCCCTCTGTGCCGCCTATCCCATGCGGGAGCGGCTGTGGGCCCAGCGGATGGTTGCGCTGTACCGCTCAGGTCGTCAAGCAGAAGCCCTGCGCGTCTACCAAGATCTTCGCCGCCACCTCGGCGACGAACTCGGCTTAGCGCCCGGCCCCGACCTCGCAAATCTCGAGCGAATGATCGTCGCACAAGACCCATTACTCACCTGGGACGCCGCCGCACCCGGTGTTGAAACGAACCGGCCCGTAGGCGGTCTACCGAGCGGGGTCGTCTCGTTCCTGTTAACCGACATCGAGAGCTCAGCGGAGCTGTGGGATGAGCATCCGACCGCGATGGTTCTTGCGCTGGAGCGTCACGACGGTTTAGTTCTCGAGACCGTCGCTGCGGGCGGCGGAACCGTCATCAAGTCCAAAGGTGAGGGCGACGCCACTCTGTCGGTGTTCCGCCGAGCCAGCGACGCCATCGCCACCGCGCTGGACCTGCAGACGGCTATGGCTGGCGAGGCATGGTCCGAAGGCATCGAGCTGCGGGTGCGAGTGGCAGTGCACACGGGCGAAGCCCATGAGCGCGACGGCGATTACTACGGACCGACGATCAATCGCGCCGCCCGGCTCCGCTCGCTGGCCCGCGGTGGCCAGACGGTCGTGTCCGAGGTCTCCGCCGCCCTCGTCCGTGACCACCTACGCGACGGGGCGGCGCTGACCGACTTGGGCCGGCACGAATTACGAGGATTGGCCCGCGACGAGCAGGTCTTCGAACTCGCGACGCGCGCCATCGAGCGCAGTCCCGAACCCGACGCGTCCCTCCCATCCCTCGTCATCGCGTTGCCGTCGGAATTGGTGCTGACACGCGGGAGTGTGTCGCTTGTCGGGCGCGATAGCGAGGTCGAGCGGTTGGGCGCGCTCCGTGATGAAGCGGCGCACGGAGTTGGACGGTTCGCATTCATCTCAGGCGAGCCCGGGATTGGCAAGACACGCCTCGCCGCCGAAGTGGCTCGCTCCGCCTACGACCAGGGTGCGATCGTGCTGTTTGGGCGCTGCGACGAAGACCTCGGTGTTCCCTACCAGCCCTTCGCCGAAGCGCTCGCACACTTCGTGGCGCATTGTCCGCCCCACCGGCTCGCGGGCTCGCTTGGACGACTCGGCGGCGAGCTGGTACGCCTCGAACCCCGGCTCACCGAACTCGTCCCTGGGATCACGCAGCCGTTGCGTACCGACCCCGAGACCGAGCGTCAGCGGCTCTTTGACGCGGTGACCGCTTGGTTGGCTGCCGTCGCAGCAGAAACGCCGGTGGTGGTGGTCCTCGACGACCTGCACTGGGCCACCAAGCCAACGCTGATGCTCTTGCGCCACCTCTTGCGCGCACCTGACACTGGCGCCGTGCTCGTCTTGGGCACCTACCGTGACACCGAGCTCGACCGGGCCCATCCCCTGGCCGACATGCTCGCCGATCTCCGACGCGATGCCACCGTCGACCGCGTCGCGCTCAAGGGGCTCGACGAGTCCGGGGCTCGGTCATTTGTCGAGGCCAGCGCGGGCCGGGCGCTCGACGACACGGAGCGCCAGATGGCCCGGGCGGTGGGCGACGAGACCAACGGCAACCCGTTTTTCATGAGCGAGATGATGCGCCACCTGGTCGAAACCGGAGCGATCTACCGGGCCGACGGCCGCTGGGCCACCTCGTTCCAGACGGTCCAGGAGGCGGGCTTGCCGCAGGGCGTGCGCGAGGTGATTAGCCGACGCATCAGCCGCCTCTCCGACGCCGCCAACAAGGCGTTGGCGGTCGCAGCGGTCGTCGGCCAGTCCTTCGAGCACCGCCTCCTCGGTCGCGTCGCTGACGCGGCCGACGACCCCGACACCCTCCTCGACGCCCTCGACGAGGCGGTGCGGGCTGGCGTTCTCGTCGAGTCCGGAAGGGGTTACGGCTTTGCCCACGCCCTCGTGCGTCACACGCTGTACGCGGAGCTAACCACGGCACGGCGCACTCGCCTCCACCGGCGAGTTGGCGAGGCCATCGAGGCGCTCCCCGACGCCGACTCTCACCTCGAGGCGCTCGCCCACCACTTCGCCGAAGCCGCCCTCGACGGCCAAGAGACCAAAGCTGCCGGTTACGCCTTGGCCGCCGGACAGCGGGCCGTGCAGCATCTCGCCCAAGAAGAAGCCGTCGGCCACCTCGAACGCGGCCTCGGTGTCCTTGACCTCGCTGACGACCCGGACCCCACTCAACGAGCTGACTTGCTGTACGCACTCGCCACCGCCCGGTGGTCCCTGGGCGAGCGTCCCGCCGCCCGCCAGGCCGCGCTTGCCGCCGCCGACCTGGCCCGACTGCTCGGCGACGGCGAACGCCTCGCCCGTGCCGCCATCCTGCTCGCCGCCCTCGCCGAGTTCGGCGTCCCCGACCAGGCCGCCGCGGTCGCGTGCGAGGACGCGCTCGAGGTCCTCACCGAAGCCGACGTCGCGCTCCGAGCCCGGACCACTGCCGCGCTCGCCCGGTACCGCGGCTTCTGCGAAGCCGACGGCGCCGCCGGCGCCGTTCTCGCCGAGCGCGCCCTCCAGCTCGCCCGCCAAGCCGAAGACCCAGCTCTGCTCGTGGCCGCGCTCAACGCCCGGCTTCTGTCGCCCGCTCTGCCCGCGGAACGCGACATCCTCGCCGATGAGCTCATGACGGTCGCGGTCAGCCTCGGCGACGCCCGCAGCCTCGCCGACGGACTGCTCGAACGGAGCATTACGCGTCTCAGCCGAGGCGACATGGTCGGCTTCGACGCTGACATCGCCGCCCTTGGTGACCTGGGTGCCACCCAGCAGTGGTGGTGGCCACTCGCTACCGCCGCCGTCGCGAAGGCCGGACGCGCCAGCATGGACGGGCGGTTCACCGACGCTGAAGCGCACAGCAACCAAGCCAGTGCGTACGCCCCAAGCGACCTCGACGTCACCACCACGTTGTTCGCGGAGAGTTTCGCCCGTCTGATTTCGTTGGGCGACTTCGACGGACTCCTTGCCGGGGCCGACCTCATCCTGGCGCAGATCCCGAGCCTTGCGCCCGAGTACGCGGGGGTCCGAGCCATGGTCTACGCCCACCACGGGCAGCTCACAGAGGCTGCGCCGCTGCTCGCCCAGCTCACCGAGGGGGGCATTGTCAGACTGCCGTTGAGCCTGGTACGGCGTTGGGGCGTCGCGGGTCTCGCAGAAGTGTGCGCTCTTGTGGCTGACAAGCACGCCGCCTTGACCCTCTACGACGCCCTCCTCGAACAACGAGGCACGATGGTCCTCGCGGCTCATGTACCCCTTTCATTTGGCGCGGCCGATCGCTACCTGGGAATGGTGGCGGTCACGCTCGGTCGGTGGGACGACGCCGAGGCCCACTACCGGGCCGCACTCGAGCTCGAGGGACGAGTCGGGTCTCCGGTCTTTCTGGCCCAGACGCGCCTTTGGTATGGGCGGATGCTGCTCGCCCGCGCCGGACTCGACGATCGCGAGCGGGGCGTGGGACTCGTCACCGAGGCCCTGGCCACTGCGGAACAATTTGGCATGGCGTGGGTCGCCGCCGAAGCCCGCCGATTGCTGGCCTCGCCAGCGATGACCGAAGCCCACTGACCGCAGGGTTCTCGCGATCGAAACCCTGGCGTCCAGAGCAGTTTCGCGGATCCGTCTGTTGGGCTTTTGCTACTCATGCCGCCCGTCGAAAAGTCGCCTGCGATTCCATCACTTGGCCGTGCGGGCCCTCGAAGCGGGTGATCCCCGAGTGCACGTCGTAGGCAACCGACCATCCACCTTCGTGGACGAGGTGATGGTGGTAGAAGCACAGCGGAACGCCGTTGTCGATGTCGGTGGGCCCACCGTCTTCCCAGTGGCGCATGTGATGGATGTGCGTGATGCGTCGGCCGCACCCCTCGGCGGCGCAACGGTGACCGTGACGGGCCCGTATGGCCCGGCGCTGCGGTGTGCTCCACTGACGGGTACTCCGGCCCACGTCGAGCACCTCGGAAACACCCTTCACCACTATTCGATGCATGTTCGCGTCGCAGCAAAGGCGTCGCACGGCTTCTCCCGTCAGCACCGAACCGCTGGCGCCGAGACCCGCGCCGCCCGCGCGTTCGACGAGATCCTCGTAGGCGATAGTCACGCCGATGGCTGCCCGTTCCGGATCGATTTCGTCGTCTCGAGCGAGAACGACTTCTTCGAAGAGGTCGACCAGAGCATCGAGCCGTCGCGCTGGGAGCGCACGGCGCTCCTCTTGCGGCTGTTCAACGTCGAACGCGGTTGGGGGCGCATACACGGGAGGCTCCACTGGAGCCACCTCGACGGGCACCACGAGCGGCTCCAGTGGAGCCTTTTCGCTCCCGGCAGCGCCCTGGTCGCGGCGGTACACGTGATCGATGTACGCATCGAGGACCGCGAAAATCCTGTCGATGTCGTCGTCGGGCAGTTCAATCACGATCCGACCGAGCCCGCCACCGAAGCCGCGCTCGCGGCGGATGCCGTAGTGATCGTCAAGGTTCGCGGGCTTGGCGTCTTGGCCGTGGTTCCAATTCCATTGCTTCACCCACCCTTCGAGCCTGGGCATGCTCATCGTCGGCGCGTCGGCCACGTACTGCTCGTCGCGTTCGTGGTCGATACCGACCAGACGAGTTAGCTCGCGCGCCTTCGAATACGGGATGACGCCAGCGGACAATGCGCGGGCGACGACCGGCCGCTTGCCAAGTTCACGTGCAACACGAAGCTTTTCCTTCGCGGTGGAGCGGGCCATGCCGCAATACACCTGAAGCCACTGCACACAGTTCGAACAACCGTCGCCGCGCCACTCCTCGGTGATGTCGAGCTCGGCCAGTTTCAAGATCCACTCGCCCTGGCACGTGTTCATTCGGGCGTAGTCGGACGCGACCTTTCGGCCGAAGGAAGTAGAGGGCTGAGACACAGGCGGGAACCTCCGAAATTACAACTGCGATTGCGGTAGAAGGCACCCGGCAAAGCGGCTGCGAAGCGCTTCCCATTGTACCGAACGCGCGTTCGATATGCCGCCCTAACTGGCGAGTTTTTCCTTTAGTTCGAAAGCATGTTCGCGGTAGGACACGAATTGGCCGTAGGCGTTTTCGGGTTCGTTGCTCGAGCCGAGGCAGAAGGCGAGAACCGGCCCCGCATCGCCACGCAGGCGGTCACCCACGTCTTTCGCACGAGCGGCTGCGAGCTCGAACTGTTCGTTCGCGTTGCGTAGGTCTCCGCAGCTGCGATCAAGCGCAGCGGCATCACGCGCGCCGGGCTCAAAGGACAGTTGGTAGCCCACCGCGTTGAGCAGGTCGCCGAATCCAAACACTGCTTCGATCACGTCGGCTGACGAGGACAACTTCGGCACGGGCGCCGCAGTGGCGACGCTGGGCGCCGTCGTGTGCGCAATCGCGGCCGCGGCGTTGTGCGTGCCCCAACCACCGAATGTGGTGGTGATGACTATTGCCACGGCCACCGCTTCACGTCGTGCCGTGTCACTCCATGATTCCCAGCGCGGTCTCAACACACCCGCCGACTACCCACGGCGGTCGCGTGTTTAAACGAACAACATTACGAGCAGCCTTTGCCGCCTACGCCCGGCGGGTTCTTGATAGTGGGGTCGTCGACCTCGAGGTGCACGTGGGGCCATACCGGCGCGGTCGACCAGTCCTCCACCTGCGACTTGAAGGGCAAGCGCGTGGGGTACGCGGCCACCGTTGTAACGCCCGCATCGACGCGCTGGCCCACACCGACAACCAGGTTGGTGATGTGGAGCAGCTTCACCTCGAAACCGGGGTGGGCGTCGGGCTCGATCACGAGGTAGGAGTCGGTGTACTTGCAATACAGCGTGTAGGTCCCGGCCCGCAGGACGCGGCCCGTCACCGGCGCGCGTACCTCGCCGCGGGGTTCCGACAACACGTCGGCCGCGGTGCGGGCGTTGGTTCTGCGCTCGCGGCTCGGGAGGTCGAACACATCACCGGCGCTCGGGAGCACGCCCAGGAAGCGGCTACCCGCTTTGTTTGATTCGTGGAAGCCCACCCGTTCGACGAACCGCGTCGGATAGTTGAGCACGATCCCTTCGGACTGCAAGAAGGGCCCGAAGTTCGTGTTCATTACCGCGCGCGGCTTCGGTGCGGTCGTGGTGGTGGTGGGCTTGCGTGTGGTGCTTGTGGTGGTCGGCGCGCCGGTGGTGGTCGTCGGGGCCGCGGTCACAGGCACGGCCTTGACCGCCGGCGCGGCGGCCTTGGCGTCGGAACTAGCCGAGGACGGGGAACACGCCGCCAGTGCCGTTACGGCGAAGGCGCCCAGAAGGCTGCGCCCGAACTTCTCCAACTGCATGCGTGGATGAGGGTACCGACCTCGCGCACGGGTCTGGTCGCGCCCAGGAAAGGAATCCTCCAGACAAAGGCGTCGTGACCGCCGGAGCCTGCCAAAATCTCCCGCCATGCGCATCGCTGTCATCTCGCCGCCCTGGGCGCCGGTTCCACCCAAGCTCTACGGCGGGATCGAACTCGTAGTCGACCGTCTGTCTGTCGGGTTCCAGGCTGCGGGCCACGAAGTCCTGCTTTATGCGACGGGCGACTCCACCACGCCGGTGCCCATGCAG
Organism: Acidimicrobiales bacterium; assembly: GCA_046594835.1. Classification (GTDB taxonomy): domain Bacteria; phylum Actinomycetota; class Acidimicrobiia; order Acidimicrobiales; family JACCXE01; genus JACCXE01. Next base: position 1,136 of record JBKJQZ010000058.1, on the reverse strand, counting down.
TTCGTGCTCGAGAAGGCCGAGGGCATGCGCATCGGCATGGCGGTGCCCGAGCAGCGCCACGTGTTGCACGCGTACGAAGCCGTGTCGGAGTGGGGCGCCGACGTGGTGCACGATCATTCGATCATCGGGCCGTTCCACGCGGCGGACCGCTACCCGAACCTGCCCGTCGCCACCACGATCCACGGGCCATTTAACGAAGAGCTGACCGATCTGTATGAGCGCCTGAACAAGTCGCGCACGCCGATCATCGCAATCAGCAACGCGCAGGCGGCCTCGGCCCCGAGCGTGCAGTGCGCGCGTGTGATCCACCACGGCGTGGACGCCGAAGACTTTCCGGTGGGCACCGGCGACGGCGGCTACTGCCTCTTCCTTGGTCGCATGTCGCCCGACAAGGGTCCGCATCGCGCAATCGCCGCGGCGAAGAAGGCCGGCGTGCCGCTGCTGATGGCGGCGAAGATGCGCGAGGCGTGGGAGATCGCGTTCTTCGACGAGCACGTCCGGCCCCACCTCAGCGACGAGATCCAGTATCTCGGCGAAGTGCCGCACGAGCAGAAGCTCGAACTCCTCGCCGGCGCGTCCGCCTTGCTTAACCCGATCCGCTGGAACGAACCGTTCGGTCTTGTGATGATCGAAGCGCTGGCCTCGGGCACCCCTGTGCTCGCTTTCCCCGAGGGCGCCGCGCCCGAGATCGTCCAGGACGGCGTAACCGGTTTCCTGTGCACCGACGAGGACGACATGGCGGCCAAGATTGGTCGGATCGGCGAACTCGATCGCGTCGCCTGCCGCAGCGCAGTTGAGACGTACTTCTCTACCAAGCGGATGGTCGACGAGCACATCGAACTCTTCGAGTCGATGACCAGCGGCGCGTAGCGACCGAGCACCATGGCAGACCAGTCCTACCTCGACCACCTGGCGGTGGCCGCGGAATCGTGGGAAGAGCTCTGGCCCCGTTACCGCCGCGAGTTTGGTGGCGTGTGGGTTAGCGGCGACCGCACCCCGGGCGTCGGCTTTGGGCCCGCGCAGGTTCGCTACGCGAACAACATGAAGATCGAAGTCCTCGAGCCGGTCCGACCCGAGGACAACGACTTCCTGCGTCGCTTTCTCGACAGCCGCGGCCCGGGCCCGCATCACGTCAC
>JBKJQZ010000289.1:0-17118 GCA_046594835.1 Acidimicrobiales bacterium | reverse complement strand
CTCGGTCAGGTGGTAGCCGTCGGCGGGCGCCGCCGGCGGCTCGACGTTGTGATTGTCGTGCACGAGATCAGGGTGGTACTGGTCCGTCTCGCCGCCCATGAATCCATAGAAGCGCTCGAAGCCGCGGCCGAGTGGCCACTTGTCGCGGGGCGACCCCATCGTCATCTCCGTCGCAGGTGCGAGGTGCCACTTGCCAACGGCGAAGGTTGCGTACCCAGCGTCGAGGAGGATCTCGGACAGGAAGCCGTTCTCCTTCGGGATCGTTGCGTTGTAGCCCGGGAAGCCCGCCGCCACTTCCACGATGCGGCCCATCCCGTTCGAGTGATGGTTGCGGCCGCTGAGCAGGCACGCGCGGGTGGGCGAGCACAGCGCGGTGGTGTGGAAGTTGGAGTAGCGCAGCCCGTTCGCCGCGAGGCGGTCGAAGGTCGGTGTCGCAATGTCGGAGCCGTAGCAACCGAACTGGGCGTAGCCCACGTTGTCGAGCAAGACCACCACCACGTTGGGCGAGCCCGCTGGCGGTTCGTGCAGCTCAGGCCACCACGCTTCGGACTCATCGAGGAAGCGGCCGATTTTGCCTTCGAACACGGGCTTTGTCACCGGCGCATTCTGACGACCTGTTATCTGGATAAATAATATCCGGATAGTTATACTCCGGATATATGAAGATGTCGGACGGGGTCGAGTGGGCGCTGCACGTGGCGTCGATGTTGGCGGTGGTGCCACCCGACAAGGGCCTGACCGCGGCCAAGTTGGCCGAGTACCACGGCGTGCCCGGTGCCTACTTGGCCAAGCACCTGCAGGCGCTGACCCGCGCCGGCGTGTTCGAGGCAGTGCCGGGCCGCAAGGGCGGCTACCGCCTGGCCCGCGCCGCCAAGGACATAACGGTGCTCGACGTGGTCGAAGCCGTCGAAGGCCGCACGCGCGCGTTTCAGTGCGCCGAGATCCGCCAGCGCGGGCCGGCGGGTGGACCGAAGTCGGACTATCGCGGCGTGTGCGGCATCGCCAAGGTGATGTACGACGCCGAAGCCGCGTACCGCGACGCCCTCAACGCCGTGTCGATCAACGATCTCCTCGGGTCGTTCCTGCGTTCGGCCACCCCGGGCGCGCAAGGGCGCGCCGCCAAATGGATCCAAAAGGAGCTGTCATGAAAGTTTTCGTAGCCGGGGCGACCGGCGTGGCCGGGTGGCGCGCCACCCGCGAACTGGTGAAGGCAGGCCACGAGGTGTGCGGCCTCGCACGTACAGATGACAAGGCCAAGCTGCTCGTCGGCCTCGGCGCGAAGCCCGTCGCGTTTGACGTGTTCGACGCGGCCGACGTGAAGACCCACGTTGCGGGCCACGACGTCGTCGTCAACCTCCTCACGCACATCCCGAAGATGACCAAGGCGGCGATCCCGGGCGCGTTCAAGGAGAACGACAAGCTCCGGTCCGACGCGTCGGCCAACCTCGCAGCCGCATCGAACGGGCGGATGATCCAGGAGAGCATCACGTTCCCGTATGGCGATCATGGCGACGAGTGGATCACCGAAGAATCCGCCCAACTCGACGAGCGCTACATCGACGCAGTGAAGGCGGCGGAGTCGAACGCGCTGGCGCTCGAAGGTGGCGTCGTGCTGCGCTTCGCCCAGTTCTACTCGGCCGACTCGCATCACACGATTGATCAGGTGCGCTACGCCAAACGTGGCGTCGCCTCGATGCCGGGCAAGGCCGACGGCTACTGGACGATGATCCACGCAGATGACGTGGCGACCGCCGTCGTGGCCGCGCTCGGCGCGCCCGCGGGGATTTACAACGTCGCCGAGGACGATCCGATCACTCGCCGCGCATCGTCGACGCTGCTCGCCTCGCTGCTGCACAAGAAGAAGCTCCGTCATCTGCTCGCACCGGTCCCGCTACTAGGGAGCAGCGCGCGGGTGAGCAACGCGAAGTTCAAAGCGGCGACGGGCTGGGCGCCGTCGGTACCATCCCAACGCGAGGGCTGGCCCCTCATCATCAAGGAGATGAAATGAAGCGGCTCCTTTTGGCAATCAACTTCGTGGTGCTGCTGCCGCTGGCCATCTGGCCCTTGGCGTCACCGACGAACTTCTACAAAAACTTTCCCGGCGGCAGCTTTCACTGGATCGACATCAACGGGCCCTACAACGAGCACTTCATCCGAGACTTCGGAGCGCTCAACCTCGCCCTCGTAATCGTGGTGGGAATGGCGATCTGGAAGAGGACGGACTCATTAGTGCAGGCCGCAGGTCTCGCACTGGCCGCCTACGCCGCGCCGCACGCGATCTACCACCTCGGTCACCTTGACGTCTACAAGTCAAACGAGAAGGTTGTCGCCGTCGCGCCGCTCGTGCTGCAGATATTTATGGGACTGGCTATAGGTCTGCTTCCTTCACGGAACAGTCACGGCCAAACACCAACGCGCGATCAAACGACTTGAGGAACCATCGGTCGTGGCTGACCGCGACAACGGTGCCTTCGTAGGTCTCGAGGGCTTCTTCGAGCGCTTCGGCCGAGACGAGGTCGAGGTTGTCGGTGGGCTCATCGAGCAGCAGCAGCGTCGCTCCGCTTAGCTCGAGGAGCAGCACCTGCAGGCGTGCCTGCTGGCCGCCGCTGAGGGTTTCGAAGGGCTGTTCGGCCGCGGAGGTGAGCTCGTAGCGTTTGAGCCGCGACATCGCTTGGCCGATCGTGAGGTCGTGGCCCATCACGATGTCTTTTACGCGCGTGCCGAGCAGCTCGGGGTGGTCGTGGGTCTGGGAGAAGTGGCCGGTCTTGACGCGTGCGCCGAGCTCGGCCTTGCCTTCGTGGCCGATCTCGTGGCCCGCGAGCAGTCGCAGGAAGTGAGTCTTGCCGGTGCCGTTCGGGCCGATGATCGCGACGCGTTCGCCGAACCAGATCTCGCCGGTGAAGGGATCGGTCAGCCCGTCGATCGAGAGCTCCTCCATGATCACGACGCGCTTGCCGGTACGGCCGCCACCGAGCTGCATGTTGATGTTCTGGTCTCGGGCCGATTCGGGCGGTGGGCCGTCGTTCTCGAAGCGCTTGAAGCGCGTCTCGGCGGCGCGGGCACGGGCCGCGTTGGCGTCGGACATCCCGGCGCGGATCTTCATGGTGCGCATGTACTGCTTGAGCCGGTCGCGCTCGTCTTGCCAACGGCGGAAGTCGTCGTCGAGCTTGGCTTGGCGGTCGGTGCGAGCCTGGTGGTAGGTGGAAAAGCCCTGCCCGTGTACCCACGCGCCCGACGCTTCGAGGGTGACGATGCGCGTTGCTGAGTCCGCGAGCAGCTGGCGGTCGTGGGTGACGTAGAAGACCGTCTTCGCGGTCGCGCGCAGTTGCTCGGCGAGCCAGTTTTTGCCTTTTATGTCGAGGAAGTTGTCGGGCTCGTCGAGCAGCAGCACGTCGGCGCTGCTACGGAACAGGACCTCGAGCGCCAGCCGCTTCTGTTCGCCTCCCGAGAAGGTGGTGAGGGGCCGGTCCTTGATCTGTTCGTAGGGCTGACGGATCGAGCTGAGCGATGCGGCGTCCCACACGATTTCGAGCTCGAAGCCGTGCACGTCGCCCCACTTGGTCACGGCGTCGGCCACGCGCAGCCCGTTGCGTTCCGACGGGTCATCGGCCAATGCGCGCTCGGCCGCGGTGAGTTCGAGGGCAGCGACGATCTGGCTCGGGTCGGCGAGCGAGACCAACAGGTCGTGCGCGGTGTCGGCCTGGCCGCGCATGCCCACGAGCTGGCGCATGACCCCGAGGCGTCCGTCGATCCGAATGCTGCCTGCAAGCGGCCCCGCCCCTAATGCATCTATGTCGCCCGCGATAAGGCGCATCAGCGTGGTCTTGCCCACGCCGTTGTCGCCGATCAGCGCCGTCTTGGTGCCGTTGCCCACCGCGAAGGAGACGTCCTGGAACAAGGTACGTCCGCCCGGTACTTGGTACGCAAGCTTGTCGATGTTGATTGCGCCCATTTACGTCTTAATTCCTAGCGATGATTTCTCCGTGGACGACGACGAAGCTCGACGTCGGGTGGGCGGCCCACCGCATCCACGCAGCAGCAATCTCTTCGAGTTCAGCCTGCGTGGTCAACCCATATTCGATCGCCTGGGTCGCGAACGCGGAGTAGCGCGTGCGGTCAGCCCACAGGCCACCCCACCACTCGCGTGACGCCGGATCGGCGTAGGCCCACATCGAACCGCTGAAGGCGACGTCGTCGAAGCCGGCTTCGCTCGCCCAGTGCGGCAAGAACACGCCGGCGTCGTCCTCGGCGTTGTTGGCGTCGGTCAGCTGGTGGTACAGCGCAAGCCAGCGATCGAGCATCGGGTCTTTTGGGAACCAGTTCTTCGACGAGTAGATCGAGTCCCGCGCCGCGACGATGCCACCGGGCTTCAGGACGCGCTTCCACTCGTGGAGCGCGGCCACGGGGTCGGTCAGGTGCTGCAGGACTTGGTGAGCGTGAACGACGTCGAAGGTGCCGTCGGCGTAGTCGAGGTTGTAGGCGTCGCCCACTGCAAAATCGATGTCAGAGCCGAGCGCGTTGGCGGCGGCGATGGCGTCTTGCGCCACGTCGATGCCGATCGCCTTGCCTGGCGCGATCCGGTTGGCGAGGTCGATCGTGATGGTGCCGGGGCCGCAGCCCACGTCGAGCAGATCGAGGCCCGCGCCCAGGTGCGGGAGGAGATACGCCGCGCTGTTTTCCACGGTCCGGTTGCTGTGGGATCGAAGGACCGACTCGTGGTGGCCGTGCGTGTAGATGTCCGGCATGAGGGCGAAGGATACGAGGCCGGAAAAAATTGCAGGCATCGGAATTGCCCGAAGCGGCAGAATTGGGTCCTCCCTATGCACCTCCAAGCGCTCTGGCGCGTCCGTAGCTACGCCCGGCCCCACTACCGGACGATGGCGCTCATGATCCTCGCCGCGCTAACGGGGACGATCGTGGCCGCCTATCTGCCCGTCATCACCCAGCGCATGATCGACGGACCGCTCGCGACCGGTGACCGCCCCGGCATCGCCCCGCTCGCCCTGCTGGCCCTCGGTGTCGGCATGATCGACGGTGGGCTGGCGTTCCTGCGCCGCCTGATGCTCGCCTACGCGGCCACCGACATGGAAACGGTCATGCGCAACGACTTCTACGCGCACGTGCAGCGCCTCGATCTGGCGTTCCACGACCAGTGGCAGACGGGCCAGCTGCTTTCGCGGGCCAACTCCGACATCTCGGTGATCCGACGCTTCTTCGGCTTCGGCCTCGTGTTCTTCGTGGTGAACATCTGCACGTTCGTCTACGTGATCGGCATTCTTGCTACCCGCCACGTCGGCCTGGCGATGCTCACCGCTATTGGCTTTCTCCCGGTGCCGCTCATCTCTCGTTCGTTCAACCGCGACTACGGCCGCGTGACGCGCCGCGTGCAAGACCAGACCGGCGACCTCACCACCCAGATCGAAGAGGCCGCGCAGGGTGTGCGCGTGATCAAGGCCTACGGTCGGCGCCGCACGATGCTCGGCAAGTTCCTCGCGGCCGCCGACGAGATCCACGATTCGGCAATGGAGCAGACCCGCCTGCGGGCCCGCTTCTTTGGCCTGCTCGGCTTCGTGCCCAAGATGGTGCAGGCGATGGTGTTGCTTGCGGGCGCGTATGCCGTGGCGCATGGCTCGCTCACCACCGGCGAATTGGTGATGTTCTTCTCGCTCATGATCATGCTGGTCTGGCCGGTCGAATCGCTCGGCGAGATCTTGTCGATGGCCGAAGAATCGGCCACCGCGGCGGAACGTATCTACGAGGTGTTCGACACGCCGGCCTCGATCGCCGACGCGCCCCACGCTGTCGACGCCGCCGACGTCGGCCCAGCCCACGTGCGCTTTGAGAACGTCAGCTTTACGTTCCCGGGCAGCGTCGCGCCGGTGCTTGAGAACCTCACGCTCGACATCGTTCCGGGCGAGACGCTCGCGCTCGTGGGCTCGACCGGTTCGGGCAAGACCACGCTGCTCGCACTGATCGGTCGCCTGACGGATCCGACCGCGGGGCGCGTGCTGCTCGACGGAGTCGACGTGCGAGACCTCACCCTCAACTCACTGCGGTCGCGGGTGTCGGTCGCCTTTGACGACCCGACGTTGTTCAGCGCATCGGTGCGCGAGAACGTGCTGCTGGGTTCGCCCGACCTCGACGATGACGCATTACGGATCGCGCTCAACGTAGCGTCGGCCTCGTTCGCGCACGACCTGCCGTGGGGTCTTGACACCCGGGTGGGCGAGCAAGGCATTTCGCTCAGCGGCGGCCAGCGTCAACGCCTTGCGCTCGCGCGTGCGGTGGTCGGGCGCCCCGCCGTGCTCGTGATGGACGACCCGCTCTCCGCGCTCGACGTGCGTACTGAGCAGGCCGTGCACGACGCGCTGCACGCCGTGCTCAAGAACGTCACTGCGATCATCGCGGTGCATCGCCCGTCGACGGTCGCGCTCGCCGATCGCGTTGCGTTCTTGCACGAGGGCCGCATCGTGGCCACCGGTACGCACGAGGAGTTGCTTGAGACGAACGAGCACTACGCCGCGGTGATCGGTGACGAGTCCGCGGTGCTGGATCACGAGACCGAATCTGCGTCGGAGGAGGTGGCGTAGTGACCGACGATTGGCGGGGCGTTGCCCCCGAAGACGTCGACGACGTCACGTCGTCGCTTGGCGCGTTCCTGCGCGGCCGCTCCAAGCGACTGCTCACGTCGCTGCTCGCGCCGCACCTGCGTCAGGTGTTCACGACCATCGGCGTGATCACGATCTACAACCTGTGTGCGGTCGCGGGGCCGGTGCTCGTGAAGATGGCGATCGACGACGGCATCCCGCGCCTGCGCGACGGCCACGACGCGACGCACCTGTTCTTCATCGTCGGGGCGTTCGTCGTGGCGGCGGCCACGGCCGGGATCACGGACTACACCTTCACCAAGATGACCGGCGCCATCGGTCAGAAGATCCTGTTCGACCTACGCGGTCGCCTGTTCGACCACTTCCAGAAGCTCAGCATCAGCTTCCACGAGCGCTACACGTCAGGCCGCGTGATCTCTCGGCTCACCTCCGACGTCGACGCCATCGCCGAGTTGCTCGTCTACGGCCTCTCCACGCTGTCGTGGTCGCTGTTGTTCTTGGTGGGCCTCACCGTCGTGATGTTTGTGCTCGACGTGAAGCTCGCTCTCGTCGCCATGACGTCGCTTCCTTTCATCGTCGCGTTGACGTGGTGGTTCCGGGCGCGCTCGTCGCTCGCGTTCCGCGCGACGCGTGAAGGCGTGACGGGCGTCATCGTGCAGTTCGTCGAGACCGTCGGCGGCATGCGCGCCGTCGCCGCGTTCCGGCGTGAGGGTCGCAACGACGCGATCTTCGGCGACCTCAACGACCGCTACCGCCAGGCCAACGTGTGGTCGATGCGCCTCGGCGCGATCTACGGACCGGGCACGCGCACGATCGGTAACGCGGCCACGGCCGGGCTACTCCTCGTGGGCGGCTACCGCGTCTTCGGCGGCGAGATCACGGTGGGCGTGCTCACCGCGTTCCTGCTCTACATGAAGATGTTCTTCGAGCCGGTGCAGGAACTCTCACAGTTCTATTCGGTCTTCCAGTCCGCCGCGGCCGCGCTCGAGAAGCTGTCGGGCGTGCTCGAAGAGCCGCTGTCGGTGGCCGAGCCGGCGAACCCCGTGCGCATCCTCGATCCGCGCGGCCACGTGCGCTTCGACGACGTCACCTTTGCGTACCGCGAGGGCCGGCCCGTCCTGCACAACGTGCAGCTCGACATTGCGGCCGGGTCCACCATCGCATTGGTGGGGCGCACCGGTGCGGGCAAGTCGACCATCGCCCGGCTTATCTCACGCTTCTATGACCCGACGACGGGACGCGTCATGCTCGACGGAGTCGACCTGGATCAACTCGCGGACGACGACCTGCGCCGCCTCGTTGTTGCGGTGACCCAAGAGTCGTTCCTGTTCGACGGGTCCGTCGCCTGGAACATCGGACTCGGTCGCCCCGACGCGACCCGCTCCGAGGTCGAAGCCGCGGCCAAAGCTATTGGCGCGCACGACTTCATCTGCGCGCTACCCGAGGGGTACGACACCGAGGTCGCCAAGCGCGGCGGTCGGCTCTCGAGCGGACAACGCCAGTTGGTGTCGTTCGCTCGCGCGTTTCTCGCTGATCCCTGCGTGCTGATCCTCGACGAAGCCACGTCATCGCTCGACCTGCCGACCGAGCGGCTCGTGCAAGCCGCGCTGGGCACGCTGTTGGCCGACCGGACCGCGGTAATCATCGCCCACCGACTGTCGACTGTGGAGATCGCCGACCGTGTGTTGGTGGTCGACGACGGCCGCATCGTCGCCGACGGCGCCCCCACCGACGTGTTGCCGACGTTGCGAATCGCTTAAGCGCAGACCAGCTTTTGGGCGCCGTACCAGGTGGTCTGATAGGCGCAGTTGACCGAGATCGAGGTGTAGGTGGTGTTGACGCCGTCCTTCACGCCGACGGTGATCGTGCGAGTGCCGGTTGCGTTGAAGGTGATGGTTGCGGTCTTGGTCGTGCTGGTGCTTGCCGTCCACACGTAGGTGAGGACCTGGCCCTCTGGGTCCGAAGCGTTGACCGTGAAACTGCACGTTGCGCTCGAGTTGCACGACTTGGTCTTGCTGTTGATCACGGGCGCCTTGTTGGTGGTCGTCGCCGCTGCGGGCGCCATGAACGACGCGGCACTCTTGGGTACGCCGAGACCCGTCGGCCCGTCGAAGCCGGCGACCGCGTTGCAGAGATAGCTGACCGAGCAGGTGCCGTTGTTGCCCGAGGTGATGTCGGTCAGGCCCGCCTTGTTGGCGTACGGATACGACGCCGGGCGGGTGTTGGCCGCCGGCGCACCCGCCGCTGCGTAGACGCCGGCGATGATCGGAGCCGAGGCGCTGGTGCCGCCGAAGACCCACCAGTTACCACCGGTACTGCCGTAGCTCGTGTAAACGGCGACGCCGGTGTTGGGGTCGGCTACCGCGGACACGTCGGCGACGGCGCGCTTGGCGCAGCCGCTGTCGGTCTGCCACGTGGGCTTGGCGATGTAGGCCGAGCAACCCGAGCCGGCGCCGCTCCATGCGGTCTCGCTCGTGCGGTTGCCGGCGGAGTCGAGCTTGAGGCTGGTGCCGCCGACCGCGACGACGTACTGCGACGACGCCGGGTACGACACGCCGTAGCCGTTGTCGCCCGTGCTGAAGGTGATCACGGTGCCGGGCTTGTTCAGCCGGGACTCGTAATTCTGGGCGCCGCTGAACTCGTCGGTGCCCCAGCTGTTCGACACGTACTTGGCGTTGGCGGTCGCGTAATCGATCGCCGTCAGCAGATCATTGAAACCGTTCGAGTTCGCTTCGACGAGAAGGATCTTGCAGTTCGGGCACGTGGCCGACACCATGTCGAGGTCGAGCGCAATCTCCTGAGCCCAGCCCGCGTCCGCCGCGGGGTAGGCGGTGCCGCCGGTTTGGTTGACCTTCTTGAAGCACCCGTTGGCAGTGGTGCACGCCGGCAGGCCGAACTGGCTGCGGTAGGCGGCAAGGTCGGACTCGATGTTGGGGTTGTCGTAGGCGGCGACGACGGCGACTGTGGGCGCACCCGCGGCGGCCGGAATGCCGTAGATCTTTTGCAGGTCGGCGGGCCGGTACCCGTAGGCAAAGCTCGTCGTGGCCATCGGCGTGACGCCGTTGGCGTTGGTCGCCACGTGCGCGTGGCATTGGGCGACGGGCCCGAACGTGGGCCGCATCGGAGGTGCACACGACTGGCGTTCGCTATGCGCGGGCATCGCGTGACGCTCGTTCTTCGGCGACGCCTGCGCGTTACCGACGATGGTGAGGCTCGCGACCACGACGCTCGACGCGATCAAGACTGCATTTCGAATCCGCATTTCGCACCGCCTATCGGCGGACGCCAGCGGACCTGAAGTGACTAGTCCGTGACGAGTCCGTCACGAGTCCGTCACGAGTCGGTCACGAGTCCGTCAGAAGCGGGTCGCCCTCACGGATCGCTACCGAGACGATCGTGCGCATGTAACGCAGCGTCGACTCGGGAATGCGCCCCGGCCCGTAGCGCCCACGGCCGATCTTGATGGCCCACCCCCGAGGTTCGGCCCATCGCAGCGTGTCCGAAATCGCCTTGCTCGGACGGGCCTTGACCCGCAGACCGCGGGCTTCGAGGCGGGCCGCCAATTCCGCCACGGTCATCGTCCGTTGTTGTTCGGCGAGCTGCAAACACACCCAGTACCGCAACACTCGCGGCCGAAGAAACCCTGGGTTTCGCACGCCGTAATCGCCCATGACCGGAGTATTCCGAAACGGTGTTACATCCCGGCCCCGCTGCGACGAGTGCGCACCCATGCGATTCGCAGTGTCGTAGCGACAATCGTCTCGCCCGTGCCGCCACTCGCACGTGTCCGCTCACGCGATTCGCAGTGTCGTAGCGACAATCGAGTCATCAGTCGCAGCCGCCCGCGAGTCTGATCGAATCGTGGGCGAACTCGCCGAAGTGCGCCGTGTCGTCGAGATGCGGGTCACTGTTCACTGTTCACTGCTTGTCGCTTGTCGCTTGTCGCTTGTCGCTTGTCGCTTGTCGCTCTCTGACCCTGCGCCGCACGTGTCTGCGAGCCGTTGGCTGAGGGCGCCGAGTGAATTGTCGCTACGACACTGCGAATCGCATGAGCGGACACGGGCGGGCAGCGGCACGGGCGGGCGGCGGCACGGGCGGTCGGCAGCACACGGGCGGTCGGCAGCACACGGGCGAGCCGATTGTCGCTATGACACTGCGATGCGGACGGGTCGCACCAGGGCGCTCCGCGTTACAGCGGGGCGGTGAGTTCGCCGGCGATGGAGGCGAGGGCGACCCCGCGGCGGGCTTGGCGGACCATGTGTTGGTCGAGGCCGTTGGTCAGGTAGACGAACGACACGCCAGATTCGGGGTCGGCGAAGGCGATCTGGCCGCCGGCGCCGCCGTGGCCGAACGTGGCGGGGGAGTTGGTCTTGCCGAAGCCGCGCATGCTCGCCTTGCCGTCGTCGCCTGCGATCACGACGCCGAGCCCGCGGCCCGCCGGCGTGTTGAACAGCGGGTCGCCGAAGTTGTTACGCACCTTCGAGGTGGCGTCGCGCAGCAACGCTTCGTCCCAGATGCCCTTGTCGTTGTGGAGCAGTCCTTGGTAAAAGAGCGCGTAGTTACTCGCCGTGGTGACGCCGCCACCACCGGGCACGCCGAGGGCGCGACGAACGGGCTCGTTGAACGAGATGAGCGCTTCAGGCGTTACTTCGGTGGCGGGCAGTTCGCGCAGGCCAAAGGTCGCTTCCAGTTCGTCGGGCGTCATCGGCTCGCCCACGTTCACCAGCTCCGCGATGTTGGCGCCGTCGGACTCAGGGATGCCGAGGATGCGGGGCAAGCCCAGGGGCGTCGTGACGCGCTCCTCGATCACTTCGAGGTAGTTCTTGCCGGTCGCGACCTCGAGCAGTTCGGCGAGCACCCAGTGCGCGGTTGTGGCGTGGTACTCGTAGCGAGTCCCGGGCTCCCAGTTCGTCTTCCACGACGCGAAGCGTTCGCGGCGCCCCTCGGACGTGGCCATCTCCAGGTTCCACCCGTTACGCGGAAAACCCGACGTGTGGAGCATCACCTGTTCGATGGTGATCTCTTCTTTGCCGTTCGTCGCGAACTCCGGAATCATGTCGGCGACCTTGGCGTCGATCTTGATTGAGCCCTCGGCAATGGCGGTCCACACCGTGGAGGCCACGAGCGCCTTGGTCGAGGAGAAGATGGTGAAGCGCGTGTCGTCGGTGGCGTCGCCGACGGTGCCGTGCGCAGCGATCGCACCGTCGAGGCCGACGGCCCACTGCGCGGCGGGCAAGAGGCCGGCGTCGACCTCCTTGGCGATGCGCGCTTCGAGCCGGGCGAGACGTGTGGGAACGATCTGGGCACTCATCAGGAGGTCACCTCGTATAGGAGCTTGCCGTTTTCACGGTGGGACGTTGCCCGGTCGGCTTGGCGCAGCCACTCGAGGTGCGCGTACGCCTCCCCGTCGGCCATGCCGCCGAGCTTTTCCGGACGGAACAAGAACGCTGACAGATCGCGCACGCTCGCCGCTTTGCCGAGTTCGGCCGATCCTTTGCGGAGTCGCTCGAAGCGTTCGTGGTGGTGATCGATGATTTCCTGGCACCGCTGCGCGCTGTTGTCGATCACGGTGCCGTGCGCGGGCAGCGCCTGGCGCACGTCGGGCAGTGCCGCAGTCCGCTCAAGCGACGCGAAGTAGTCGAGCAACGGATTCGATCCCCCGGCGAGGCCCGAGATGTAGGGCGTGATGTGGGGGAGCAGGTGATCGCCCGTGAAAACGAAGCCGCCTTCGGGATCGTGCAGGCACAGGTGGTCAAGCGTGTGGCCCGGCGTATGCACGGCGAACATGTCGCGGCCTGCGAGGCGAATGGTGTCGCCGGTCCGCAGCCGGCGCGAAGGCTCGCCCACCCGGTAGTTGCCGAAGATGCGCGAGCGCATGAGCCGAAACATCAAACGACGCCGGGCGGGTGGTCCTTGTCGTTCTTCGAGGCCCCACGGGTTCGGGCCCATGAACGGGTTGGCTTCGGGGAGCGAGTCGTCGTGACACATGTCGGTGTCGCCGTGGTTGCACAACGGCTCGGTCTCGTTCCAGAACAATCGGAAGTTGTTGTGCACCACAAGCTCCGCGTTGGCCTCGCTCGCGAGACGGCCCGCGCAGCCGAAGTGATCGGGGTGCGAGTGGGTGACGATCACCGTGTGGACGTCGTTCACCTTGAATCCGGCCGTCTTGAGCCGGGCCTTCACCGCCCGCCACGTGGTCGGGCCCGGGATGCCGACGTCGATGATCGCCAGGCCGTTGTCGTCGAGCAGGCCGTACATGTTTACGTGCCGCAGGCCGGGCATGGCGATGGGCAACTGCATGCGGATCACGTTGTTACCGAGATCGGTGACCTCTTCGCTCGCCGGCACCTGTTCGGACTTGCTGTAGGTCTCCGCCATGGGCGCGTGACGCTACTTGACCGATCGGTCAAGAAGTCGGCGAAGAAAAGAAATAGGGTTCTTGCATGAAGATTTCTACCGGAGTCAACTACGCCGGCGACGTCGTGAAGGCCGCCGATACCGTCGCCCAACTTGAGGCGGCAGGCATCGATGCGGTGTGGATCGCGGAGGCCTATTCCTTCGACGCCGTCAGCCTTATGGGCTACCTGGCCGCCAAGACCAGCACCGTCCAAATCGGCTCCGGCATCCTCAACATCTACAGCCGCACGCCCAGTTGCCTCGGTCAGACCGCAGCCGGCCTCGACGCCGTCTCCAACGGCCGCGCCATCCTCGGCCTCGGTGCGTCGGGCCCGCAGGTGATCGAGGGCTTCCACGGCATTCCCTACGACAAGCCCTTGGCCCGTACCCGCGAGATCATCGAGATCTGCCGCATGATGTGGCGCCGCGAAAAGCTCGAGCACGCCGGCATCTACAACCTGCCGCTGCCCGAGGGTCAGGGAACCGGGCTCGGCAAGGCGCTCAAGCTGATCAACCACCCGGTCCGCGAGCACATCCCGATCTACGTCGCCGCCATCGGCGACAAGAACGTCGAGTTGACCGCCGAGATCGCCGACGGTTGGCTGCCGATCTTCTACATGCCTGAAAAGGCGAAGGACGTGTGGGGCGACGCACTCGCCAAGGGCCTGGCCAAACGCGACCCGAGCCTGCCCGAACTCGACGTCGTGGCCGGTGGCCTCTTCGCGATTGGCGACGGGCTCGAGGGCGTACGCGACTTCATGCGCCCGCAGCTTGCGCTCTACATCGGCGGCATGGGTGCGCGGGGTCAGAACTTCTACAACGCGCTCGCGTGTCGCTACGGCTACGAGGCCGAAGCCAAGGAAGTCCAGGACCTCTACCTCGACGGCAAGAAGAAAGAAGCCGCAGCCGCGGTGCCGGCCGAGATGCTCGAACTCATGACCCTGGTTGGCCCCGAGGGCTACGTGAAGGAGCGCATTGCGGCGTTCCGCGAGGCGGGCGTGACCAACCTGCAGGTGACCGCGGTCGGCCAGGACGCGATCGGCGACCTGTCCAAGCTGAAGGCCTGGGCGGACTAGTTGCTGTACCTGCTGTTGGCCGGGGCGATCCTCGGCCCTTTGCTCGTTGCGCGCGTGCGGCACCTGCCGCCTGCGCCCGGCGGGATCGTGGTCCGGCCTGATGCACCCAAACTCAACATGGCCGTGGTGGTCGACGCGGACCCAAACGACGTGGTGGTCAAGCCGCTCGTCGCCACGTTGACGGGCCAGCGCCCGCAACCCGCGGTGCTCATCGTCGAGGCCGGCGCGGCCGACCCGACCGGCGTCGACGTCATCGTGCGTATCCAGGCCGACGCGGTACTGGCCACGCCCGAAGCGCTCGACCGGATCGCGGCGGAAGTGGCGGCGCACGGCCCCATCGCCGTGTACCCGTGGGTCAAGACCACCACGCGTATGGACTCACGCTCGATGTTCCCGTCGTTGTTCAACGCAATGGGTTCAGGGGCGTTCGGCGTGGTGCGCCTGCCGTCGAAGTGGACGCCGGTCAGCCTGCGGGCCTACAAGCCCGGCGACGCCAACGCGAAGGCAACCGTCTACGGCGGCGGCCACGTCGTGGCCCAAGGCGTCGGTGCCCGCGCGAACGGTGCGCGCAACCCCGTCGCCATGGCGCTCACGGTCATCTACATAGCGCTGGCGGTCGTGGCGTTCGGGTTGCTCGTCACATCACCGGGTTGGGCCAGTTTCGGTGTGTACGTCGCCTACGTCTTCTCGCTCAGCATGTGCCTGCGCCAAGTAGGCAAGTTCGCCCGGCTGTCAGCGGTCGTGTACCCCGCGACCCTCGTCGCGAGCATCGGCGCCTAGCCCGCGGGGGGCGTGCGGGGGAGGAAGACGTTGTCGCGGTAGAAGCGGAGTTCGTTGACCGAGTCGACGATGTCGCCGAGGGCGCGGTGGTTGCCGGTCTTGTCCGGACGCTTCGGGTAGATCTCGGGGTACCAGCGCTCGACGAGTTCCTTGATGCTCGACACGTCGATCGATCGGTAGTGCAGCCAGTTCTCGATGTCGGGCAGGTACGCGGCGAGGAAGCGGCGGTCCGTGCCGATGCTGTTGCCGCACAGCGGTGCTTTGCGGTTCTGCGGCACGTGCTCCTTGATGAACGCGAGGGTGGAGGCGCCGGCCTCCTCGAGGGTGACGGTCGAGGTACGTATCGCGTCGGTCAAGTGGCTCTTGGCGTGCATGTTTTTGACGACCTCGCTCATGCCCGCGAGTTGCTCGTCGGTCGCGTGGACGACGAGGTCGGGTCCCTCAGCGATGATGTTGAGATCGCCGTCGGTCACGAGCGTTGCGATCTCGACGATCACGTCCGTGGCGGGATCAAGGCCCGTCATCTCAAGGTCCATCCAAACGAGCGCTCCGTCCATCGCCCTACACCGTAGATTCACCAGCGTGACTCCCGAGGTACCTACGGTTGGCGAGCGGGTTCCGGTCTACGCGCACCCCGGCGACGCGGGCGCCGATTTGACCGCCGCTGAACGCGTAACCATCCCAGCCGCGGGCGGTCGTGCGCTCGTGGCGACGGGCATTCGCATCGCATTACCCGAGGGCTTCGCCGGCCTCGTGTTGCCCCGCAGCGGACTGGCGGCGAAGCACGGCGTCACCGTGCTCAACACACCGGGCCTGATCGACTCGGGCTACCGGGGTGAAGTCAAGGTGCTACTCGTCAATACAGACCCCACCATCGACTACACGGTCGAGCCCGGCGACCGCATCGCGCAACTGGTGATCCAACCCGTCGCCCAGGCGTTCTTCATCCCGGTCGACGAACTCGACGATCACGCCCGCGGCGAAGGCGGCTTCGGCTCTACCGGTGCCTGAACTCCCAGAAGTCGAGGTGCTCGCGCGCTTTCTCGACGAGCGACTGAAGGGCCACGCGATCGCAAAAGCGCGCGTCGCGCATATCGCCGCGCTCAAGAGTTTCGACCCGCCGATCGACGCGCTTGAAGGCCGCACCGTGGAACGCGTCACGCGCCGCGGCAAGTACATCGAACTCGACACCGGTGGCGTGTGGCTTGTCCTGCATCTCGCGCGCGGCGGTTGGATCAAGTGGCTCGACGTCGCACCGACGACGCCGATCAAGCCCACGAAATCGCCCCTCGCGTTGCGCATCGTGATGGACAACACGTCCGGCTTCGACGTAACGGAGATGGGGACTGAGAAACGTCTCTCGGTCTGGGTGGTGCGCCACCCCAACGACATCGCCTTCGTCGCGAGCCTCGGCCCGGAAGCCTTCGACCTCACCGAGGCCGCGCTCGGCGAGCGGTTGCGCAGCGCCGGGGGAGTGCAGCTGAAGGGGGCGCTGGTGGATCAGCGCCTGATCGCGGGGGTTGGCAACGCGTACTCCGACGACATCCTCCACGCCGCGTGCCTCAGCCCGTTCAAGAAGGCCAACAAGCTCAGCGACGACGAACTAACACGCCTCCACGCGGCGCTCGTGCGGGTGCTCGGCGACGCCGTCGAGCGCAGCAAAGATCTGCCCGCCGCCGGCCTCAAGGCGGAAAAACGCAGCGGCATGCGCGTGCACGCTCGCACCGGCCAAGAGTGCCCGGTCTGCGGCGACGTCGTCCGCGAGGTGAGCTTCGCAACGAAGTCACTGCAGTACTGCGCCACCTGTCAGACCGGTGGCAAACCGTTGGCCGACCGGAGAATGTCCCGCCTGCTGAAGTGAGAGCCTGAAGTGAAACAATGGCGGTTATGCAACGACTGACCGGGCTCGACGCAACCTTCCTGTACCTCGAAACGCCGAGCAGCCACATGCACGTGGCGAGCACCGCGGTGTTTGATCCGTCCGACGTCGCCGGTGGGTACTCATTTGAGAACGTCAAGGCGATGGTGGCCAACCGGTTGCCGCTGCTCCCGCCGTTCCGTCGTCGTTTGGTGATGATGCCGTTCCAGCTCCATCATCCGCTGTGGATCGAAGACCCCGACTTCGACATCGACTACCACGTGCGCCGCGCCGCGCTGCCTGCGCCCGGCGGCGCCGCGGAGTTGGCCGAGTTCGCATCTGACGTGATGGCCCGGCCCCTGCACCGCAGCCGTCCGCTGTGGGAGATGTACGTGATCGA
>JBKJQZ010000052.1:0-2644 GCA_046594835.1 Acidimicrobiales bacterium | reverse complement strand
ATCGATTCGAGTTCGCCGACATAGAACTCGCCGAACACGGACCGCGACGCGATCAGACCAACTACCGGACTAGAGACGGATGCTCGTTGCACCCGAAGTCGCGTACAGACGCGACTAAGCCAGGCGCTGCGGTGGTCGTTCGAGAGCGAAGCTGTTCGGCAGTCCGAACCGCGTGTCGCTTCGGCGGCGTAGGCGTGTCGACACCAGAACCAGGAAAAGCGCGGCCGCAGCGGAGAAGAGTGCGAAACCGCAGGAGGCGAAGGTGGCAGGTGCGCAGTCCTGGCAATGCACCATGCCCGATCCGCCCATCAGGATGGGCAGACCGGTGACGGCGACCAACACGATGAGCAACACGATCAGAGTCTTCTTCACGCCGTCACCACCGTAACGCGAGGGAGGGCGCGGACATCGGTCGCTCGCGGTGGTGGCGGTAGGGCTTCCGGGGCGTACGGTGGCGATAGGTCAGGAGGTGGCTGTGGGCTGGGCGTGGTTGGTGCTGGGGATGGCGCTCATCGGAATCGAGCTGCACCACTGGGCGTTTTACGCGCTCTTCGGTGCGCTTGGAGCCTTCGCCGCTGCCGGGATCGCGTTCGCGAGCCCGGACGCCATAGCGGTGCAGGTCGCGGCGGCGGGTGTGGTTGCCGTAGTCGGGGTCATGGGTGTCCGACCGTTCATGAGCTCGATCACACACAGGCGCGTGGGCGGCCATGTCACGCGCGGTGTGCACGGCGGCATCGTCGGCCAGACGGTGATGACCCTCGACACCGTTGGCGACGAGCACCACGCCGGCCACGCGCTCCTCGCGGGCGAGCGATGGCTCGCGACGTCAGGCTCGGGCGAGCCCATCCCTGCGCATTCCACCGCAGTAGTAACCGCGGTCAGCGGCACGACCCTCGTGTTGTGGACTGTCGACGATCAACTCGAAGGGATCAATTAGTGAACGTTCTTGCAGCAAACGATGCGGCGGCAGGTGCCGTCGGCTTCGTCTTCATTTTCATCGTCATCATCGGGCTTCTTGCCTTGTGGAGGGCGGTGAACATCGTTCAGCAGGGCGAGCTTGGTGTGGTGAAGCGCCTTGGTGAATACCAGCGCACCCACGAAGCCGGTCTCGTGCTGATCACGCCGTTCATCGAATCGCTTCAGCGCGTCGACATGCGCGAGATTCCGCGTCCCGGCGACCGGCAGGAGGTGATCACCAAGGACAACGTGGTTGTCACCGTGAACGCGACGATCTTTACCCAGATCATCGATGCCAAGCAGGCGCTGTTCTCCGTTGCCGACTTTGACGTCGCCATTGACGCGTTGGCCCGCACCGCGCTGCGCTCGGTGATCGGCACGCTGTCGCTCGACGAGGCGCTGTCTGAACGCGAACGCATCAACACTGACGTGCAGCAGCAGATGGAAGCCGTCACGGACAAGTGGGGCATCCGGATCAGTCGCATCGAGATCGTCGAGATCGCACCGCCGCCCCAGATCTTGCAAGCGCTTGCGCTGCAGAAGCAGGCCGATCAGGAGAAGCGGGCGCGCATCCTTGAGTCCGAGGGCCTCCAACAGTCAGCGATCAATGTGGCCGAAGGCGCCGCTCAGGCTTCCGTGCGCGCCGCCCAGGGCGAACGCCAAGCGGCGATCCTGCGAGCCGAAGGCAACCGGCAGGCCGCGATCCTCGAAGCCGAGGGCCGCGCCAGCGCAGTCAAGACCGTCTACACCGCCATCACCGAAGCGGCCCCCAACCCAACGCTGGTCGCAATCCTTCAGCTCGACACGCTGGCCAAGTTCGCCGAGACGGGCACCAACACGCTGGTGCCCTACGAAGCCGCCGCGTTGCTTGGTGCCGCGCAGGCGCTCAAGTCGGTGCTCAAGGGCGTGCCCGCGCTCGAGGAGTAACTCCTCAGTCGTCTTTGATCTTGTCGACGTGGCCCTCGTGCGTGCGGATCTCGTGACCGTTCTTGCCAAGGGCCACGGTGAGTTCGTCGCCGATCACGTCTTTGTCGACGATGGTGGCCCACTCACCCTTGAAGTCGCCCTCGGTGATGATGACCTTGTCGCCCTTTTTGAATCGCGCCATAGCGACATACTGACACCGCTCGCGCCTACCGCTGTTCGCTCCGAGCGATGACACGGCGCTCAAGCCGGTACCCCGGTGATCGTTTACTGCGCACGAGATCGCTCGCGCGCAGCACGACGCGCGGTCGCCACCAGTCTTGCGACGCCTTCTCGAACGCCCAGCCGTCGCCGAGGGTCACGGCGGTGTGGTCGATCTCGCCGGTTGTGTTTCTCCACACCAGCACTGTCCCCGGTGCGTCGTCGTTGGCGCGTGACGATGCTGCGGTCGCGTCGGCAAGCCAGCGCTCGATGGGCTCTCGCTCGACCCACGTGTCGGCGGGGTCGTGCATGCCCGCCGCCGCGAGGACGGTGCCGAAGCAGTTGTGCTCGCCGCCCTCGGCGAAGGCGCCCGCCAGCTCTCGCACGCGCGGCAGAAGGGGAGCGACGGCTTTCCACGTCTGCGCAGACACCTCGCGGTGCCGACTCGGTAGCTGGTCGTGCTCGACCACCCGACGCAAAATCGCGTTACGCGTGGCGCCCGTGGCCATCGACGGCCACCACACGAAGCGGTGACCATCGGCCTGGGCGCGCAGCGCATCGG